>LKND01000067.1 GCA_001564275.1 Natrialbaceae archaeon Tc-Br11_E2g14 | reverse complement strand
CGTGGTCGCTCGAGCGCCTGCGAGGAAAGTCCCCCCACCCGTCGGGCGGGTGACCGGACGCAAGTCCGGAGCGGGAGACCGCTGGCGCTGGAACAGCAACGACACGTCTCGGCCCGATCGATGAGGCGCGCGAACCCAACCGAGAGGACGGGGAGTTGACCCGCCGAGAGATGCGCAGTCGTGTACGCGACTGCGAAACTGTGGCGGCTACGCCGCCACACAGACGGCCGAGGATCGATGGAACGGCGAATCCTCACCGGTGCAAGTCCGCGTCGTTGGTAGCCCGACGACACCGCGCAAGCGGGCGGCACGGACGCTCAGCCGAATGCCGGGACGAACAGAAGGGGGCTTACTCCTCTCACCCAGTTTCCAGACTCGAGGAGTGTCGACGACGGCAACGACCGGCGGAACATCTCTGTCATGCCCCTCGGGAGTGAGTCCGCCAGACCGGTATCGAGCAGGATACTGGGGCCGTCGAGATCGAATGTGCCGGCATCCGTGGTGAGCCCGCGTTCGTCCTCTGGGTGGCTCTCGAGGGGACGGTGCGGCCGCCGAACGTCCGCACGGTCAGTTTGGCGGGCGCGAACAACGACCAGCCTCCTTCGTTGCGGGACGGTTCTCCTCCGCGATCGAGTTCGAGGAAAGCGTACTGGAGGCCGACTCGGCCCCATCGGCTGGATGGCGGTGGGCAACCGATTGGTCGGAGCCTGTGGTGAGACGGCCCGTGTGGAACTCGATGGCTGGGCTATCGAAGGCGTGACCAGCAAGCAATCACTCGAGGACCTCACAACGACAGTGCCACGTCATCACAACGTATTTTTCGGCTCCGACGGATCGTCGACCATGGAATCACCGGAGAACGCCTGGGTCATGTTGCTCACCGCCGGACTGGGATTGATCGTCGTCGGCCTGCTCGTCCTCGAGACGGCCTCATCGGTGATGCAGTACGGGGTCCTGGGTCTGGGCGTGGCGACGCTCGGGCTAGCCGTCTACGTGGCCAGTGAAACGCAGGCATCCGCCTGAGACGAAAGCGAAGTGCATCGTCCCGATAGCAGTGAGGAGATCACAGTGACGACCACAGTCTCTCTATTCGTTGCTCGAGTGCCGTGAGGACGGTGGCGGATAGTTCGAGTGGATGGAGCGACGGAAGCTCGAGGTCACTCACTTCGGTTGCAGACGGTGGCTCGTGGAAGTGCAACCGGGAGTTGTGTGTGTTCGGGTGCCGGTCCCACCGACACTCCCAGCGTACCCCTCTTTCGTGTTCTTCGACGTAGTGAACCGAGAAATCGCCAGTCGTGAACCACCGAATGTCGAGATGGGCCGTGTTCACTGAGTCCTGGTATCGTCCAGCGTCGAGCAGTCCACGAAGCACTCGAGGTTCGTAGGAATCCGGGTCAAACGCAGTCTCAGCCACGAGTGAATCCGACGAAAGGTGTCGCTCCAGCAGACGCAGTGTCTGTCGATCCGGTGGCCCCGTCGAACCTGGGACTGAATCCTCCGGTGGCTGGCTCATTTACGCCGGAATCAGATGCCCGTCGTTCTGAGAGAGCTGGCGAGCAAGTTCGTACAGCCTGATATCCCGAATCACACCCTGCCACTCGCTGACTGCGGTCATCCGCTCGTGAATGGTGTCGTGACTATCGTGATCGAACACGTCGATCGTCGTCGGGTCCCTCGCCTGGAACCGGGATTCGTATTCCCTTCGTTGGGCTTCGAGCGCTTCCACGCGGTCGATGATCGTTTCCACAGGGAGTTCAGTTGCGATTCGACTGGCTTCTTGCCACTCGAGATACCCCTCGTTTCGTTCGTACGTCGCCGGGCGGCTGTCTCGCTCGGCTCGAGCGATACCCATCGCTGTGAGGCGGTCGAGATGCTTTTTCGCGGCGTTTGGAGAACAGTCCGCAAGCGAAGCGATCTCGGTGTACGCGGTAGGAGAGGCAATCCCGAGGACGATATCGTAGACACGCCCAAATGTGTCTGTCCCCGTCTGCCACCGTCGCTGGGTATCGTCGGACGCTGGGGTCGGATCGAACTCGGTCATACCGAGCTGTAAGTGGGCGCACTCAATATATTTGTGAGTAGCTCATATATGTGTGAAGATCCTGCGTTCAGGCCACTGGAAACTAACCAGTGACAGATCCGAGACAGCGAATACGCGGTTTGTCCACAGGCTCCTCGTTACACTCGTCACGTTGTGCTCCAAAAACGTCCTGACGGAGTCCAACGCGAGCGAAGCGAGCGTTGGGCACGTCAGGACGCGAACACCGAAGCGAAGGCTACGCTGCTGCGTAGCCTTCGCGAGAAGTGAGCGTCCTGACGGAGATTTGAACTCCGGTCCCTGGCTCCGCAAGCCAAGAGGATAGTCCACTACCCTACCAGGACTCATCTCTCCGTAACCCCGAGTCGGTTAAAGCCCTTTCGAAAGGGAGGCCGGCGACCACCTCGCTGTGCCAACGAAACCCGTGGGGAGCCACCAGATCGGTCCCCAGACGTGCCCCACCCACACGGTCACCGTCCGGCTCGAGATTTAAATGTGATCCCGCACCAGCCCAGCCATGACGACCAGGGGTCACCGATCGGAAATGGACAATGCTTATGCGCGGGGTACCCATGCCTGCGCATAGAATGAGCGAGATCGAGGGCATATACGAGGACCTCGAGGACACCGAGGTGAGCCTCGAGGAGTTTCGCGAGGCCGTCGAGGCCAAGGTCGAGCAGATGGGTGGGCTCGCCGACGAGGAGACGGCGGCGATGTTGATCGCCCACGAGCTGGGCGAGAGCGAGGTCAACGGCGTCGCGGACGTCGAGCCGGGAATGGAGGAGGCGAAGTTCACCGCGAAGGTCGTCAGTATCGGCGAGATCCGAACGTTCGAGCGCGACGGCGACGACAAAGACGGCCGGGTGGTCAACGTCGAGGTCGCCGACGAGACCGGCTCGATCCGGGCCGCGTTCTGGGACGAACACGCCCAGGCGGCGACCGACGAACTCGAGGAGGGGCAGGTGTTGAAAATCAAAGGTCGCCCGAAGGAAGGGTTCAGCGGCGTCGAGGTCAGCGTCGACGACGTCCAGCCGGACGACGACACTGAAATCGAGGTCGACCTCTCGGACACCTACACCGTCGAGAAGCTGTCACTGGGCCTCTCGGACGTCACGCTCGTGGGACAGGTCCTCGACACGGATTCCGTGCGGACGTTCGACCGCGACGACGGCTCCGAGGGAAAAGTCGCCAACCTCACACTGGGCGACGAGACCGGTCGCGTTCGGGTCACGCTCTGGGACGAACAGGCCGACCTCGTCACCGAATTCGAGGTCGGCGAGACGGTCGAAGTCGTCGACGGCTACGTCCGGGACCGAGACGGCGACCTCGAGTTACACGTCGGCAACCGGGGGGCCGTCGAGGCCGTCGAGGCGGACGTCGAGTACGTGCCCGAGAGTACACCGATCGAATCCCTCGAGATCGGGGAGACGGTCGACATCGCGGGCGTGGTCCGCTCGGCGGATCCGAAACGAACGTTCGACCGCGACGACGGCTCGGAGGGTCAGGTCCGGAATATCCGCGTCCAGGACGCGACCGGCGATATCCGGGTGGCGATGTGGGGCGAGAAAGCCGACATCGAGGTCGGCCCCGGCGACGAAGTCGCTCTCGCCGACGTCGAGATTCAGGACGGCTGGCAGGACGACCTCGAGGCATCCGCAGGCTGGCGTTCGACGATCACCGTCCTGGGTGAGGACTCGGGAGCCACCGGTGGCGCCGACGGTGACGAAACAGCCACCGGCCTCTCGGCGTTTGCCGAGGACGAGGTGGACGACGCCACTGACGCGGCCGATGCCGCCGCGCCATCCAGTTCGAGCGACGACGGTGAAGACACACCGGCCGAGGGGGAGCCCATCGAGTTCACTGGCGTGGTCGTCCAGGCCGGGGATCCGGTCGTTCTGGACGACGGCGAAACCACCATGAGCGTCGAGACGAGTGCCGACGTCGGCCTCGGGGAGGAGGTCACCGCCCGTGGTACGGTCACGAACGGGCGGCTCGAGGCCGACGAGGTGTTCTAGGGAGGTTCCAACGGCGAACCGACGACTAAAACGGGACAGGGATTCGGGCCCGGGGGAATGACGCGGGGACGAAAAGCATTAAGAAGGTCACCTGCCGCTATCTGGGTATGAACGTCGAACTCCCGTTCGCGCCGGTGGACACGATCATACGGCGAAACGCTGGGGAGCTTCGGGTGAGCGCCGGAGCCGCGGAGGCCCTCGCCGCGAGAATTCAGACACACGGGGCCGAACTGGCCGCCGACGCTGCTGCACGCGCGACTGAAGACGGGCGAAAGACGCTGATGGCCGCTGATTTCGGCGTCGATACGGTCGTCGAGAAGGACACCCTCGAGCTCCCGGTTGCGCCGGTCGATCGTATCGCCCGCATCGACATCGCGGAGCGGTATCGCGTGTCGATGGACGCACGGATCGCCCTCGCGGATATCCTCGAGGACTACGCCGATAACGTCGCCCGCGCGGCGGCGATCCTGGCGCGTCACGCCGATCGTCGGACGGTCACGGCCGACGACATCGAGACGTACTTCGCGCTCTTTGAATAGCCCCATGCGATTTGGGTATAGCTCGGTCTGTCTCGAGCACGATCCCGGGCCGCGTCATCCGGAGACGCCGGACCGGCTCCGGGCGATTCGGGAACGACTCAAGCGAAAACACGGCGTCGAGTACGTCGAGGCCGACCCGGTCTCGCTCGACCGGATGGCGACCGTGCACGATCGGTCGTACCTCGAGGCGGTACGCGAGTTCTGTGCCGACGGCGGAGGCAGCTGGGATCCGGACACGAAGGCGGTGGAGGCGACGTGGGACGCCGTCGAGATGGCCGTCGGACAAGCCTGCTGGGCTGCCGAGCGAGCGATTGCCGGAGACGACGGCCGAGAGACGCCGTTCGCCCTGGGACGGCCGCCGGGCCATCACGCGGTGTTCGACGACGCGATGGGCTTTTGCTTCGTCAACAACGTGGCCGTGGCGGCCCAACACGCCATCGATGCGTTCGACGTCGACCGCGTTGCCATCGTCGACTGGGACGTCCACCACAGCAACGGGACCCAGGACAGCTTCGAGGATCGCGAGGACGTCTTCGTCGTCTCACTCCACGAGGACGGCCTCTACCCCGGCACGGGCGCACTCGAGGAGACCGGGACGGGTGCGGGTGACGGGACGACGATGAACCTGCCAATGCCCGCGGGTGCCCACGACGGTGACTACCTCGCAGCGTTCGAACGCCTGATTGTCCCGCGACTCGAGGCCTACGACCCCGGACTCGTGCTGGTGAGTGCCGGGTTCGACGCCCACCGCCACGATCCGATCTCACGCATCCGGCTGACGACGGAGGGGTACGCCCACATGACAGACCAGCTTCGGGGGCTCGCAACCGCGACCGATGCCGGGCTGGGGTTCGTTCTCGAAGGCGGGTACGGGCTCGAGGTGCTCGCCGACAGCGTCGCGCAGGTCCACGAGACGTTCGATGGGCGGGAGCCACTGGATCCAGACGACGACGTGAGCGAGGACGTCGACGCGCTGCTCGAGGCGGCGATATCGATTCACGGTCTCGAGTGAGACCGTGAGGGCCCCTGGGTCGTCTGTAGCTGTCAGAGAGCAACGGGGCCGACAGATATGGTTCACCGAGTGAATAGCAGGGAATTCTGACAATCTCTCGGACAACAAACTCATTACGACTGAGAGTCGAGTGGGGGCACGATGTACCGCAGAGAAGTGGTCACTGGCGCGTCGGTCCTCGGCGTCGCCAGCCTGGCGGGTTGTCTCGGCGTCCTCGACATGGACGAACACAATGCCCGTCCAGCCGGTGTCGACCGGAGCGTCCTGGATGAGACCGGCTACGACCAGACGGCCGTGGAGGAACTCGGCATCGAGGAGGAGTTCGACATGATGCTCTACACCGAATCGGTGTCTGTTCGCAACTATCTGACCGAACACGAGAAGGCGGTGGATCTCGGACCAGTCGGCGATTTGCGAGCCGCCGTCTTCATCGTCATCACGACACCGCAGGTGTCGATCGCCGGACGGGAGTTCAACCCCGTCGAGGAGCTGTCGACGGAGGACCTCGTCGAACTCGTCTCCGAGAACTACGGGGAGATCGACATCCACTCCGAGGGTGACGAGTGGGAACTCGATGTCCTCGACCAGACCACGACCGTCGGGCAGTTCGAGGCCGACGCCGAGTTCGAGGGCGAGGACCTCGACGTCCTGGTTCACGTCGCAGAGGCCGTCGAAACGGACGACGATCACGTCATCTCGGTCGGTGTCTATCCCGAGGAGACCCGCGGTCAAGAGACGGACAACGTCGACAGCCTGATGCAGGCGATCATCGAGGACGCCCACGACCACTGACGAAAGCGCCGATCGGAACGAGTTCGGTAGGGACGAAGTCGGTGGCAACGACGGTGAGGGCCGCATCGACGGCTGGGCGGTTCCCACCAGCCATCGGCTACGGTTTCGGCTCGAAATATCGCCGCAACGGTGAGCCGAACTCCTCGAGCAATTCGCGCACCTCCCGACCGTGTTGCACCTCGTAGCCGTCCTCGAGGGCCGTTTCGATGTGGCTCCCGAGGCCGACCTCGAAGATGGCTTCGCTCTCGAGGAACTCGCTGGCGGTGGTGAACTCCCGCGGACGTTCGACGACGTAGCGATCGCCGTCGAGAAACGGGCCGTCGACGCCGTCATCGTCGGCATAGGCTCGATAGAATCCCTCAGCGTGCGTCCTGACGTGGACCGGTGGTCCCTGGTGGCGAACGACTGCGGGGAGCCTCGAGACGCTCAGTTCCAGGAAGATGATCGCCGACTCCCGAGCGAACGCATCGACCCGGAAGACCTCGAACCCTCGGCTTTCGAGGCCGTTGACGATGCCGCCGAGGGATTTCTGCAGTTGGGGATAAAGTTGATCGTCGACGATGTCGGGGGCGTCGAACCGGAGCGCGATGGTGGTCGTGGATCGACGCTCGAGATGCGCCTCGAGTTCGGCGGGCGTGAGCGGGGCCGGATCGTCCGGTTCGAAGTACTCGAGGTGGGGGTCCTCGAGTAGTCGCCGAGCGTAGTGCTGGAGGCGGGCCACGTTCTCCGCGGAACAGACGGCCGCAACGTTGCGCTCAGGGTCGGTTGGATCGATGAAGATCAGCGGATCGTCGAAGGTGGCCTGGCCATGATCCTCCGGGTCGAGTTCGACAGGTGGCTGCCAGTCAGCGGCCGCCTCGAGGAGTGACTCGAATCCACCGTAGGTGACGACCAGTAGCTCCGTCAAATAGCCGCTGAACCCCTCCGTGCGGAGGTCCGAACCGTAGACACCGATCCCCTTCAGAAACTGCTTGGCGAGACGGACCCCGTCGACGAGGTCGTCGTCAAGCCGGGCCTCGAGATAGCGGTTGTGAAACGGAGTTCGGTCGACGGCAGAGCGAATGTCGGTGGCATCCGCGAGGCGATAGCAGGGCACGAGATCGACGTCGAAGCCGTCGTGGGTCCCCTTGACGTAGGGGTGTTCTGCGTACTCCTCGTGTCCCGCAGGCAGGACCGCGTGGCCGACCTCGAGTCCGTAGGTCTCGAGGCGATCGCGATCGATCGACGGCGGAAATCGAACGAAGACGTCGATGTCACGGTCCCCGCTGATCCAGGTGTCTCGCGCGCTGGAGCCAACCTGCATGACGTCAGCATCGGGACACCGCTGGGTCGCGGCCTGTTCGGCACGGGCGGACAGCTCGTCGGCGACAGCCTCGAGGCGGGCCCGCTCCGTCCCCGCAGGGGTGACACGCTCGAGGACCTGCCGGGTGACGGCCTCGAACGTCTCGGCGTCACTGCTCTCCATGCCGTCGTCGGTCGCCCCGTCCTCGTCGCTCATGGAGAGGGATACTCGAGGCGTCGGGGAAAACGTATCGACCGCGGACCGGGGTCAAAACGAAAGCCCTATCAAATCAACCCGACAACCTCGAGTTGAGCCGAAGTAGCTCAGTTGGTAGAGCACCTCGCTGTTAACGAGGCGGTCCCAGGTTCGAGTCCTGGCTTCGGCGTCGTTTTCCGGCCATCACCCACTCACGGCAATGTGTGTCTTGAAACGCGCCCGCGTTAGCCGACCCATCGCCGCAACCGGTGTCATCAAAGTCCTCGAGTCCAAACGCAGGCTATGGCCTGGAACGCAGCCGATATGCCCTCCCTGGCGGAGTCTCGAGTCGTCGTCACCGGCGCGAACAGCGGCATTGGCCTCGAGGCGACCCGCGAGTTCGCCCGGGCCGGGGCGACGGTCGTCATGGCCTGTCGCAGCCGCGAGCGCGCCGAGACCGCGGCGGGTGAGATTTACGCCGATGTGGGCGACGCCACCCTCGAGATCGAGTCGCTCGATCTGGCGAGCCTCGAGTCGATTCGGGAGTTCGTGGATCGAGTGAGCAACCACGACATCGACGTCCTCGTCAACAACGCCGGCGTGATGGCGATTCCGCGTGGCGAAACCGAGGATGGATTCGAGCGTCAGATCGGGATCAATCACCTCGGGCACTTCGCGCTGACGGGTCTGGTGTTCGAGGACCTCGCCCCCGGGAGTCGCGTCGTCACGGTCTCGAGTGCTATGCACGAGCGCGGCGAGATCGACTTCGAGGATCTCCACGGCGAGGTGTCCTACGGCCCGTGGGATGCGTACAGTCAATCGAAGCTCGCGAACGTCCTCTTCGCACGGGAGCTCGATCGTCGGATCGGCGAGAGCGACCGGAACGTGACGAGCGTCGCCGCCCATCCGGGTTACGCCGACACGGACCTCCAGGCACGGGTGGGACGGTCACGGGACTCGAAACTTCGGGAGACGATCATGGATCTGACGAACGTCGTCTTCGCCCAGTCGGCCGAACGAGGTGCGTTGCCGACGCTGTACGCCGCCACCGCCGCCGACGTTCGGAGCGGGGAGTACTACGGTCCGGACGGACTCCTGGGCATGCGGGGCTTCCCCGAACCACAGCAGCCATCACGGGCTGCCCAGGATCCCGACACCGCCCAGCGGCTGTGGGAGCGGTCGGTCCAGGAAACCGGCGTCACGTATCCGCTCTGATCCGACCGCGACGGGCGGGAGACTGTCGAGGGCCGCGGGATGGAGCCCCTACTCGAGTTCTTCGACCAGGTCCGTCGCCACGCCGACGTACCGTTCGGGCGTCAGCGCCTGCAACTCGGCCCGCACCCCCTCGTCGACCTCGAGGTCGGCGAAGAGGGTACGGAAGTCCTCGAGGGTCACCTCCCGCCCGCGGGTGAGTGCCTTGACGCGCTCGTAGGCGTCGTCCTGGCCCTCCCGGCGCAGGATCGTCTGGACGGCTTCGCCGATGACCGCGGGCGTCGTTCGGAGGGCCTCCCGCATGACCTGCTCGTTGGGGACGACTTTCTCCAGGCCGGCCTGCGTCTTGGTGTAGCCGATCAGACAGTGGGCGAAGGCGGCCCCGATGTTGCGCTTGACCGTCGAATCCGAGAGGTCCCGCTGGAGTCTCGAGGTGGTGACGTAATCCGCCAGGAAGCGGAGATCAGCGGTGGCCTTCGAGAGGTTCCCCTCGCTGTTCTCGAAGTCGATCGGGTTGACCTTGTGTGGCATCGTCGACGATCCCGTCTCCCCGGCGACGGCCTCCTGACCGAGATAGCGATCCGAGACGTACAGCCACATGTCCAGGTCGAGGTCTAGCAGGACGTCGTTCGCCCCGGCGACGGCGTCAAACACCGCGGCGAGGTCGTCACAGGGATTGACCTGGGTCGTCAGCGGCGTGAACTCGAGGCCGAGGCCGGTGACGAACTCCCGGGCGAAGGCCGGCCAGTCGACCTGGGGGTAGGCGGCGACGTGGGCGGCGTAGGTCCCGGATGCGCCCCCGAGTTTCCCCTCGAGGGCGTGGGTTGCGGTGGCGATCCGGCCCGTGGCTCGACCCAGTCGGGCGGCGTACACGGCCAGTTCCTTCCCGAAGGTCGTGGGGGTGGCAGGCTGGCCGTGTGTACGAGCCAGCATCGGGAGGTCCCGGTGTTCGCGGGCCATCTCGCCGAGCGTCTCACGAACGTCGTAGAGTGCCGGCAAGAGCACGTCCTCGACCGCGCCGCGGATCAGCAGGCGATGGGCCAGGTTGTTCGCGTCCTCGCTGGTGAGCGCGAAGTGGATCCAGGGAGAGGCCTCGCTGTCGGCTGGCAGATGGTGACGGATGAAATACTCGACGGCCTTTACGTCGTGGTTCGTCGCCGCGAACTCGCCATGTCCCTCCGTTTCGAGCGTCTTGATGAGGGCCGCGTCGTCCTCGTCGAACTCCTCGTAGAGGCTCCGTAGCGTGGCTCGCTCTTCGGAGGACAGCGCGAGCGGCGTCGTTTCGAGGTCGGCGAGGGCGATGAGATATTCGACTTCGACACGGACGCGAGCACGCATCAGTGCGGCCTCACTCGCGTAGGGTGAGAGCGGTCGCGTCCGAGAGCTATACCGCCCGTCGAGCGGGGAGACGGCGTACAGCACGTGTGAATCGGTCATACTCGAGGCTGCACCAGCGGCGTGCAAAAGCGTGTCGGAATACCTTCCACGGGTGTGTATATCCTCGCGTTTCGAGGGGGCTTCGGCCGGCTTTTGATGCACGTATTTGTATACCCGGTCGCGCGAGACCGCAACCACTTTCACCGTCGGCGATGGCCCATCGATCATGACACGACTCGCCGGACTCGCCGGCAACCGGGGACGGAACCTGCTGCACATCGCCGACAGAGCGCCAAACGGAGCCTCACTCGGGGTCGTCTGCACGAACGATCCCGACGCGCCGGTACTCGAGGCTGCCGTCGACCGGGGGATTCCGACCGAGGTCGTCCCCCTCGAGGACGGCATGAGCCGTCACGAGCACGAACGGGCCCTGATCGACGCGCTGGCGGGATACGATTACGACCTCGTCTGTCTCGACGGCTACATGCGCATCCTCTCGGACACCTTCCTCGACGCCCAGCCGACGACACTCAACGTCCACCCGTCGCTGTTGCCGTCGTTCCCCGGCGCGAACGCCTGGGCCGACGCGCTCGAAGCGGGCGTCTCGGTCACCGGGTGCACGGTTCACGTCGTCACCGACGCCACCGACGCTGATGGCACCGTGATCGACGAGGCGGTCGACAGCGGGCCAATCGTCACCCAGGAACCCGTGCCGGTCTACGAAGGTGACACCGAAGCCACGCTCAAAAAGCGCGTCCTCTACGAGGGAGAGTTCCGGGCATATCCACGGGCTGTCGCGTGGTTCGCCACGGACGCCGTCGAGGTCGACCACGAGCGCGGCGAGGTCATCGTCGAGGGCGATACCGCGGAGACACCCGACGGCACCGCGGGACTGCCAGGTCGACGGCTCACCGCAAGCGATCGTCTCGATACGCTTCGGTACGGCGAAAATCCCCACCAGGAGGCCGCCGTGTACGCCGATTACACCGCGACCGAGGCATCGGTCGTTCACGCCGAGCAGCTGAACGAGGGTGCGAAGGCACTCAGCTACAACAACTACAACGACGCCGACGGTGCCTTGAACCTGATCAAGGAATTCGACGACCCCGCAGCAGCGGTGATCAAGCACACCAATCCCGCAGGGTGTGCCACCGCCGACACCCTCACAACGGCGTACGACCGGGCGCTCGCGACCGACCCCATGAGCGCCTTTGGCGGTGTCGTCGCACTCAACCGCGAGTGTGACGCCGACACCGCACACGCGATCACCGACTCGTTCAAGGAGGTCGTCGTCGCACCCGGCTACACCGACGCAGCACTCGAGGTCCTCTGTGTGAAAGACAACCTCCGCGTGCTCGAGGTCGGCGACCTCGAGGGGCCTCGAGAACCCTTCACCGAGAAACCGATCGTCGGGGGCCGCCTCGTGCAGGCTCGGGACGATCAGCGCATCGAACTGGACGACCTGGAAGTCGTCACGGAACGCGAGCCAACCGAGGCGCAACTCCAGACGATGCGCTTCGCCTGGCAGACGCTCAAACACGTCAAGTCGAACGGGATCCTGTTCGCCACGGGCACGGAGACGGTTGGGGTCGGCATGGGCCAGGTCTCTCGCGTCGATGCCGTTCGGCTGGCGGCGATGAAAGCCGAGGAGCACGCACAGGGGAAATCAGCCGAAGGAGCGGTGATGGCCTCCGACGCCTTTTTTCCGTTCCCGGATGGTCTCGAGCCAGCGGCTGCGGCGGGGATCGAGGCGGTGATTCAGCCCGGCGGCTCGGTCAACGACGACGACGTGATCGAGGCCGCAGACGAATACGGGATGAGCATGGTGTTTACCGGTCAGCGGTCCTTCCGTCACGACTAGATTCCCAATCGAGTGACGGGCGCGATCGGCTTCGGACGTGCTGTCGCCGGGTGAGCGAACGACGAGCGCAGAGCGCCTCGAACGGCGCCAGCCGCGAAGAGCCCCATTGAGGCCGTTCAGCCCGTCGACCACCAGAATCCAAATCTATTAGCACTCGAAGTGGCTCGGCTGGAATAGATGCAGACACGGACCCAGGTGTTGCTCGTCCTGAGTATCGCCATCGGGTTCACCTCCTTTAGCTGGGCGAACTACCCGGCAGTGTTACCCCTGATTATCGCCGACCTCGAGTTGACGGGGACGGGCGCGGGCGTCGTCTACTCGGCGTACTTCGTCGGGTACGTCGTCGCAATCTTGCCGGCCGGGTACGTCGCCGATCGCTACTCTGCCCGTCGGCTGATCGGCCTGACGGGGATCGGAACGGGTCTGTTCAGCGTCGCCTTCGCCCTTCTGACGACCGGTGTCTTCAGCGGAAGTTTGTTTCGCCTGCTTGCGGGTGCGTGTTTCGCCGGGGTCTACGTGCCCGGAATGCGACTCCTGTCGGACTGGTTCGACCCCGGAAGTCGCGGACGGGCGTTCGGACTGTACGTCGGCGTGCTGTCCCTGGGTAGCGGTGTCGCCTTCCCGGTGACTGCGGGGCTGGCGACGACGGCCGACTGGCGACTCGCGTTGGCAATGACGAGCGGCGTGGCCGTTCCGGCCGGCGTCGCAGTTCTCTGGCTGGTCGCCGATCATCCGAAATCGGACGGCCGAGGGGTCGAGTTCGATCCGTCAGTATTTACGGGGCGCAAGTTCCGGTACGTGACAGGTGCCTACGCCGGCCACAACTGGGAGCTATTCGGGGTACAGAACTGGCTCGTGGCCTTCCTCGTGACGACGCCCGCCGTGCTCGCCACGGGGTCACCCGAGCTAGTGGCCGGCATCCTCGGCGGGGTCGTCGTCGCCCTCGGTGCCCCCGGAAACGCCGTCGGGGGCTGGCTCAGCGATCGACTCGGCCGGGTTTCGACCAGTGGTGGGGCCCTGGCAGCGAGCGGCTGCCTCACGCTCGCACTGGGCATCTTCGATTGGACACTACTACCCGTTCTCGGTGCCGTAATCGTCGGGTACGGGCTCGTGTTGGCGGCCGATAGCGCCCCGCTGTCGACGATGATGAGCGAAGTCGTCGACGACGACCAGATCGGCATGGCGCTGGCGGGCCAATCGCTGCTCGGATTCATCCCCGGCATCCTCTCACCAGTGATCTTCGGCATCGTGCTCGATCACGTCGGCTTCGCCGCCGCGTTCGGAGTGTTGGCTCTGGGCGCTGCCGTCGGTCTCGGGGCGCTCGTGGTGTTGCAAACGCGTGTGGACCTCGAGTGAGGGGCCACTGGCTCGACAGTCGTGAATTACCGGGGAGTGACTACTCCGTCTCGATCCCCTGCCCTTCGTAGAACTCCTCGGGCGTGTCCGCGATGCGCTCGAACTCGGTATCGAAGTAGTACTCGTGGTGACGAACCACCTGCTCGACGACCCAGGCGCTGAACGCCTCGTCGAAGCGCCACTCGCCCTCGAGTTCTGGCACCTCGAACCGTTCGTCGGTCGAGAAGGCCGCGTAGACGTGGAAGAACCCGAGGATGACGTCGGCGAAATCGTGGGCCTTCTGCGCACTCGACTCGCGCCGATCCTCGAGTTCCGCCTGGCCCTCGGCGGTGAGTTCGAAGTACTTTCGATCGGGTTCGTCCTCGCGTTCGATGCGCTCGGCCCACCCCTTCTCCTCGAACTTGTACAGAATGGGATAAACGGAGCCGTACGAGGGCTCCCAGTGACCGCCGCTTATGTCCTTTATTTCCTTGAGTATCTCGTACCCGTACCGTGGTTTTTCCTCGAGCAGTTCGAGGACGAGATAGGCGATGAGTCCTTTCGGCGGACCACTTTTCCGCATTGTGGGTGATATTTAAATCGGTGTGCATAAATGGTTTCGGTCACCAGCAACGCCCTGCGTGTTCTAGCGGGTTCCCACCGTGGCCAACCATCGAGACGAGTGCGTGTTTCACACCGAGTGGAGTGCCGACTGGCGTCCAGTCGATGCAGACCTCCACTCGAAACCACAAGCACCTCGACCCCTCGAGTCCAAGGGCCGACTATGCAACCGGAACCAGACGCCGAAACCGGTGACACACCCACCCCAGCGGAGCGCGCCTGTTTCGAAGCTGGCATCAAGTTTGGGTCGCTGTACCACCAGTTCGCGGGCACTCCGGTGAGCCTCGAGAGCGCCGACAGCCTCGCGACTGCGATGGCCGAGGCCATCGAAAACCAGCCCCACTGTCGGTCGGTCACGGTCGATGTGGACCGCGAGGCTCTAAAGAGCGCCCTCGAGGCCTCGAGTGCCGACTACACCGAGTTGACCGGGCGGTTCATCGAGGTCGCGATGGTGATCGAGTACGAAGGGCTGATGGTCGAGACGAGTATGACGATGGAAGACGGCTATCCGCTGATGGCTGTGGAGTCGGTCACCCGACCGTAGGCTGGCGGCCGTCGATTGGCCGAGGACGAAACCATCGACATGGTGCGGGAGCAAACGGCGTTAAACGACACACAACCATCGCAAACGGCGTTCACGATCGCCGACGTTTTTTTACCCACCCCACAATCACCCAGGTGCCGTCATGTACATCCCCTCCATTGCCCCAGATATCGACGAACGAACCGTCCAACAGGCGACGAAACTGCTGCTGGCCGCGGCTGCCGTGATCGTGGTGCTCACGTTTGCCTCGTGGCTCCCGGGAGCGTCGTGGTTGATCCCCGGCACACCGGTGACCATCGGGGCACTGATAACCGCCGTCGCCACGCTCGCCGTCGTCGGCCTGCTCCTCGTCCTCGCCCAGCCACTCGCCACGCTCGCCCAGTCACTCCTCGCGGAGTCACCCGAGGTCGCCTCGAAGGCCGGTGCAGGTACCAGAATCACGACCGTCCTCGTGGCCGTGTTGATCGCCCATCGTGGGCTCGAGGGTGCGATCACTCCCCTGCTCGGGGACGTCGCGTGGACCTACGACGTGGTGTTTCTGTTGCTGTCGGTCCCGCTGCTGGCAGCCCTCGCCATCGTGCTCTATACGTCCCTCGAGCCCACCTCGGACCTGTTCACGAGGAAGTTACTCCCGACCGACGTCGACGACGAGGACGGGTCGATCACTCGGTAGCGATCCTCGTGCGCACATCCACCGAGTGCCCGCGGTGGGACCAGCAGTCGGCAGTACGATGAAAACTGGCCCCGAGACAGCGTACCGACATCTCTTTCGAAAGGTGTTCGCTGATCCGTCTCGAGCGGGCCCGTTCCCGCCGCGTTCACTTTCACTTTCGGGCAATCTTTTAACCGGAGTGACACAGAAGGGTGCGGTATGAGTCAGGCCTCACTGGACGACGACGAACTGTTCGGCGAAGCGGCCACCGAGATGCGATCGGACGTCGAGGACTCCCTCGGGGCGGCATGGGACGCCCTTCCCGACGCGGCGGACGTCTGGGAGACCGACGCCGAGAACGTCCTGGGGGCGCTCAATGGCCTCAAGTCCGCCCTCGACGTCGGCGACGCGGAGGACCACCTCCGTGACGCCAAAAAGTGGTACACGATGGGCGAACGCGCCGACGCATTCGACGACGCCGAGGACCTCGAGGACGAGATCGCCACCCTCGAGGAAACCCTCGAGGACATCGCGGCGGCGGGTGAACAGGTGGGTGAACTCACGGCGACGATCCCTGCCCTCCGAGCCACGCTGCAAGAGGCGGGTGACGACGAGGCCGACTGATCTCAGCCAACGATCGCCGTCGATATCCTTCGCGAGCCACCCGTCTCATCTTCCCAGGGCGGCCACAAAAGCATACGTTGCCAGTTCTGAGCACTGTGTCGTGAACGCGTAACCAATGGCCTGTAGTGAAACCGGTCACTGTCGGTCGAGATCAGCAGCCGTCGGTCGCTCACGCGTCGCGACCGCTTCGAGAAGGTCCAGGAGTGCTGTCGTCGCCAACTCGAGCAGTTCCTGACCTCGCCTGTCACTTCCCGCTCTCGGATCGCCGACGACGCCGTTGTCGGTGAACTCGGCGGAATCGACCGCCAGATTCGTCCGCCCGATCCACTCGCCCCAGCGCTCGCTGGCTCCCTCGGCCGCAGCCTCGAGGCGCCCCTCGCGGATCAGATCCGGGTGGCAGTGCTGGAGGAGCGACGTCTCGAGTGGGCCGGCGTGGCCCATGTCGCTCGCGTGATCGCCGACGGCCTCGAACCAGGTGAACGGAACCGCATGGGCGTCGTCCTGACGGGTGACCGTCGCAGTCACTTCCCGGAGGGCGTCGACGTTGCCACCGTGGCCGTTGACGACGACGACGCGATCGAAGCCGTGGTGGGCCAGACTGGCAATCGACTCCCTGACGTAGGCCCGGAAAGTGTCCGGGGAGACCCACATCGTCCCCGGGAAGTGACGGTGTTCCTCGGCGACGCCGACCGAAATGACGGGGGCCCGGATCACCTCGCGGTCGACGCGCTCGAGGGCGCGGTCGGTCACTGCTTCGGCGGTGAGTACGTCAGTTCCCAGGGGGGCGTGAGGCCCGTGCTGTTCGGTGCTGCCGACCGGGAGGACCGCGAGGTCTGTCTCGCAGTCCGCGAGATCCGTCCAAGTCGCACTGGATACGTCCATGGGAGTTCTCGAGCGGGCATCCCCTTGTAGATGCGTGCAACCGCAGGCTCAATGCCTACCCGCGATGGTCGAGTACACCGACCATGACCGACGACACTCGCAAACTCGGCGTCGAAATGGGCACGCTTCGCGAGCGCCTCGAGGATCGAGCGTTTCCCCTGTCTCACGACGACCTGCTCGATGACCTCGGGGACCTCGAACTCGAGTTCGGCGACGAAACCGGGACGCTCGAGTCGATCATCGGACCGTTGAACGAAGCCGTCTACCAGTCCGCCAGCGAGGTCGAACGGGCAGTCATGACCATGGTCGGTGACGAAGCAATCGGGCGGAAAAACTACAGCGACCGAACGCCGTACGCCCCGGGCGAAGAGCGCCAGAAGGACAACCCCTCGGGGGACGACCTCGAGGGGGAAGCCGAATCGTTCTAGTCGTCCTGGCGAGCCTGCGTCCGGGCCGTTCGCTGCTGGGCACGCTCGATGAACTCCTGTGGTAACTCATCGATCTCGCCAGCCTGCACGCCCCAGAGGTGGGCGTAGAGACCGCCGTTCTCGAGCAACTCGTCGTGGCTCCCTCGCTCGACGATCTGGCCGCCCTCGAGGACGACGATCATATCGGCGTCCTTGATCGTCGAGAGGCGGTGGGCGATGGCGAACGTGGTGCGGTCGACGGTGAGTCGATCGATCGAGCGCTGAATCAGCATCTCCGTCTCGGTGTCGACGTCGCTCGTCGCCTCGTCGAGAATGAGGATGTCGGGGTCCTTCAGGATCGCCCGGGCGATACAGAGCCGCTGGCGTTGTCCGCCGGAGAGTTTGACACCACGTTCGCCGACCATCGTGTCGTACCCCTCGGGAAGGTTCTCGATGAAGTCGTGGGCCTCGGCGGCTTTGGCGGCCTCGACGATCTCCTCGTCGTCGGCGTCGAAGGTCCCGTAGGTGATGTTCTCCTTGACCGTCCCGTAGAACAGGTACGACTCCTGGCCGACGTAGCCCATCGATTGGCGGAGGCTCGCGAGCGAGACGTCTCGGATATCCTGACCGTCGATCCGAACCGCGCCGTCGTCGACGTCGTACAGCCGCAAGAGAAGTTTGAGTACCGTCGACTTCCCGGCCCCCGTCGGTCCGACGAGTGCCACCGTCTCCCCGCCATCGACCTCGAAGGAGATGTCGTCGATGATCTTCTCGGCATCCTGGGCGAACTCACCGTCGTCGGTGTAGCTGAACGAGACGTGGTCGTACTCGACGCGGCCATCCTCGACCTCGAGTGGCTCGGCGTCGTCCTCGCGGTCGATGCGGCTCACCTCGTCCATCAGGCCGAAGATCCGCTCGCTCGAGGCCTCCGCGCGCTGGTACATATTGATGATCTGTCCGAACTGGGCCATCGGCCAGACGAGTTGCTGGGTGTAGAGGATGAAGATGACGAACACCCCCTCATTGAGCGTCCCGGTGAACGGGCCTGGACCCGACCCCTGGAACACCCAGTAGCCGCCGACGATGAAAGTCAGCACGAACCCGATACCCGAGATCAGCTGCAGGCCGGGGAAGAATTTGATCCGGATCCAAATGGCCTCCCAGTTTTTGCTGAAGTAGTTGCGTGAGACGTCGTCGACTCGCCCCGACTCGTAATCTTCCGTGTTGTCGGCCTTGATGACCTGAATGCCCCCCAGATTGTTCTCGAGTCGCGAGTTGACCTTCCCGACGCTCGAGCGCACGGCTGCGTACTTGGGCTGGATCTTCTTGACGAAAATGTAGGTGAACACGGCGATGAGTGGGACGGGTGCCATCGACACCAGCGCCAACTGTGGATTGAGCCAGAACAGCAAAAAACCGATGCCCAGGACCATGACCACCAGCCGAAACGCAGAGTTCAGCCCGTCGTTGAGAAATCGCTCGAGCTGGTTGACGTCGTTGGAAAGGACCGACATCATCTCGCCTGTCTGCTTGCTGCTGAAGAATTGCATGTCCAGGCGCTGCATCTTGTCGTAGGTCGCCGTTCGCACGTCGTGCTGGATGTCCTGTGAGAAGGAGTTGAACCCCCAGTTGCGCAGCCAGTGGAAGACGGCACCGATGACGAACGAGCCGGCGATCGCGGCGATGACGAACCAGAACTGTGCCTCCTGCGTTGCCGGCAACCAGGCTTCGGGGAGGACCACGAGCGGGATCTGTTCGGCGAACACCTGATCGCCGAAGATCGAGTCGATGGCCACCCCCAGCAACAGCGCCGGCAGCAAATCGAGTGCTCGTGCGAAGACGCTCGCGAAGATACCAACCGTTACCGAGAACCAGTATGGGCGACCGTACTCGAAGAGCAACCGCTGCATCGGTGAGTCGATGTTCTCCCGTTGCTCCTCGAACGGATCGTCTTTGTCCCAGTCGACACTACTCATTGCTCGGGCTGAATGGATGGTCAGCAATAAGCGTTTCCTACGAATCGAAATGCATCTCGGTCAATCACCACCAAACCCGGACCTCGTTGCCGGTAATGGGCAGGAAAACACCACGCGAGTCGAAACGGTTGCTCACTCGAGATCCGCAATTGCGACCTCGTCACCGACCTCGACGCCCGACTCGTTGACCGTTCCCGCAGGTACCTCGAGAACCCACTTCGCCTCGCCCGTGTACTGCAGGTCCTCGCCGTCCTCGCCCGGCCCGGGTGCCTCGGCGTGGTGAATCGTCGTGAGCTGTCCATCGGCGCCAATGAAGATGATGTCGATGTCGAAATCCATGTCCCGCATTACGTAGGTCCGCTCGTCCTCGCTCCCGTGAACGAACAGCATGCCCTGGCCCTCCTCGAGAGAATCGTGCTCGCTCAGACCTGTATATCGTTCCTGCCAAGTGTCAGCGACTTCGACCTCGACCGCGAGCTTTTCGGTTCCGTCCTCGCCGTGGATCGTCACCGTCCCCTGATCTGCGGTCCACGGCACGGGCAGTATCGAGAGTTGCACGAGCACGACGCCCGTCACCACGAGGAGAACGCCGACGAGCAAGACCGTGTAGACCCTCGAGCGGGGAACGCGCATCACCCAGGTATCCGGGACGAGAAAGTAAAGGTTATTCGCCCGGGTCGGCTCTGGACAATTGCGGGCTCGTGGTCTAGCTGGTTATGACGCGGCCTTTACAAGGCCGAGGTCGGTGGTTCGAACCCGCCCGAGCCCACTATTGCTGGCGCGAACAAATTCGTGAGCGCCAGCGCTGTGATGTGAGTGGCGGGG
>LKND01000009.1 GCA_001564275.1 Natrialbaceae archaeon Tc-Br11_E2g14 | reverse complement strand
TGAGTCTCCTACCGCGGACGGTCGAACGGGCGACGGGCGAGGGAACCCACCCCGCTCCCGCTGTCAGTTGACGACTCGGGAGTGGTTGTGCCCATCCGTCTCAATCGGGTTGGCAGTGAGAACCGCTGCACTCACTCGGAGAACTCGACACCGACCTCGAGATCGTGAGCCACGAAGTCGGCCTCGTCGAGCGGTGGTCCGCCCTCGAATTCGAACGTGCCGACGACGGTTTCGCCCTCAAGCACCGATGGGAGCCAGAGGCGGTCGTCCTCCCACATCTGGTCGTAGGGGACGTCGTCGATGGCTCGCCACTCGGGACGGGCCTCCTCGGTGGCCCGTGGGTCGCCATGATAGCTGTGGGTGCAAAAGACGTGACAGCGGGTGTGGACGTCCCCATCGAGGCGGAACGTCAACTCCGCTGCTCGCTCGAGGTCGTCCGGATCCACGCTGATCCCCACCTCCTCGTCGACCTCGCGGACGGCACACTCGCGAGGCGTCTCTCCAGCCTCGAGTTTGCCGCCGGGGCCGTTGTACCACCCCTCCCCGAGGCCGCGACGCTTCTCGATCAATAGGACGGCTTCGTCCTCGATGACGAAACAGAGCGTGGCCTCGATCATCGACTGAGGGTTGCGGCCTCGAGTGCAAAACCGGTTCGGTCTCTGGGTCGTTCGGCGTCGCACACCGGGCGGTTCGGGTTATGACGCTTCGAGGACCGACCACACGACAGCCACCAACACCACCATACTCAGCCCGATCATCGCCCCCTGTGAGGCGACGCCGACGATCGAGTCGACGCCCTCACCGCTCGCGAGGGCAATCAGGTCGGGTACCGCTCGTGCGCTTCCGAGGATGCCGAGGGCCGAGATGCCGCCGAGTGCATAGGTGGCCTCGCGCTCTCGAGCGAGGTGGGTCCCCCCGAGTGCCAGGGCGACGAAGACGACACCGAAGACCGTCGGAATCAGGGCAGTCGCGTGGGCAAAGTCGGTTCCCGCGTATGCACCGACCCCGAGGACGATCAGGAGTGCGCCAACCAGTCCCCCAACGCGGAGGGCCTGAGCTGTAGCCGTTGCCATGGACGGTGTCAATGCTGGACGATCAAATATCGATTGGTACGATCCCGGCCCAACGAGAACCTGGCCGGACTGGACGAACTACAGGGTCGGTGAGGGTGTTGGCCTGGGCGCGAGCGCCGGGGCGGATTTCGTCCGCACTCGAGAGCGTCGGACTGGCTGCTGTGTACCACCTGGGGTTGCCCTGGTGTAGTTGTGCCGCCCCGTGTACGCACGAGAAATGTGGTGGTGGAGACTGAATGCCTCTACGGCAGTCCCCACCGGGGTTGTGGTTCTCAGGTAGTGTCGAACGACGGCCCAAAGGGGCCGGTTTTCGGCAGTAAGTCGACACACCACTCCCGTCAGTCGTCGGCCTCGACCCGCTCGGTCGTCCCGCCACGCTCGAAGAGCCGATCCAGTCCGAGCGCGAGCCCAACAGAGAGCGTTGCACCGACGGCGGCGAACGCCGCGACGACGACAAAGAAACTCGCCACACCGGTTTCATCGAGGACGAATCCACCGATGGCGATACTGGCAGCCCCCAGGCCGAACTCCCCGAGGTAGGTGTAGCCGTAGGAGAGGCCGCGGGTGTCAGCTGGCGTGTAGACGGCCACCGCGTTCTGGTAGAACGGCTGGATGGCAAAGAGAAAGAACCCAAGCAGGCCACAGAGGACGAGCAACGCGGCGATGCCCAGCTCGATCACGGGCACGAAGGCGAGCGCGAGCACGGCCAGGATACCGAACAGGACCGCCAGCCCACGTGCCGGTGGCACGCGATCGGTCAACTTCCCGCCGGCGTACTGGCCCGCCATCCCGACGACAAGCAGGCCGACGTAGATGTAGTACTCGGGTTCGATGTCGTACTCAGCAAGCGCGGGCAGCACGTCGAGTCCTTCGACCGCCGGTAGTCCGTGCATGATCTCGGGCAGGTAGGTCAGGACCCCGCGGTAGTACAGTCCCTCGAAGGTGACGATCACGAAGACGATGGCGAAGCCACTCGCAAACAGGGTGCGGGAGTTCGTGATGAAGTCCGATAGCGAGAGCGCCTCGTCGGGCCCAGCGTCGACGTCCTCCTCGACGGCCGCCGTCGAGTCGAACTCGGCCGAGACGCCATAGATGACGGCGAGGAACCCTGGGACCGCCAACAGGGCGGCGACGACGGGCCACTCGAGAAGGATCAGGAGCGTGGCGGCGACGAACGGTCCGAGGGCGATGCCGAAATTGCCGGCGATGCCGTGCCAGGCAAAGACGGTGCCCCGCTCCTCGACACCGGTACTGATCAGGGCGAGGCCGGCAGGGTGGTAGACGCTCGCGGCAATGCCCCACAACAGGAGCCCGACGGCGATGGCGTAGATTGACTCGAGCAACGACGCCGCCGCGAGGACAGTGAAGGCGAGACTCATTCCGAGGAGGCAAAGCAGGATGAGTCGTTTTGGGCCGTACCGGTCCGCGAGCACGCCACCTGGGAGGGCACCGAGGCCGAACGGTGCGTACCCGAGGGCGACGATGAGGCCGATGAGCGCGACGCTGACGTCGAATTCGGCCAGCCAGACGACGAGAAAGATGGGAATCGCGGTTTCGAACCAGTGGACGAGCGCGTGACCCGCCATGGTAAACCCGGCAATTGAGCGGTCGTTCGAATTGAGTGACATACGGGACAGTTGGTACTGCAGAGGCTGGGGGCGGACCACTTAGCGGCTTGGAAATCGGCACGGAAGTGTCATCCATCGTGGCAACTGCACGTCGTTGCTCATCCGATCGCCAGACGTATCCGGATTCAGTGTGTAACTCGGTTCAGTTGCCATTGAGGGTCACGCCGCTGGGCCAGCCTCGGGGAGACACAGCGAGACGACGTTTCCGCCCGTCGGGCGCTCCGCGAACGTCAACTCACCACCCATCGACTCCACACACGACTTCATGACCCAGAGACCGACGCCAGAACCGTGGTAGATATTCGAGGTGGCAACGGCCTCCTCGAGGGCCCGCTTTTCGATGTCGGGGATCAGTGGGCCCTCGTCGAGGATTCGAACGATGCCGACGCCTCGTTCCGCGTCGTGTTCGACGCGGATGTCGACCGAGGGCGTGTCGGCGTCGTCGTGTTCGATCGCGTTATCAATGGCGTGTTCGATGGCGAAGTCGAGGCCCTCGTCGGCGAGGACCGTCGTATCCTGTTCGACCGTAACGGTGAACGTTGCATCGGTATCGGAGCCAAGGCGGTCCTTCAGGTGGGCACGAACTGTCGATTCGAGGCTCCGGTTGGTCCGATCTCTCGCGTTCGGATTGGTGATGTACTCGATCTCCGCTATCGAATCGCTCAACCGACCCACGTCGCTCGCGATGGCCTCGATCGCGTCTATTTCATCCTCGAACCGGTCCGTTTCGAGGGCGCTGCGCAACCGATCGGTGTACCCCAACAGCACCGACATCTCGTTACGAAGGTTGTGTCGAACGACCCTGGAGAGTAACTGCAGGAGGTTCTCGTGTGATTTGTATCCCGTAATGTCGGAAATTTCGGCCACAACACATACGTGGCCGTCGATTTCGATATCAGTCAGGTGAACCTGAACCCACCGATGCTCGCCGTTTGCCTGTTCGATCTGCCAGGTGAAGTCGTAGTCTCTCCCGTCGGCTGCCTCTCGAATCTGACGGACTGCCCGTTCCTGGGTAAACCGCTCTGCGGGCGAACTGTAGTCCTCGATCCGCATTGCACGCAGTTCCGCTCGGGTGTAGCCGTAGAGTTCCTCGAGCCGGCTGTTCACGTCCAGAATTGCTCCCGTCTCTGGATGGTGAAGCGTGATCCCGATCTGCAACTCGTCGAATATTGCCGGAAGTCGGGTTTCCTCGAGGGCCATTGATAATCACAACTCACAACGGCAATAAAAATACTTCGACGGTCGGTCGTAATTGTTGCTCGCGGCGGGGACTCGCCACTGGAGTGAAACGGCTACGAGAACTCGGGGAACGGGTTTCCGTGATCAGTTCCCACGAACGCGATTCACTCGCCCCGGTGTGAGAGCGAGAGAACGGTCGCCTCCCCCGCAATGACAACGGTGTCTTCCTCGCCGTCGTCGCCGTCGACCTTGGCGACTGTCTCGACACGGTATCGATCACCGCCCAGTTCCTCGAGTACCTCAACCGTCGCCGTCACGGTCCGATCGGGATAGACTGGTTGCTCGAACGAGAGATCCTGGTCGAGATAGACGATATCGCCGGGAAGGGAGGCGAGTGCACTCGAGATGATGCCAGCGGCGAGCATCCCGTGGGCGACGACGCCGTCAAAGATCCCTTCGGCGGCGTAGGCTGGCTCGAGGTGGAGAGGGTTGTCGTCGCCGGTGAGTTCGGCGAACGTTTCGATCCGGTCGGTGGTGATCCGTCTTGACGCTTGGGCTCGATCACCGGGGCTGGCCGTGGGCATACCACACCTTTCGTCGGTGTCGGCCTGTATGCGGGGGTTGATAGTCGAACGTCGACGTACATGATCGAGGAGTCAGTTGATACCATATGAAACGATTGCGGACGCTCGACGTCACCTCGATTCGAGCGACTCGTCAGCGCCGAACGAAGGAGTGGATACTGATTACCTCGAGTGAGAATCCGTGAACTGGAGCGACGACGACTACAGCTGGGTTGGCGACTGGGCCGCCCGTCGCGCGTCGCTCTCGCCCGATCGGACGGCCATCGTCGACGACGCGACGGGAACGCATCTGAGCTACGCCGACTGTGACGCCCGAGCCAACCGAACGGCCCGACTCCTCGAGGAGTACGGGGTCGTCGACGGGGAGCGCGTCGCGGTCGTGTCGCGAAACCGCCTCGAAGCGTTCGACCTGTTCTTCGCGACCGGAAAGACCGGTGGCGTTCTCGCCCCGCTCTCCTACCGGCTGGCACCCCCCGAGTTGGCCGAGTTGCTGGATCTGATCGAGCCCAACCTGCTCGTCATCGAGTCACCCTTCGTCGAGGCACTCGAGCACGGTATCGCCCGTTCGACGACCGATCCTGACGTCCTCGAGATCGAATCCGACGAACCGGCGGGTGGCTGGGACAGCTACTGGGACGCCGTCCCCTCGAACGACGCGCCGATCGACAAACGACAACGATCGCTTGCCGATCCACACCTCCTGTTGCACACGGGAGGGTCCACCGGTGTGCCAAAAGAGACGACGATCAGTCACGGCTCGCTGTACTGGAACTCGCTGAATACGATCACGGCCTGGGGTCTTCGTGACGACGACGTGACGCCGATGGTCTTTCCGGTCTTTCACACCGGCGGCTGGAACGTCCTCACACTCCCCCTGTTCCACATGGGGGCGACCGTCGTCATCGATCGCGAGGTGGATCCACAGCGGATTCTCGGGCAAGTACAACGCTACGACGCGACGATACTGGTCGCGGTCCCGGCCGTCCTGCGATCCATGGCGAGACACGAAGGCTGGGACCAGGCTGATCTCTCGAGCCTTCGGTTCGTCAAGAGTGGCGGCGGCCCCTGTCGGGAGTCCATCGTCAGCGCCTGGCGCGAGCGTGGCGTGGACTTCTCTCAGGGGTATGGCCTCACCGAGATCGGTCCGAACAACTTCGCGATGCCCGACAGATACGATCCCGAGAAGGTCGCGAGCGTCGGTAAACCCGTCCTCCACGCCGACGCTCGAATCGTCGACGACGACGGCGAGCGACTTCCAGCAGGCGAGGTCGGCGAACTCGAGTTGACCGGGCCCCACGCGGCGGATGGCTACTGGCGGAATCCGGCGGCCTCGGCCGACACGTTCGGTGAGGATGGACTCGATTCTGCGGCCGGTACCCCCGAAGGGGACGACCCATCAACCGCGGGGGCTGGCTGGGTTTCGACGGGTGATCTCGCGCGGGTCGACGACGACGGCTTCTACCACATAGAGGGGCGCAAAAAGAACATGTTCATCAGCGGGGGTGAGAACGTCTATCCACCGGAGGTCGAGGATCTGATTGCCGACCATCCAGCCGTCGGTGAGGTAATCGTCGTCGGCGTCCCCGACGACCAGTGGGGAACCGTCGGCAAGGCCATCGTGGAGCCGGCCAAGGACGTGGGCACCCCGCCCGAAGATCAGGGCAGTGGGAACACCGCTCGAGACGGGGCCGAAACAGACGGTGGCGACAGACCGCTCTCGCGAGACGAACTCGAGGTGTTCCTGGATGGGAAACTGGCCCGGTTCAAGATACCGAAGTATCTCGCGTTCGTCGAGGAGATGCCGATGAGCGGCCCCTCGAAGATCGATCGCGCAGCAATCGAGGCCCGCTTTGGCGACGAACCGTCCCAATGATGGATCGCGAGTTATTTCTCACTTGGTGGACTCGAAACCGAAAGGTACGGTTATTGCCCCCCATCTACAATTATCGACAATGATCGATCTCACACTGGACATGGAGCAGTATGATTGTCCGTTCATCGACACGACGGACGATCACGCCGTTTCATTCACGGCCGTTCAGTGGGAGTTCGACAGCCAGCGACGCGAACTCGAGACCCGCATGATGATCGAGGGGCCGGATCGATCGACCCTCGAGTCGGGGCTGTCGACCCTGCAGGCCCACGACAACATGCGGGAGTGCACGCTGTTCAAGAAACACGAGGGGACGGCACTGTTGCGGACCGTCATCGAGGAGACCAACGCGATGCGCATTATCCGGGACAACGACGGCTACATCACCGGCCCGTTCCACATCGAGGACGGCAGCGAGCGCTGGGAGGTGGGCTTTGACCAGTCACCGATGGCCGACGACGCCCTTGCCGCACTCGAGCGCAACAACGAGTTCGACGTCCTGGCAGAGTCCGATCTTGCGGTGCCCGACCTTTTCGACGTGCTCGAACACGCCGACGCGGCAAACGACTTGCTCGAGGGCTGTCGCTCCCTCTCGGACGTGGAGCGCCAGACATTGACCGTCGCGGCCCAGAAGGGGTACTTCGACCAGCCTCGCGGGGCCACACTCCAGATGCTCGCCAACGAGTTCGACGTCTCCGACACCGCCGTCTCGAAGAACGTGCGCCGGGCCGAACGAAAGATTCTCAAGCGTGTCGTCGACGCGATCGAGGAAATCGAAGACTCCTGACTCACGGCCAGTGACATCGACGTCACGGCCGTCTCGAGCCATCGTTCTTCTTCGCACTCGAGTACGCTTTTCCGGGGAACCGGCCGTTTCTTCCGGTGGTCTGCCCCACATTCCACATCGTTTTTGAGGACGGACCGATTCCGGTCGCGTATGGAAGGGGCTTCAGTCGTCGGAGTCGGGATGACCGACTTCGGCGTCCACGACCAGCCGTTACCGGAGTTATTTGCCGACGCGGCGTTCGAGGCGATGGACGACGCGGGTGCCGATGCTGACGTCATCGACGCGTTCTACCTCGGCAACGCGATGGGTGGGCAAACCGAGAGCGACACCCACCTCGCACCGACGCTCGCGAGCCATATCGGCCTCGCCGGGATACCCTGTTCCCGGTTCGAAGACGCCTGTGCGACCTCCTCGAACGCGTTCAAACACGCCGTGGAGGCCGTCAGAGCCGGGACTCACGACGTCGTCCTCGTCGGAGGCGTCGAACGCTGCACGCCTTCGACGGGGCTCGAGACCCCGGAGATGACCGCCATCTTCGCCTCGGCGTCTCATCGGCAGTACGAACAGCCGACGGGGCTCACCTTTCCCGGTGTCTTCGGGCTCCTGACGACCCGACACATGCACGAGCACGGGACGACCGAGGAACACCTCGCCGAGATCGCGGTCAAGAACCACGCCAACGGCACGCTCAACTCCAGAGCGCAGTTCGGCAAGGAAACCACCGTCGAGGCGGTGCTCGACAGCCCCGTCGTCGCTTCACCGTTCCGACTGCTCGACTGCTGTCCGTTCTCCGATGGGGCGAGCGCGGTCGTCGTCGCGAACGCAGCTGGCGCGTCGACGCTCACCGGTGATCCCGTCACCGTCGCGGGAGTCGGCCACGCGACGGACGTGATCCCCCTCGCGGAGAAAGCCGACCTGACAGCGACCCAGTCGGCTCGAGACGCCGCGAGCCAGGCCTACGAGCAGGCCGGCATTGGTCCAGCGGACGTCGATGTCGTGGAACTACACGACTGCTTCACCGGCGCGGAGGTGCTCGCAATCGAGGCGCTCGGCCTCGTCGAGGACGGCGAGGGCGGCCCGGCATCGGCCCGCGGCGAGACCGCTCTGGATGGCCGCATTCCAGTCAATCCCAGTGGCGGACTGAAGGCGAAGGGTCACCCCATCGGCGCGACGGGGGCCGCCCAGATCGTCGAACTGGTCGAGCACCTCCGGGGTGAGGCTGGCGAGCGCCAGGTCGAGGATGCCTCGACCGGCCTGGCGCACAACTTGGGTGGCGACGCCGGAACCACCATCGTCTCGATTCTGGAGGTGGCCCGATGACGGTCGATGAACGACTGACCCACGCCCGCTGGACTGAGGCGCTTCGCGACGGACGCCTGCTCGGGCAGCGATGTTCCGAGTGTGACACGGTGACGGCAACCCCAGAAGCCGCGTGCCCTGCCTGTGGGGCCAGGGGCCTCGAGACGATCGACCTCCCCACGTCGGGGATCGTTCACACCGCCACCACCATCGAGGTCTCCCCGACCGAGTTCGACGCCGGGTATCGGGTGGCCGTGATCGATCTCGAAACGGACGGGGGCGCCCGCGTCACGGCGCGACTCGAAGGTGAGGCGTCGATCGGGGACCGGGTCGAGCTGACGGACGTCCTCGAGGTTCGTGAGACGGTACCTGTCTTCAGCTGAGGACCCCCTGTGACACGACGCAACCGATTCCGGTGATGCCGACGGGCCCGCGGTTCCAGCTCGAGGGCAATCGCCCGCCTCGAGGGTTCGGTATGCAACCCGTGGTTACTGTGTGCCACCCACACTCTACTGACCCATGAGCGCTTACGATGTCCCGCAGATCGAACGGGACGACGTCCAACAGTTCGACGACGACCGATTCACGCGTGAACGGGTCTGTATCGTGACGGGGGCAGCCTCGGGCATCGGTCGTGCCCTGGCCCTGGCTGGCGCGTGCAACGGCCTGACCGTACTTGCGACGGATGTCGACGGAGAGGGGCTCGCGGCAACGCTCGAGGCCGCAACTCGTCTCGACGCGGCAGACGGGATCGAGACGCTCGAGGCCGATCTCGAGTCGGACGCCGCCGTTCGCGAGATCGCCGAGGCGGCGACGGCGGCGGGGGAACCGACGTTTCTCGCCAACGTGGCCGGTCTGCAACACGTCGCCCCCCTCGCGGAGTTCCCCCTCGAGGCCTACGATCGAATGCACCGAATCATGCTCCGAGCGCCGTTTGTCCTCACGCGGGAACTGTGGTCAGCACTCGAAGCGAACGAAGGCTGTGTCGCCAATATGGCCTCGGTTCACGGCCACTACGTGACGAGCGACAAGGTCGCCTACAACACGGTCAAGTTCGGGATTCGGGGCCTGACTCAGTCCATCGCCGCCGAGGGCGGTGGTGACGTGCGATCGTTCTCCGTGAGTACCGGGTACGTGGCGACCCCCCTGGTCACGAATCAGATTCCGGACACGGCCGCCCAGCGCGGTCTCGAGCCCGAGGAGGTGGTCGAAGACGTCATGCTCGGCCAGGCAAGGACCGACGAGTTGATGACACCGCTCGAGGTGGCCCACCTCTTTCTGTTCGGATTCTCGGATCTCGGGGGCCACCTCAATGGGGGAGACATACTCGCCGACGACGGCATGACGCTGACCTACGAGTGAGTCGGTGACGGTTCGGTGAGCGAGACGGTGTCCGTGTCCAACGGAGGAGACGGGCTCCTCGCTCAGCTATTCACTCGTTGCCCGTGTTCGGCGAGTGAGTGGTTCCAAAAGAGAATCAATTCTGGCGTCGTTGCCATCCCGCTGGTCAGCCAGCCACCCCCGACACAGCGCACAACAGGGACAATACTACATGATCTGAAGTGGTACAGTACAAAATCTATAGTCTCTCGAGTGGCCTCGAGCGGGCCCCTTCAGCCCATTTGTGGCTCTCGACTCCTGGAGGTTCGTATATCAACCGTCCCCGTTTAGGAAGGGTAGTTCATCTAGAGACCTAGTATGCCACGAGCTATCAAACGGCGCTCGGTGCTCCGGCGGACGGGGGCACTCGCCACGATCGGTGCGGCAGGGCTGGCAGGGTGTATCGCAGAGGACGACGATGAGGATGCCGACGACGATGCCGACGCCGACGACGACACGACGGCAACCGACGACGACCCAGACGGCAGCGAGGACGTCAGTGACGAGACGGTCAGGATCGGCGCGATCCAGCCCGTCTCCGGCGACCTCGAGTACTACGGCGAGATCAGCCTCATGGGCTTTTACTCTGGTATCGCCTACAAGTACGACATCGACCCGATCGAGGAGTTGACCACGGGGACACACACACTCGATCCCGACGACGGTCCAACCTTCGAGATCATCGTCGAGGACACGGCCTTCACGCCGGGGACGGCCCAGGAGGTCGCCGAGGACCTGGTCGTGGACGAGGAGGTGGACTTGCTCTTTGGAGCCTCGAGTTCGGACTCTGCTCGCCAGATTTCGACGAACATCCTCGATCAGGCCGACATCCCGTACATTGCCGGTCCCGCTGCCGACGCGGACATCACCGCCTCCGAAGAGTTCTGTCACCCCAACCTGTTTCGCGCGAGCGAGCATACGGCCATGGACGCCCGTGCAGGCGGTCGGTACGTCGCCCAGCAGGGAGACATCTCGACGGTGGCCATCTTCGCTGCCGAAGGGGCATTCGGCGAGGGTGTCGCCAACGCCTACCAGGAAGTCCTCGAGAACGAGGGCGTCGAGGTCCTCGAACCGCGGTTCGTCGAGGCCGGCTACAGCGAGTTCGAGGGCATGTTCGATGAGGCGATCAACCAGGGTGCCGACGGTGTCGTCGGCGGGTTCACGTTCATTACGCTGCCGGAGTTCCTCCCCACGGCGATGAGCTACGAGGAGATCCAGACGTTCGGCGGCTTCGCGGAACTCGTGACGACGCAGGTCACGGGCCAGGCGGTCGAGGCAGCCCTCGGCGAGGATTTCACCGCCGAGGACATCGAAGACGCCGGACTCGGCCCGTTCACCACGCGCTACCACTGGAACCAGTACGACAACGGAATCAACGACGCCTTCATCGACATGCACACCGAGGCGTACGGGCTGATGCCGGACCTCTTCAGCGCCGGAACGTTCGTTGGCGGCTCCGCACTCGTGCAGGCCATCGACGAAACCGCCTCGACAGAGGGAGCCGACATCGCCGACGCGATGCGTGGCATGACGGTCCTCGACACGCCCAAGGGCGAAAACGCCTACACCTTCCAGGAACACAACAACCAGGCGGCCTCCGACATGACCGTCGCGTGGCCGGTTCCCACCGAGGACGACGTCGCTGAGTTCTGGGACGCGTCAGTGATGCCTGGCGAGCCGATCGAGACGATGTCGGCCGACGAAGTAATGATCCCCGCCGATGAGATGAGCTGTTCGCTGGACTGATCGACATGGTACTCTGGACGCAGGATCTGACGAAAGAGTTCGACGGGATCACCGCGGTCGACGGCGTCGACTTCAGCCTCGAGGCCGGCGAACTGTGCTCGGTGATCGGGCCGAACGGGGCCGGGAAGACGACGTTTTTCAATCTACTGACTGGCGTGCTCGAGCCCACTCGAGGCCAGATCGAGTTCATGCCGACGACCCATCGACGGGCCTGTCTCGAACGGGCCCTCGAGGAGTCGAGTGAACTCGCGGACGAACACGGGTCGGTCGACGACCTCGAGGCGGCTCTCGACGGGGATACTCTCCCCAATGAGGCGGTGGCCGAGTGGCTCGAGCAACTCGACATCACCGACGCGTCGCCCCACGAAACGGCACTCCAAGGGCTACACCGATCCTACCAGATCACGAACGTGTTCCCGACGGTATCAGTGCTCGAGAACGTTCGCGTGGCTGTCCAGGCCCACCGGGGAAACGACGCCTGGCGGTTCTGGCGGAACGTCAACGCCTTCGACGATCATTACACGGAGGCGGAGGCAATCCTCGAGCGCGTCGGGCTGGCGTCGTATGCGGACCGGCTGGCACAGAACCTGAGCCACGGCGAAAAGCGCAACCTCGAGATTGGCATTGCCCTCGCTGGAGAACCTGACGTGCTCTTGCTCGACGAGCCAACCGCGGGCGTTTCGAGCGAGGACGTCGACCAGGTGACCGACATCATCGAGGACGTCGCGGGTGACTACGCGGTGATGCTCATCGAACACAACATGGACGTGGTGATGGACATCAGCGACCGCATCGCCGTCCTCAACCGTGGCGAACTGATCGAACAGGGCGAGCCGGCACAGATCCGCCAGAGCGAGGCCGTCCAGCAGGCCTACCTTGGCGGCTACGACGGTGAGGGGGCACTCGGAGGCGGCGAGGCAACCGACGGCGGCGAGGACAAGGGCGGGGCCGACCACACCTCGGAGGTGGCCGGATGAGCCTGCTCGAACTCGAGGACGTGCACACGTACTACGGTGAGAGTCACATCCTCCAGGGGATGAACCTCACCGTCGAGGAGGGCGAAGTCGTCGCCCTGATCGGGCGCAACGGCGTGGGGAAGACGACGACGCTCCGATCGATTCTGCAACTCACCGCGCCGCGATCCGGCTCCGTCCGCTTCAGGGGCGAAGACCTCACCGGCAATCCGACCCACGAGGTCGCCGACCGCGGCATCGGGTGGGTGCCTGAAGACCGACGCATGTTCGGGTACCTCACTGTCGAGGAGAACCTGCGAGTGGCGATCGATCCCGATCAGGAGGTCGAACCGCTCCGTGACGAGATGTTCGACCTGTTTCCGGATCTCGCGCGTTTCAGAGAGAAGGAGGCTCGAAACCTGAGCGGTGGCCAACAGCAGATGTTGGCCATCGCCCGGGGCATCGTCGGTGACAACGAACTCCTCCTGGTTGATGAGCCAAGTGAGGGTCTGGCCCCCCTGATCGTCGAACAGGTGGTCGAAGCGCTTCGCGAGGTGTCGACTGAGACGACGATGGTCCTGGTGGAGCAGAACTTCCCGCTCGCAATGGATCTCGCCGATCGATTCTACCTGATCGATCACGGGACGGTCGTCGAATCGGGCCCCACGGAGGGTGTCACCGCCGACGACGAGCGAATCCAGAGGTATCTCGCCGCATGATCGACCCCCTCACACACGCGACGGTCGACGCACCGATGCTCGCGGACACCCTCAGTCGGTTCTTCCAGCCCGATACGCTGGCCCGCATCCTCATCGAGGGGCTCGGGAAGGCGGCGATTTACTTCATCATCGCCATCGGCCTGACGCTCGTCTTCGGGCTGATGGGCATCCTAAACTTCGCCCACGGGGCGTTCGCCATGGTCGGTGCCTACATCGGTGGCGTCATCATGGTGGTCGCGCTCTCCTCGGCGTCCGGGGCGTTCACCAGAATCGCGCTCTTCATCGTCGTCGTGGCCGTCGTCTTCGCGCTCCTGACGGCTGCCGGCAGCGCCCTCGAGATCAAACTCGTTCGCCCAATCTACGATCGGACGCCGATGTACCAGATCCTGCTCACCTTCGGGGTTGGCCTGATCCTCGAGGAGTTGGCCAGAATCATCGTTTCCTCCCGGGGCATCCAGCCGGAACCGACGTGGTCGGCTGCACAGGCGACGATTCCGGGCTTCTTGAGTGGCCCATCGGACGTGCTCAATAGCCTCTTTGGGGTCAACATCCGCGGCTTCTACCTGTTCGCCATCGTGTCCGGAGCAATCCTCGCCGTTGCCGTCTACCTCTTCTTGACGCGAACACTCTATGGCCTCTACATCCGCGCGGGGAGCGAAGATCCCGAGATGGTCGAGGCACTCGGTATCGACGTTCGGAAGGCGTTCACCATCGTCTTCGGCCTCGGGACCGGACTGGCGGCCGTCGGCGGCGTCTTCCTCATGTGGGACCCCACCTGGGGGCCCAGCGTGATGCTCAACCTCGACGTGTTGTTGTACGCGTTCGTCGTGGTCGTCATCGGCGGCCTGGGTTCGTTCAAGGGAACGCTCGTGGCCGCCGTGATCGTCGGGGTCGCGGACTCCTTTACCACCTGGCTGTTCAACACGGGCATCGTCGCCTTCTCCGGACTACCAGAGGTAACCATCTTCCTGCTGCTGGTGATCGCGCTGATCATCCGTCCACAGGGACTCTACGGCGTCGAGGAGGTGGGTGGCCATTAGTCCCACTCGTCGGCCCGATGGTGACGACGACACGGACGCTCGAGGCGACGGCGGCACCGAATCGGCCTCGGGTCAGCCCGCCACGGACTCCCTCGAGGAGTCGCAGGTGGCCACCGACACGACCGAGCGGACGACCATGACCGAGGAACCTGGTGGTGATGATGCCGAAGGGGCTCACTGGACGGTCCAGTATGCCCGTGATCACCTCGCTCACGTCCTGGTGATCGGCTTCTTCGCGTTGTATCCGGGCCTCGTCGCCGTACTGACCGGCATCCCGGCGCTCGATATCGGTTTCACGACCGTCGATCCCGGGGCGTTCTTCGACGCGTTCTTGCCCGCGATGACGTTCATGATCGCGATGCTCTTCCTCGGGTTGTTCGCGATGAGTTTCGACTTCATCAGCGGCTACACGGGCTACCTCTCGTTCGGCCACGCCGCTTTCTACGGCATCGGCGCGTACGTGGTGGTCATGGCAGCCAACGGTGACATCCCAATCGTTCCCGAGGGGACGCCATTTATGCTCACGCTCCTGTTAGGGGCGACGGTCGCGTTTCTCGTGGCACTCGCCATCGGCGCTGTCTCCTTCCGCCTGACAGGCGTTTACTTCGCGATGATTACCCTCGGGTTCGCCCAGGTGATCTACGAACTGGTCCGCAATTGGGACTACGTCGCGACGAACCCACAGGAGGGACCGAGCATGAGTGGCGCCGCCGAAATCGGCATCCCGTACGTCGACTCGCTGTCGTTCGCGATCGGTCGCCTCGCTGGCGACAGCTTCGAGAACGTGCTCGGACTCGGCATCGACATCTCCGCGACGCTGACGTCGTACTACGCCATCGGACTCGTCGTTCTCGGCTGTTACTTCGCGATGCAGCGCATCATCCACTCGCCGTTCGGGCGCGTGATGATCGCCATCCGTGAAAACGAGGAACGGGCCCGTGCAGTCGGGTACAACGTCTTCTGGTACAAGATGGCCGCTTTCGGCATGAGCGCCTTCTTCGCAGCCATCGCTGGCGCGATGTTCGCTGGCTACCGTGGGAGCGCCTCGCCCGATAGCACCTTCTATTTCCTCGTGACCGCCGACGCCCTGATCGTCACCATCGTCGGCGGGATCGGGACCCTCGCCGGGCCGCTGTTTGGCTCGTTCTTCTTCGAGTCCCTCGAGGACATTCTCTCCTCACAGCAGGGCGGTCTCGCACCCTATCTTCGGGAGACGCTGCCCGAGGCCATGTTGAGTGCGGACGTCGCGGGAATCACCTTCCTCGACGTGATCAACACGGTCGTCGACGGTCGCGCCCCGCTATATCTGGGGATCGTCTTCGTGCTGTTCGTGCTGTTCGTCCCCAACGGCCTGCTCGGGTCGGTCCGCGACCGACTCGGTGGCACCGTTGCGAAGCGTCTTCCAGCTCACCTCGAGCGCTATCGGAAGTGACCTCGAGGCTTTCGAACCCACGTTCCACATCGCATGTTTGGCTCCACAACGCACCGACCGAACGGCACAGATCACGGCAACTACGCCAACCGCATTGACTCGGATACCCGAGTCACCAGGGCCCCTCGAGCCGGACCAGTCGCTCCAGGTGAGGTGTCGTGACCACCGTTGGTCTCACGGGCTTCGGACGATACCTGCCGGAGCCCACGATCACGGGCGAGGAGATTGCCGAGAAGAGCGACATCCCGGAGGCGGTGGTCGTCGAGAAGATGGGCGTCCGCCGGAAACACGTCTGTCCGCCTGACGAGGATCACGTGACCGACATGGCCGTCCGAGCGGCAGCAGACGCCCTCGAGATGGCCGACCTCGAGCCGACCGCGGTCGACCTCGTGCTCTATCACGGGAGCGAGTACAAGGACTACGTCGTCTGGTCCGCCGCAGCCGACATCACCGACCGCCTTGGGGCCGAGAACGCATTCGCCACCGAGAGCCATACCCTCTGTGCCGGTGCGCCGATCGCCATGCGCCAGGCCACAGCCCAGTTGCAGGTCGATCACGTCGACACGGCCCTCCTGGTCGCCGCGAGCCGCGAGGAGAGCCTGATCGACTACTCGAACGAGCGCGCCTCGTTCATGTTCAACTTCGGGTCCGGCGCGAGCGCGATGGTCCTGGAGTCCGACCCCGGCCCGCGGGCGCGGGCGACGGTTCACGAGAGTCACGCCGTCACCGACGGCTCGTTTGCCCACGACGTGGTCATGCCCGCAGGTGGGTCACTCGAGCCCCCCAGTCAGGAAACCGTCGCGGCCGGCCAGCACACCCTCGACGTTCCTGACCCCGACGGAATGAAAGAACGGCTGGCACCAGTCTCGCTGCCGAACTACCTCGAGGTGGCTGACACCGCCCTCGAGCGTTCGGGCTTCGATCGTGGGGATCTCGACTTCGTCGCGGTCACACACATGAAGCGATCGTTTCACGAGTTGCTGTTCGAGGAACTGGGGCTGGATCCAGACACCCAGGGGGTGTATCTCGACACCTACGGCCACGTCCAGAGTGCCGATCAGATTCTGGCGACTGGCGACGCGGTCGAAGAGGGGAGCCTTGCGGATGGCGACGTCGTTTGCTTCCTCGCCGCTGGGACCGGCTACACCTGGTCGGCGACGGTGTTGACCTGGCGAGAGTGATGAGGGTCGCTGTCGATCACGCGTCTTCGGCCGACCCGTTCGGATCGTGCAAGAAAATCCCGAGATAGATCGAGGCCGCTGCACAAACGATTCCGAGGCTAAACGCGACCGTGAACACCGAACTCGGGTCGAAAAACCCATCCTCAGTGGTCAGAAAGCCGATGAAGCCCACCGGGAGCAACACGAACGCCAGCAGTCGAAGTCCGAGGGGGAGGTGCTCGAGGGACGTCGTTTCCCGGTTCATGCCCTCATCTCGAGTCCAGATATTGAAAAGCTACCGACCGGGAAGTCAATCGCCGACACTTTTTACAGCGGGCCGAGAATGGCGTGCGTAGCCATGGAGACGAAGACACAGGAGCGCGTTCGATCGTTTCTGGAGACTCACGACCTCGAAACTGAGCCGGCCTATCGCGTCCTCGATTTGCTCTCCGAGGCTGGGGAGGTTGCAAAGGAGGTCAACACGTCCACCGAATACGGCACGACACCCACCGATGTCTCGGTCGCCCGTGACGAACTCGGGGACACGCTATTTGCCCTGCTGGCCCTGTGCGTGGAACTCGAGGTCGATGCCGAGGCGGCCCTCGAGACGTCCCTGGCAAAGTACGAGAAGCGCCTCGAGGAGCGGGAATCAGCGGGATCGGGAGCCTGATTGGCCAGCTCTCGCGGTGACACGCGAGAAACTGGGTCAAGCCTCTGTCACTCCCGTACGTGTGCCACCGACTCGCGTGTGAATTGGTTTCGATTCGAAACCGGTGACCGCTGCCGCGGTGAGAAGGGCTTTTTATCGACGTTGATAAGCAGGGGGTGATTCTCGTGGCCAGTCGTGTACCGAATCCGATTCGACTCCTGATCCTCTGGATCGGGTACGCTCTCGCCCGCCTCGGGCTGATCGACCGCGAGCGGGCGCGTCGGACGACGGACCTCGCGTGGCCGCGCATTGTCACCGGGTTGGCCAGAATGTCCAAGAGCGCGGTGGACGTCGCGATGGTCGGGATCGCCTCCGGATCGGCGGCTATCGCCGGCGTTGGCTACGCTGGCCCGTTCTGGGGGCTCGCTTTCTCGGTCGGTGGCGGCGTGGCGGGGGGCACCATCGCACTTGTTTCCCAGCGGTACGGGGCTGATGCCTACGATCAACTCGGCCAGGCGATTCGCTCGAGCGCGTTCCTCGTCGTCGTGGTCTCCCTGCCGCTTATGCTGACGCTCTGGACGTACCCGGAGTGGTTCATCGGCCTGATCACCGACAATCCGGCCATCCAACGTGAGGGGTCGGCGTACCTGCAGGTCGTCGCGCTCGGGATTCCATTCGCAGGGCTCAACCTCATCGGCAGTCGCACCTTCGTTGGAATGGACGACGCCTGGACGCCGATGGTCATCAGGGCTGGCGGCGCGGTCGCGAACATCGGCCTGAACGCTCTGCTCATCTTTGGCCTCGACATGGGTGTCGTCGGGGCGGCCCTCGGCACGGTCATCGCCAACGTGGTCGTCACCGCGGCGTTCGCTCTCGGCCTCGTCGCGGGGCGAATCCCCGGAGTGGCGACGTTCCCGGTCGCCGTCAACCCGTTCGGAACGTACGCGGATCGTGACACGCTGGTCGACCTAGTGACCATCGGACTCCCGGTGTTCGGGACCAACCTCGTCTGGACCATGGCCGAGTTTCCCATGCTCGCTATCGTCGATATCTTCGGTCAGGATACCGCCGCAGCCTACGTCATCGCCCGGCGTATCTGGGGTCTGATGAACACGCCCGGATGGGGCTTCGGGCTCGCCTCCTCGAGTCTGGTCGGCCAGGAACTCGGTACCGGCGACGAGCGGTTGGCCGAGCAGTACGGCCGGGAGATCATCCGGTTCTCCGTCGCGACGTACCTCGTCTCCGCGGCCATCGTGTTCGTCTTCGCCGAACCGATCACCCTGGCGTTCACCGATGATCCCAGCGAACTCTCGATTCCGACGGCCGTCTCCCTCGTCTACGCAGCCTGTCTCGCCGTGGTCCTCAGCGGGGTCTCGAGCGGTGCGGCCGGCCCGCTGAACGCCAGTGGTGACACTCGATGGCCGTTCTACAGCCAACTCCTCGGTATGTTCGGGTTCGCCATCCCGCTCGCGTACCTGGGTGCCAATGGGCTCGAGGTTTCCGGATCGGTGACGGTTCCACTGCTCGAGGTGAGCCTGCCAGCACCGGAACTCTCTATTCCCGCGATTGGGCTCTGGGGGCTCTACCTGGCGTTCGTCGCCGAGACGGCCGTCCCCGCGACGATCAACTACTACCGATTCGCGACGGGGAAGTGGAAGCAAATCAGCCGCTCCTATCGGCCCGAGACGCCGACGGCAGACGACTGATCTGGGCAAGTGCAGGGACCCTCGAGCGGCGTGGATCCGCGACCTGCGATCCACTCCCGTTGACAGTCGAGCCATCGCTCCAAATCCGGTGTCCTCAGTCGCCGGTTACCTGGTCTCACTCGGTGAGTGGGGGTCATCTGCGTCAGTGAGCCACTCCCTCGAGTCCGCCCGTTTTCGTGTCCCCTGCAATCACAAGTGGTCCGCTCGAGCGCAGTCCGAGCGAGCCGAGCGTTTCTTTTCAGTCCAAATAACCGAAACGTAAATGAGGATGGATCGAGTAGCGTCACCTACTCATGGCTGCTCGTTTCTCCTCCGGTCGTTCCGTCGGTGGTGTCGAGCACTGCCATTCGTGGAGTTCCTGGGTGATGGACCGATGAGCGACGTTCGCGTTCGCGTCGGCGACGCCGTCGACGCCTATCTCCAGCGCAAGGCCGTCGGCAGTGACCCCGACGGACCTGGGGCCGGAACCTACGCCTCGAACGCTGAGTCCATTCTCGATCGGTGGGCCACGTGGCTCGAGACCGAACACGGCGTCCAGTCACTGTTCGATCTCGAGGTCGATCACCTCGAGGCATACGCCAGTGAACTCGCGGCTCGGACGGACCGTGGGGAGTACACCGCTTCGACCGCTGGCACCTACTACGCGGTTGTGCGGGCGTTTCTCTCCTGGTGTGTCCACGGCGGGATCCTCGAGGAGAACCCGGCCGCGACGGCGGTCGCCGAATCCGCCCTCCCGACCGAACACCGGAGTGGGGGGTCGAGCACCGACTCCACGTGGACGGCCGAACAACGACGAACCTTGGAGGCGTTCGTCCGTGACCGCGCGGCACGAGCGGAATCGGGTGATCGCGACGAACGACTCGCGCGGCTCCGGGAGTGTGCGATGGTGGCGCTGCTGGCCCATTCGGGCGTTCGGGGCTCGGAACTGTTCCGAGTTCCCGAGGACGATCGTCGGACAGGTGCGACCTGGGAGGACGTGGACTTCTACTCGGGCACGATCCGCGTCCTCGGGAAGTCCCAGCGCCTCGAGGACGTCCCACTCCCGGCGGCAGCGCGCAAACCGCTCCGTCGCTATCGGGTCGTCCAAGATCCCCCGACGACCGAGTGGCCGCTGTTTCCCACCCGCCATGCACCATCAGTCGCCCAGCGGGTGCGGAGTGTCCTCGCCGAGCGCGGCTTCGACGACGAGGCCATCGAGGCCGAGTGCGCCGACCACACGGCAGCCGAACTCGCCCGACGCTATGCGATTGCCCCGCCGACGATCACCACCGAGGGCGCACGGTCGATTCTCAAGCGACTCTGTGACGAGGCCGACATAGATGTCGGGAGCGATTACCTGACCCCCCGCGGTGCCAGACCGGGCCTGGGCAAACGAACATATCCGAGCGAACACGGAGCGGGAACGGGGACGGGTCCCGAAACGGGCACCACCGAGACGGCACTCCGTGAACACACCCTCGAACAGTCAATCGCGGTCGTAGAGGAGTCGCCCTTCACGGGAGATGTCGACGCTGGCGGTGGTGCTGTGGGGGACGAGTCGGCAGGTGACGAAGAGGAGACCGCCGACGATTAGATACCTGGTGATCGGTCGCGACGAGCGTCGTGGGGTGGGGTGGTGCCAACCCACGAGAACGACGGTTAGTCGGCCGTCGCCACGGAGTCCAACTCCTCCTCAAACTCTCGCTCGAGCGAGGTCGGGGCCCCACCCTGGTCACAGAGCAGATCGGTAACGAACGCAGTCACGTCTATTTTGTCCGCGAACAACCGCTGACGGCGCTTTCGCCACTGCTCGGGCACGGTTGGATCACCGACGATATCGCGAACGAGAGCGTGGCCCTCGTCTTCGTCGTGCGTCGATCGAAGCAGGTCGTAGCGCTCCTCGAGTTCGACGAAGTTCGTCATGTCCTGTTTCCGGGCGGCAAACGATTGGATGCGCACCGTTGGCGTCCCAAGAAGGGCCGATTCGGTCGCCATCGTCGCCGAGTCCCCGGCGTAGCAGTCGGCAAAGTACAGCAAGTCGTGCATGGCCCTCGGTGGGACTGGATTGTGGTACGCCTCGAGATCCGGCGGGAGTTCGTCGGTGCTCGAGATGTAGACCGACCCCTCATTATCGAGCGTCGACACGAGTCGGCGCTTCCCCTCAAGACTGAGCCCGCCTTCGCCGACGTCGTGCAGTGCGTCCCACCGCCGGAACCGCAACACGAAGTATCGCTCGTCTGGATCGACGCCGTGAATCCTGAGGACAGACGGATTCGGCTCGAAGTAGTCGGGGTGCAGGTACGCGAGTTCATGATAGCCGTCATAGCGCACGTGGGCGTCACCGTAGTCCTCGGCGTAGGCCCGGGGCGTTGCAACGACGTGGGCGAAGGGCGTCGTCACTCGATGGGAGGTCGTCCCCTCGTTGTCCACGAACACTACGCTTCGGGCCTCGACCAGGGGGGCGACGTGGGCCACCGCCAGCCCACCGATGGCCGTCATGACGTCCGGGTCGAGCCGTCGAGCACGTCCCAACAGACGAAGTTCGTAGGCCAATTGGACCTTCAGGAGTTCGGTGAGGGATTCCTGCGGCCCGGCCAGCACCTCGTGGGGGATCCCGTAGGCGTTGAGCAAGGGGACGGCGAGGTCGTTCTCCCGGGCGAAGACGAATACCTCGTGGCCGCGGCCCTCGAGTTCGTCGATCACGTGGCGGTAGAAGTGCACGTGGGCGGGGTGCTGGATGGTGACGACCACCCTCACGAGTCGATCACAACCGTGCCGTCGTTTTCCGATCTGTCGAGGGTCATCGCGAATCCGACGCAGATGGCGGCCAGAAACGCATAGAGCCCAGTGAGCAATAGTGTCGTGGCTCTCGAGCCGTCCCCAGTCCCAGCGTCGGTCTCACGCCGTAGCCGGCTGATAACCCCCAGGGCTGCCGTCGTCGCCAGGAATCCGCCAACACCGAGGGCGTAAAGGAGGACCAGTGGATGGAACTCGCGGACGACGTACCGCCGTCCGAGTCGGCGAAGGAATCCCGAGAGGAGCAACCGCGAGAGTCGAGGAACGAACGTGTGGTACTGGATGTGGCTCTGCTCGTCGCCGTACACCGCCGGCATCGAAACGTCGGCGATGGTGTACCCAGCCGTGTTCAATTCTACCAGCAGATCGTTCGCGAAGCCGTACTCCTCGTAGAGCCCATCCAGGTCGACCGTCTCGAGGGCCTCCCTCGAGATGGCGGTGTAACCGTTCTGGGGATCCATCATCTCCCAGTAGCCGCTGGCGACCTTCGTCAAGAACGAGAGTACTGCATTGCCAAACAGCCGCCACGAGGACATCGACTCGAGATGCTCCCGACCGGCGAGGCGATTCCCCTTCGCGTAGGCTGCTCGCTCTTCCACGACGGGGTCGAGGAGTCGGTCGAGTTGCTCCGGGTCCATCTGGGCGTCCCCAGCCATGACCGCCGTGACGTCCATACCGTCGGCCAGGGCGCGTCGGTAGCCAGTCTTGATCGCGCCACCGACGCCACGGTTGCGGTCGTGACGAATCGGTACGATTGCGGGACCCGTCGGCGCCCCTGGCCCCTTCTCGGTTGGCTCGCCATCGACCGCGTCGCGAGCCAATTCGAGTGTGGGCTCGCTCGAAGCACTTGCCGAATCGGCGGTCGCGGCTGCTGTCGGTTCGACCGAGTCGGCAGTTGCGTCTGGCCCACGGACGTCGCCGCGATCAGGCTGGGGCGTTGCGTGGCCGCCGTCGGTTACTCGCTCCACGTACTGCCCGATCTCGGCCCAGGTGCCATCAGTCGAACAGTCATCTACGAGGTACACCCGATCGACGAACCTCGGCATCGTCTCGATAACCTGCCCGACGAGCCCAGACTCGTTGTACGCCGGGACGACGACGCCGACCGTCCAGTCTCGGTACATGACTCACCTCCACCTGGTTGCTGGCATCTGCTGGCCATCGAACGAGTGTGGGTTGCTCACAGGGGTGTCCCGCTCCATGGTGATCGGTCGCTGGCTCCGGCTGAACGTTCGCCTCATTGATTGGCACGTCCGGCCCGTCGCCCATTGTTATGCCACGCATGCCTGGACTGTAGTCTCGAGCTAGGAATGCTAGGGCCGTCAATCCTGCTATCGATCTCCCGCATGGGAGCCAAAAAGCGCCAGCTACGGTTGGGATGACGATTTCCTACAGCACGAGCAACAGGATGGCCGTCAGGACGAGTGTAATCAGGAGCGTGGTGAGACCAATGGTCGCCCGCAACTGGAGCGTCGAGGGACGACCACCGTCAGTCGGTCGCCGTTCCTCGACCTCCACCATCCACGTCGGTAACCGGCGTGCACCGCGTTCGGCGGCGAGTACGGGATTGTTGCCGATCCAGTAGCCGCTCCGTACCATGGCCACAGCGATTCGGTCGACGGCCGCGAACGTCTCGGTTACGGCGAGCATGGCCCACCGGCCCGAGTAGTACCCGACGTGGTTGACGACCAATGCCGGATCGTCGTAGTCGAGTTTCGACAACGGTTTGCGGATGATCGGGAACGCGATCGCGGAGATCACGATGAGCGCGGCCGCATCCTGCAGGTGGCCCATGCTGTACGGCGTAAGCCCCTCTCCGGCGAGATCGGTACCGGCGAACTGCGTGCCGTCGACGAGCGGCATCAGATCGGTGAACACCGGCCAGCCGAGTACCGGCAGCCCGAGGACAACGCAGGCCCCACCGACCGAGAGCATTGCCGTCGTCTGGCCAGGCTTTGCGTCACGCACCTCGCGGTCGCTCTCGCCGTGGAAAAACACGTAGTAGCCGAGTTTGATGAACGAGAGGAACGTGCCGATGCCGCCGATGAACAGAAGAGCGAACAGCGGCCAGTGGGCCTCCTGCGTGAAGTAGCCCGTGGCCGCGTCGAACACCATCCCCTTGCTGATGAAGCCGCTGAAGCCTGGAACGGCGGTAATCGAGAGCGCGCCGATGAAGAAGGCGATGGCCGTCAGCGGCATCTCCCGCCAGAGGCCGCCGAGCTTGTAGAGGTCGTTCTCCCGCGTGCGGTAGATGACGACCCCCACCGCCATGAACAGCAGGCTCTTGTAGAGGACGTTGTTGAACAGGTGCCCCATCGCTCCGGCCACGCCGATGGCCGACCCCAGGCCGATCCCGGCGACCATGTAGCCAAGCTGGGCCTGGATGTGGTAAGAGAGCAGGGCCCGCATATCGTGCTGGAGCAGCGCGAAGATGACGCCGTAGACGGCCATCAGTCCGCCCATGTACGCCAGCCACATGTGCCCCTCGGGGAACGCCCGGAGCAACACGTAGGCGCTGGTCTTGGTAGTGAACGCCGCGAGGAAAACCGAGGCCGCGAAGTGGGGCCGCGGATAGGTGTCCGGGAGCCAGGTGTGGAACCCGATGAACGCGACGTTGACGCCGATACCCAACACGGCGAGGACCGCGGGAATCCCGGTGGCGATACCGCCGTCGATCAGCAACTCGCCACTGTAACCCGTTGCCCCCTCGCCGTATATGAACGTCCCTGCCTGTGCGTAGTGGGCGATGACGGCAAACAGGACGAGGCTGCCACCGATCCCGTGAGCGAGGGCGTATCGATAGCCCGCCCGGACCGCGTCGCCGCCGTAGTGCCAGACGAGCAGCGTGCTCGTGACGGCCATGATCTCCCACATGAACACCAGCACGAGCCAGTCGCCGGCGAACACCGCACCGAAGGCGCTCGCGACGTAGGCTAGCGCGAACGCCGCCAGCACGCGCGGGGCCTCACTCGAGTACGCGTAGACGACGGCGAACGTCCCGAGGAACCCGAGGGCGATGCCGACGAATCGCGTGTACTCGTCGATCAGGTACGGCTGTGACTCGAAGCCGAGGAAGGTGATGTGCAGGTGACTTCCCTCGGGGGCGACGAACGCGATGGCGGTTACCCCGAGCAGGCTTAGCGTGCCCAGGATGAACCCGAGCGTGCGCGGGACCACGAGCATCAGCAGCGCTGCAGCGAAGACCAGCAACGGCGGGTAGATCGCCGTCACGGCGTCGATCTCCGTCATCGTACCCCCTCCCCGGTGACGGCCTCGACGATAGTATCTGCCAGCTCGAGGAACACCGCGTAGTCGGGAACGATACCCAACGTGATGGCGCCGATCGCGATCACGGTGATGGGCATGAGCATGAGCCAGGTGCTTTCGGCAAACGTGACTGGCGATTTGCGCTCCCACCCACCCATTGGCGCGCCGCCGTGATGGTGGTGGTCGTCGTGGTGATCGTGGTGATCGTGCTTGTCGTCGTGACTGCTACGATCGTCGTTGTGCTCATCGTGACTCCCAGTTGCCTCGTGGGTGTCGTGATCGTGAACGTGTTCACTGTCCGCACCATCGCTGGAATCGCTCGAGCCGGGCCCAAACGGCACGTCGGCGTCGCTCGGGTGAGCGTCGACAGCATAGGCGTCTCTCTCGGGGTCGTCGTGATCCGGGAGGGGTGCGTCGTCGTCTTCGCCGTGGTCGGTAGTGCCGTCACTGGCCTCGTCGATGACGCTCTCGTCCTCACGGCCGTCATCCTCTCCGTTCGCGTCCCGACCGCCGTCAGTGGCGACAACGCCGTTGGGTTCGCCCTCGAGGACGCCGTAGGATTCGGGCTGGCCGCCAGCCCGGAACTCGAGTAGGGGCTTGGCGTCGTGGCGGTCCTCACTCTCGAAGAAGGCCGTGTAGACGACCGGCCAGAGGTAGGCGATGTTCAACACGCCCGAGACGATCAGCGCGCCGGCGAAGATCCAGAGCCAGATCACCTCGAGGCCGAAGGTGGCTACCTCGGCCCCGCTTGCAGCACCGATCAGGAGGTAGAACTTGCTGACGAAGCCGCCCAACAGGGGAATCCCGGCCATGCTGGCCGCGCCCACAGCGAACGCTCCCATCGTGAGGGGCATTCGCTTTCCGATACCGGCCATCTCGCTCACGTAGTCGGTGTGGGTCTCGACGTGGACCGCCCCCGCACAGAAGAACAGGGTCAGCTTCCCGAACGCGTGGGCCGGGATGTGCAAGAGGGCGCCAAGTACGGCGATAGGATGGAGCATCGACAGCCCCACCACGATGTACGAGAGCTGCGCCGTCGTCGAGTACGCCAGCCGCCGCTTGAGGTGGTCCTTCCGGAGCGCAATGATACTCGCGGCCGTGAGCGTGAACGCGGCCAGGATCGCCACCGGAATATTCAGCGGCACGTCCCCCACGAACGGTACCGACAACGGGAACGCCGTTGGGAACTCGAGGCCGAACGTGTCCAGATAGACGCGAGCCACACCGAACGCCCCGGATTTGACGACGGCAACGGCGTGCAGTAGCCCGGAGACGGGCGTCGGCGCGACCATCGCGTCAGCCAGCCACGAGTGAAGCGGCATGACGGCAGCCTTGACGCCGAAGCCGGCGATGAGGAGGTAGAAGGCGGCCTGGGCGATGGCCGGATCGCTCGCGGCAGCGTCGGTCAAGAGGCCGATACCGCCGGCCTCGAAGGCCAGCGTCGCCTCCCCGGCCTGGCTCGTGAGCCAGTAGACCAAAACGGTCCCGGCGAGCAAGAACACCCCCCCGCCGAAGAACGTGTAGGTGAGGTACTTCCGACCCGCGATCCGTGCCTCGCTGTCCTCGTTGTGGGCGACCAGCGGATAGGTCACGAGCGACAGCAACTCGTAGAAGACGAAGATGGTGAGCAGGTTCGAGGCGAACGCAATGCCCACAGCCGTCGAGAGGCTGGCGGCGAACGCGGCGAAGAACCTGGTCTGGGCGTGCTCGTCCAGCCCGCGCATGTAGCCCGCCGCGTAAAAGGAGGTGAAGATCCAGAGGAAACTCGCGAGCAGCGCAAAGAGCATGCCCAGCGGATCAGCACGGAGCGCGAAGTCGACACCGGCGACGAACTGTAACCCGGTGGCCTCCTCGAGGCTCCAGACGTAGATAGTCCCGTCCATGACGCCGGGAAGCATGCTGGCAACGATACCGAATTTTGCCAGGGCGGCAAGGACGGACCACCCTTCGCGGACGTTCGGATAGCGGTACGACGCGACGATGAAGACCACGGCGATTGCCGAAACGAGGACGGCAGCCAGTGGTCGGGGGTCGGTAACGACGTGTTCAGACATCAAGGAGACACCTCCAACTCAGCGGATTCGATAAATGGTGCGAGCAATTCGGTGAAGACGTCGCCACTGAAGCCGAGGACGACGGCGATCACGGCGGTCAGCGCCACGACGGCGAGCATGCCGATGGTGACGCGTCTGCCCGCGGTGGCCCCCATCGCGCGCCCGCCGTCGGTCAGAGCCCCGCCTGCAGCCGCCGGGCCGGGTTCAGTCCCTGCAGTACCGCGAGGGGACTCGAGGGCCGAACGTGGGGTAAAGTACATCCGCTCGAGCAGCCGAGCCACGTATGCCAGCGTGAGCATCGTGCTGAGGAAAATGACCCCAGCGACGAGCCAGGACTGGGCTTCGATGGCACCGACAGCGATGTACCACTTGCCGATGAAGCCGATCGAGGGCGGGATACCCACGAGCGCGATCAACAGAACGGCCATCGAGCCGGCGACGTACGGGCGGTGCTGAGCCAGTCCGGCGTAGGCGTCGACGGTTCGGGCCCCGTAGCCGAGTGCGATGACGCCGACGGCGAGGAAGAGCCCGGCTTTCATCAGGCCGTGACCGATGAGGTGGATCACCGCCCCCAGCAGGGCCGTCTCGGTGAGCAGGCCGTAGGCGGCGACGATCAGGCCGAACTGTGAGACCGAGGAGTACGCGAGCATTCGTTTGACGTCGGTCTGGATCACGGCGAGCGTACTGCCGGCGATCACGCTGACGGCACCGACGGTGACGACGACCGCCGCGGCGTATGGCGTCGCGGCGATGAAGTCACCACCGAAGACCGTGAACATGAGGCGACCGAGTGCGTATGCCGACACCGTCGAGACCAGGGCCGCGATCAACGGCGTCACGCCGTCAGGGGCGTGCTGATAGGCGTCGGGTTGCCAGCTGTGTAAGGGCCACTGAGCCACCTTAATTGCGAAGCCGACGAAAATGAACGCGAAGCCGGCCCGAGCCAGTTGCAGGTTCTGTCCCTCGAGGCCCGGGATCTCGCCACCGAGGGCGTGCATGTTGAGGTGGCCGGTCGCCATGAACAGGAACCCGACCCCGATGAGGTAGATCGACGCGCCGACGGTCCCGATGATGAGGTACTTGAGTGCGGCGAAGGCCGATTCGGGGCCGTCACCGCTCGAGATCAGGGCGTAGGTGCCGAGCCCGACGATCTCGAGGAAGACGAACATGTTGAAGACGTCGCCGGTCATCGAGAGCCCGAGCAGCCCACCCACCAGCAGGAGGTAACCGCTGTAGAAGGTGTTTCCGCGGGGACCACCCACACGGGTGTACGCGAGGACGCCGAGTGCGGTTCCCGCGACCAGCAGGACGATCAACGTCGAGAACGTGTCGGCGACGAGTTCGATGCCCATCGGTTGGCTGAATCCACCGAGTTCGTGGATGACGGCTATTTCACGGTTCACACCGTCGGCGCTGTAGACCTCGAGCGCCAGATAACAGGCCCCGGCGAACACGCCCAGCGTGGTCCCCAGAGCGACCGACCAGCCGGTTCGATCGTACCGGAGCCCCAGCAAGACTGGAACCGTCGCGAGCAGGATGGGGCCCACGACCAGCAGGGCTGGCAGGAGGTCGACGTCACTCATCGGCACGCACCTCCCGGAGGGTGTCCTCGCGGAGCGTTCCGTACTCGGCGTGAATGCGGACGATCAACGCGAGCCCAACCGCAGTGAGGGCGATGCCGACGACGATTGCCGTCAGGACGATCACGTGCGGGAGTGGACTCGCCAGGATCAGATCACCGGCAGCCGGCTCGGTCGTCGCGGGCACGACTGGGGAGCCCCCAGGCTCGCCGTCGACTTCGACGTAGGCAACGGCGACGAAAAAGAGGAAGATCGCCGTCTGGAAGAGGTTGACGCCGATCAGTTTCTTCACGAGATTCTCACTCGCGATGACCATGTAGAGGCCAATCCCGAGTAGGACGAACATCAGCGCGTAGGCGTAGCGGGTAGCGAGCAACTCAATCATCGGATAACACCTCGTCATCGGCGGTCTCGACCTCGGGGGTCGATCGATATCGAGCGGGCGTAAAGCCGGCGGCCGTCGCGAAAAACAGCGTGATGACCACGCCCGCGACGATCAGGGCGATGCCACCGACCTCGATGGCCTCCATCCCCCACTTCGTGCCGTCGGGGATCCCGAGTACGGTGAAAAACAGGCGGTACTCGAGGAAGCTTCCGCCCAGGGCGATGGTTGCGAGACCGACACCGATGAAGATGGCGACGCCACCACCGACCATGCTCACGATGACGCTGTTTTTGAGCCACTGCCTGGTGGGCTCGATACCGAAGGCGAACGCGAGCATCAACACCGTCACGCCGATGATCGCCCCGCCCTGAAAGCTCCCGCCGGGGGTGTCGGCTCCGTGAAGCGTCATGAACATGCCGTAGGTGAGCGTAAACGGGGCGATGATCTTCACCGCGGTGAGGATCACCTGGCTCTCGGTGTAGGTGTCGCCGTGTTCGCCGCCGTACCGACCACCCATCAGGCGAACACCTCCCGTTTGAGGACGAGCAGTGTGGCGATTCCCGCCGCGAACACCACGACGGCTTCACCGAAGGTGTCGAACCCCCGGTAGGCGGCGAGCACCGCCGTGACGGCGTTCTGGACGCCCGTGTCCTCGTAGGTCTGCTCGAGGTAGGCCTGGGTCACCTCGGGGTTGCTCCAGACCGGGGCCTCGCTGTCCCCGACGGCGTACATCTCGGGGAGCACCTGCGTGCCCAAAACGACCACGAACGCACCGACGACGAACAGCGCGGGGACGTCGATCGATTCGAAGAGTCTGTCGGTCGTCGGTCGCGTGGTCTTTGCGATCGTCAACAGGAGGAGGATGGTCGTTACGCCGGCCCCGATGGCGGCCTCCGTCATCGCCACGTCTGGGGCCAGCAAGAGCGTATAGAGGATCGCCATCCCGAGGCTGTAGGCCCCGAAGACGATGATCGCTGAGAGCACGTCACGGAACATCGCGGTCGCGAGTGCCGCCACGATGACGAAAATCGCGAGAGTGTAGCCGACGAGGCTCATCGTGGGTCACCACCGTGGCTCCCCTCGGTGGTCTCACGCTCGTGGCCTGGCTCGCTCGAGCGTTCGTCGATGGGTTCGCCACCGTCGGGAACCGCCCCGCCGTCACTCGAGGGGTCCCCATCCGCGCCCGACCAGGGTTCGATCCCCATTTCGGCCGCGGATCGGGCGATGGCGTGGGCCGCCGTTGGGTTCGTGATGAACACGAAAAACAGCAACAGGACGGTGTACACCGAGGCCTGCTGCCAGCCGAGGGCCAGCGCGACCGCCGCAAGTGCGAGTCCGGCACCCAGCGTGTCCGTCTGGGAGGCGGTGTGTGCGCGAGCGTAGACGTCGGGGAGTCGAAGGACGCCCATCGCGGAGACGAACGTAAAGAACACTCCCAGCGCGAGGAGAACCACGATGGCACCAACGTACAGCGTGTCGATCACAGGACCCCACCTCGTTCGACGGTGAACTTCGAGATGGCGATGGCCATCAGGAAGTTGAGCAGGGCGTAAATCAATGCCACGTCGAGGAACCAGGGCTGGTCGAGTCCCGCGGCCAGGAGGGCCAGGATGACGACAGTGTTCGTCCCAAGTACGTTCACCGCGAGCAACCGATCCTGTGTCGTCGGGCCGGCGACCGCCCGGTAGAACATGGCAATCGCGAGAACGACGAATATCGCCGCACCCACGAGGAACAACTCGTTAATGTCGAGGGGGATCACGCTTCGTCACCTCCGTCACTGGCGTCAGCGCCGTCTGTGGTCGTCTCCGGGGGGTCCGAGTTTGAGCTACCGGCTCCAGCCGAGGGTTGCGAGGAACCCGAGATGTATCCTGGCGCGAGAATTTCCGTGTCGCCACGCTCCTTTGGCGTTGGAATCGCAGCGGCACGGCGGCCGTGAAACACGAACCGGATGGCACGCTCGAGGCCCCCCTCGAAGAGATCCTCGCGGGCGTCGTCGATCAGGGTGTGGACCACGAGTCGCTGGTCGTTTGCGCGAACGGTCAACGTCCCCGGTGTGAGGGTGATGCTGTTGGCAAGTCCGAGCAGTGGGAGGCCGCTCCTGACCCGTGCACGCAACGTCGTTACCGTCGGATTGATTGGCATCGACGGTCGGAGGATGACCAGCGATATCTGGAGGTTGGCCCGTATGATTTCGCCGAGTAAATACGGCACGTAGAGGGTGAATCGAAGGAGCCGACCTGGAGTCTCCCTGAGCGTCGGAGCCGTGGAGAACGTCACATGTGAGAGCGTAAACGCGACGATCAGCCCCACGGCCGTCCCCGTCACCAGATCGAACCAGTAGAGGGGGTCCCCCAGAATGAGATAGAACCCAAACGAGACGACGAAGAGCGAAAGAAACCGACTCCAGCTGGCGACGCCGGTGAACCGCTCGTGCGTGACCGATCGCTCGAGCGGTGCCTCGACGAACGACACGTCGGTCCGTGCGAGTTCCCGCTCGAGAGGCTGTAGCAGCGGGGCCGACGCCCCGGGGTTATACTCCGGATCGAGAATCAATCGGTCGATGTCGTGCTCGGCGGCGTAGGCCTCGAACGTCTCGGCGTAATCCTTCGGACCAAAGAGGTACGCGTCCTTCCCGAGGACGGCAGTCTCACAGGTGACATCGGTGTCGACGCCGGTGGCGTCCTCGTTGACCCAGCTCACGGCTCGCTCGAGGAGCCGCTTGGTCTCCTCGAGGCTCTCGCGCTCCCCTGGTACGTCGGCCTCATACGGCAACGCGACCACGAGGTGACACACGAGCGTTTCGGGCTTGGGCTCGAGCCCCGACTGTACCGCGTAGGCGACGGTCTGCCGAACGGTTGGCGACTCGGAAAGTGGAACCAGTAGGCGCTCAGTGGCCACGGTTCACCCCTCCGTCGTCGCGTGGTTTGGTACTCATAGCTCGGGCTGTTGTTACTCGACCCAAGCGTGACCCGTAGGAAAACTATTTCGTTATGCGCCGACTCCCGTCCGGGTCTGTCGGATTTCTCCGGCGATTGGTCACGCCAAATGTTGCCAAATGTTGTGTCCTCTCGAACAAATGTGGGCAAACGTCAGCCAGGGAAACGCTACGCCTGGTGCGCTCCGAGAGGTTTAGGTGCGGCGGGCGTCAGGGTTTGGCCAATGACGCTGTACTCGCGACTTCGCCCACTCGCGTTCCGGTTACCCCCGGAGACGGCCCATGGACTTGGAAAGCGACTCCTTCGACTCGGAGGGGCGACCTGGCCAATGCGAGCGGCGCTCGAGAACGTATACAGCGTAGACCATCCAGCTCTCGAGGTCAACTGCTTTGGCACGCGATTCTCGAATCCTGTCGGTGTCGCAGCTGGGTTCGACAAGAACGCCGAGTGCACGCACGCGCTGGCCGCCCTCGGGTTTGGATTCGTCGAGATTGGGACGGTGACTCCCTATCCCCAAGACGGCAACGACCGGCCACGGCTGTTCCGGTTGCCAGAGGACGAGGCGATGATCAATCGAATGGGATTCAACGGGGATGGCATGACACGGGTGCGGAGCCGCCTCGAGCGAGACGGCACGCCCCCCGTCCCACTCGGTGTCAACGTGGGCAAGATGAACACCTCGAACGAGGAGGAGGCCATCGAGGACTACCGACGAGTGTTCGACCGGCTCTCCCCGTTTGCCGACTACGTCGTGGTGAACGTCTCCTGTCCGAACACACCCGACACGTTCGACGAGAGTTCGCCCGAACACCTGATGGCCATCTTCGAGACCCTCGAGGCCGAGAACGACGACGTTCCGATCGTGGTGAAAATCGGTCCCGATTCCCCACCGGCGTCGGTCAGGGAGTTACTCGAGATCGTCGAGAGCCAGGGCGTGGATGGCATCGTCGCGACGAACACGACGACCTCCCGGGAGGGCGTGCGGTCGCCGACACGTGAACAATGGGGGGGCCTGAGCGGTGGCCCCCTTCGCGAGCCCGCCACCGACGTGATCCGCCTCGTCGCGAGCGAGACCGACCTGCCGGTGATCGGTGTCGGCGGTGTCGACTCGGCCGAAGCGGCCTACGAGAAGATCCGGGCCGGGGCTTCACTGGTCCAACTTTATACTGCCTTCGTCTACAACGGGCCCGCCACCGCTCGTGAGATCAATCGGGGCCTGCTCGCCCTGCTCGAACGCGACGGCTTCGATTCGGTCGAGGCTGCCGTTGGGACCGCTCTCGAGTGACGTCGCGCGCCGACGTCGATCATCGCCTGATGAGGTCCGAGATCCGGTCGGTGAGTCCGGCGCTCGAGCCCAGTTTCAGGTAGTAGGCGTCGCCGCCATCCTCGTAGTAGTTATCAATCCGGCGTTTGATATCGAAGCCGAGGTGTTCGTAAAACTGGAGGGCGTTTTCGTTGGTGGTTCGGGCGTGACAGGTGATCGACGTGTGATCTTCGGCCACCTGGGCGACGAGTCGCTTGCCGATGCCGTGGCCCCGGCAATCGGGATCGACGGCGAGAAAGAGGATGTAGCCGTCCCGTCGAACGGCCGCAAAGCCGACCAGGTCGGTGCCGTCCGTGAGACAACAATGAACCGTCGAGCGTCTGTAGGCGTCGGTGAAGAAGTTCCGTCGCTGTTTGAGCACACCCTCTGCCCGGCTAATGTGTTCTTTGAGCTCCCAGGCCTGCTCGAGGAAGTCATCACTTCCCGGAGCGACGATCCGACCGTCGACGTTGACGCTCACTACAGCAGTATTCGACCGACCGGAATATAATTCCACCGGCAGCGTGGTCTGTTCCGAACGTGACGATGATTGAGGAGGAACCGTTGGTGACGCCGCGACCGGACTGACAATGCGGGAGCGAACCCGACCGGACTCAGATACTCATTGTAATTCGTTACCGGCGAGTGCTCGCCACGGGATGACGGCCGACTGTCAAACGGGCAAGTGGCCTGTGAGGACCGACCGCCCATACACGTTTCTCGAATGCTGGCTGGCAGTATCACCCCGCGGGGAGCGTCGGTCTTACCGGTGACGCCTCATTTTTACGTGCTGGCTGAAAACGAAGGCCAATGAGCGGGCCGTTACATTTCAACCTCTTTACGATGAACTCGGTCGAGCACGTCTCGCCGGGCACGTGGACGATTCCGGGTGATCAGTCCCACCGATACACCGATCGCGAGTACTGGACAGAGGTCGCCCGCACGGCAGAACGTGGGGGCCTCGACGCCATCTTCTTCGCCGACGTGCGGGGCATCTACGACGTTTACGGTGACAGCCGAGATCCAGCTATCGAGCGTGCCATCCAGACTCCCTCCAACGTGCCTCAGGCGCTCGTGCCTGCCATGGCCGAGGTCACCGACCACGTTGGTTTCGCCATCACGCGGTCGACCTCCTACACTCATCCCTACCAGCTGGCCCGAGAGTTTTCGACACTCGACCACGTCACCGACGGTCGGGTTGCGTTCAACATCGTGACCTCGTACCTCGAGAGCGCCGCGCGGAACCTGGGGCTCGATGGACGAATCGAACACGACGATCGGTACGACCGTGCCGACGAGTTCATGGACGTCTGTTATGCCCTCTGGGAGGACTCCTGGGAGGACGACGCCATGGTTCGCGATGCCGAATCCGGAACCTACACCGATCCGGAGAAGGTCCACGCCATCGATTTCGAGGGGGAGCACTTCTCCGTTCCCGGCCCCCACGGCTGTGAGCCCTCACCCCAGCGAACGCCAGTGCTCTACCAGGCTGGCTCCTCCGATCGCGGTCGGGCCTTCGCAGCTGGAAACGCCGAGGCCGTCTTCGTCTCCCAGCCGACGAAAGCTGCGACGCGCGACTACGTCGAGGATATGCGCGACCGAGTCGCCAGTGCGGGCCGAAACCCGGATTCGATCAAGTTCTTCCCAGGCATCGTCGTCATCACCGGCGAAACCGAAGACCTCGCCTACGAGAAGTATCTCACCTACCGGGAGCACGTCAGCGTCGAAGGGACCCTCTCGCTTTTGAGCGGGTTCATTGATATGGATCTCTCGACGCTCGACCCCGACCAGCCCGTCGAACACATCGAGACGGACGCCATCCAGGGGGCGATCAACGCGTTCACGACCAACGACCCGGACCACGAGTGGACCGTCGGTGAAGCCGCCCAGTTTGCGGGCCTCGGCTCGACGTCACCCGTCATCGTGGGTACGCCCGGGCAGGTCGTCGACGAACTCGAGGCGTGGCACCAGGCGGTTGGCGTCGACGGGTTCAATTTGAAGGAGGTCACTCGACCCGGCACCCTCAGGGACTTCGTTGACCTCGTGGTCCCCGAACTTCGCGAACGAGGACTCATCCGGGAGACTTACGAGGGGGCCACGCTGCGGGAGAACATGTTCGGCCACCGTGGCCTGCCGTCCGATCACCCCGCCCGAGCTGGGCCGAATCGGTGATTGCGGTCACAGATCGTGGCCAGCATCGATGAGGGAGAGATGGATCGCCTACCGAGAGGGGAAAGAGGGTCAAATCAACCGCAGTCGGCCAGGTGCCGCTATCGCCGTCAACGACCACGATTTCGCCGTCGAGTCCGGCATCTTTGGCTCGAATCTCGAGTGAACAACCGATCACAAGAACGAGGGCGAGAAAAGCGTTCGAGCGAGTAAACGTCGTCACTCAAACGGTCCATTGGAATTCTGGGCTCCGTCGCCGCTCAGTATGAAGTCGGTGGTGACAGAGTACACTAACTCGTCCTCCCTCGAAAGCGATCCGGACAGGTCCGGATCAGAACGTTTCTTCGATGATCTCGCCCACGGCGAAGTTCGACTTGACCTCGGACACTTCGACCTTGACGCGGTCACCCACGTCCGCTCCGGGGACGATGATCACGTAGCCGCGTTCGACGCGAGCGATCCCGTCGCCCTGTTTGCCGATGTCTTCGATTTCGACGTAGCGCGTCTCACCGACGTCGACCGGCGGCTGGGGCTCCGCTGACGGCGATGATGAGCGTCTCTGCCCACCGCCCCCACCGCTGTTGTTCGATCCCGTCTCCCCACTTTTCGTCTCGTTCGTCGACGTTCGTTCGCGGGAGATGAGTGCAACCCGATACACCTCGTTGGGGTCGACGTCGCCCGTTTCGATCTCCTGGCGCGGAATTTCGATGACGTAGCGATCGTCTTCCTCCGAGACTGCTGTGCTGAAAAGACACAGGAGTTTTTCAGATATTTCCACAGGTAGACCCTCAACTGCCAATCAACGGCCGATATGTAATAGAACTACCGACTGCCGACTATTCTTCCCACCACGAGTGAGATAAATTCAGCCTGCCGAAATACCGATTTCGATTCCGCTGCAAGCGTGGACTCCCATCGGCTCACTCCCGGACGGGCGTCTCCGAAACCTCGAGCACCGACGCCAGCGGTCCAGCGACGTTCTCGCCAAGGTCCGGAACCGAGTGATGGGGTCGGTCGACGATCACGTCCCCCGCCCGGCGTTGCCCGAGGCCGGGAATCGTGGTGAGTTCGTCCATCGAGGCCGCGTTGAGATCGAGCGGGTACGGAACCCCAGTCACGGATCGATAGCCGTGATCGACCACTGCAACGTCGACCCTGTCGCCGAGCGGTCGTTCGCCTGGTATCCCGACGAGCAATGGGTACGTACCCAGTTGGCGACCGAACGTCATGCCGTCCTGGTGGTACTCGAGGTGGACGTCGGGAAGGACGGTTCCAGGTGGCCCAACGCGCTCGAGCATGGGGTTGTCGATGGTTTCTCTGACCTCGCGCTTGTAGCTCTTGAACAGGCGCTTGTGAGCCTTCGCGATCGACGCGCCCGTCTCGGACATCTCGGTCCCCGAGAACGCCATCACCTGTCTGATGTTGACGCGACGGAGCACCAATCCCTCGTCGTAGACCCGCCGGAGGAACTCGAGATTGTGTTCGTAGGTTTCCTCGCGCTCGTCCATGAGACCATGTAACAGGTTGATGCCGGGGAGAAGTTTGGGGAGTCGAGGGGGACCATCGCTGTCGAACGGTGGGAGTGATGGCCCGCTCCCCGGCTCCTCGCCCGGCCGCCAGCCACCCGCCTCGTTGACGATGCGAACGGCCTCGAGGCACTCCTCGGCGGAGACGTTCAGGTTGTTTGCCTCCTGGACGACCGGGTCGGCTGACTCGAGGCCGAAGGCAGCGGTGTCGCCGGGGGTGTTGTGTTCGGCTATGATCCGAATGCCCTCCCGACTCGCCTCGGGCCAGTTCGCGATCGTGATCGGGTTCATATTGTCGAGGTGGAGCGTCTCGAGGTCCGGGGCAGCCTCGCGAATACCGCCGTAGAGCTCGTGCAGGGCGTCGGGATTGGGTGCCTCGCCGTCACCGCCATAGGCGAGGATGTCGGCCTGTCTACCGAGTCGGAAGTGTTTGACACCCCGGCTCGAGAGCGCATCGACTTCGTCGATCACCGATGGGGGTGGCCGGAACGAGGGATTGCCATAGAGCGGTTCCGTACAGAACGAACATCGGTAGGCACACCCACGGGAGGTCTCGAGTTCGCATATGAGATACTCGGGGTGGTTGGGATGCTGTTCGACGACGAACGCGCCCTGGCGAGCCCACCGACTCACCTCGGAGAGGTCGCGCATCCGGTTGTTGAACCCCTCGAGACTGCTTTCGACGAGGTCGTAGACGGCGGCCTCGACGTCGCCTTTCGCGACGAAATCGAAGTCGAGGTCCCGGCGCTGCGTGTCGGTTGCGCCCTCGTTGGCGTCGCCAACGCCGAATTTGACGGGGCCACCCATGAGCGTGGTTCCACTCGCGGTCCAGGCGAGTTTGCGAACTTCGTCTGGTTCCGCGGGCGTCCCGCCGACGTACTTTCCCGGTACAGTCATCCCCCCGAGGTAGATCAGCAGGTCGGCCTCGTCGACGTCCTGCCAGCGGTCGGGAACGTCCCGAAGCCCGTCGATGGTGTGGTAGGTGATCCGGGCTTCGGGAACGCCGGCGTCGACGAGCGCGCCAGCCGTGTACCGCGGATACGTCGAAATGTACGGCGGAACCCCGAAGTGAGCAGGCTCGTCGACGTAACCGTCGACGATGGTCACTGAGAGTGTCTCGGGGTTATGGCCAGTCATGTCTCGAGGTAGCCGACCGAGCCCTAAAACCGTGACTGTCCAGGGCCGGTGTCTGGCCCACCGCTACCCGTGGATTCATACCGACCCTGGCACTACAGTCTTTCATGCCACCGACTGAGGAGGTCACGTGCACAGACGACGACTGCTACGTCGACATGTTCGAGAACCACTACACCTACGACGTCCCCGAGGATCACAGCCTCGCGGACGTGGCCTGTCCGGTCTGTGGTGGGGTGGACTGTCTCGAGGTCATCGAGGTCTAGGAACTCTCATACACTTTCACGCGGTGAAAAAGCGTCTGACGTTTATTTAGCGCGGGCACAAAGAATAACAAGATGGAGGCTATAGCACTCTACAGTGGGAGTTCCCTGCCCCAGCCGGTTGCCCTGATCGGTCCTGTGAGGTGACACCAAGTGAGTCTCAGATCGTTGCGCGAAACCGTCGGTGATGCACTCTACCGACAGGTCGGACGCGCACGCAGTCAGGTACACGAGCATCGTTCGCTTCCCGTCGACGTCCTCGAGAACGAGGACAGCTATCTCGTCGTCTTCGACGCACCCGGCACGGAGCCGGAAGACCTGCAGGTCAGGTATCTCGAGGGTGACGTGCGGATCCGGGTCGATCGCTTTCGGCCCTACCACGACGGATTCGAAATGCGGTTTCCCGGCCGTGGAATGTCGCTGGACGGCGAAACAACCCTGCCCGACGACGCCGTGGTCAACCCCGATGCCGGTACGGCGACGCTAACCGATACCGGCACGTTGCAGATCACGATTCCAAAAGAGGATCCCGGTGTGGAGGGTCACACGGCCTCACTCGAGGATGAGCCGACGACAGTCGCTGCCGAGCACGACCTCGAAGACCCCTCGAGTGACGCGGCAGGCGGCGTGACGGCCGAAGACTAACCGCCGATCACTTCTCGTCCGGCAGCGACTCGATGGCCATCCCTTCACGAATCTCGAAGGATTCGGTACCCCTGAACCGGGTTGGGTCGAACCGTTCGATGCCGTCGCCGCCCAGTACCTGGTCCGCGAGCCGCCGGCCGATAGCGGGCGCACGCATGAACCCGTGGCCCTGGAACCCGGTCGCAACGTAGAGGCCGTCCTCGAGCTCGCCAACCAGCGGGTCCCGGTCGGGGGTCGCCGTACAGAGGCCAGCCCAGTCGCGAGTGACATCGAGGGGGGCCGTCCGTAACTCGGGGAAGCGACACGCGATTCGTTCGAGGAGTGTATCGGCGAACCCGTCGTTTGCGCCCCGATCGTACGCTTCGGGGTCTGCTTCGTGTGGTTCGGTTCCGTTCCCGCCGAGGAGCCCGTCGGGATGTGGCCGCACGTAGAACCCGTTTGTCGCGTCGTAACACATCGGTTCGGGAAGGCTTCCGCCCGCGGTTACGGCCTGCACGCGATAGGGTTTCATCGCGATCGCGTGCCCGGCGTGCTCGAGCACCCGTCCGGTGTGGGCACCCGCGGCGACGACGACAGCGTCGTGAGTTTGACTCGCCCCAGCTGCACTCTCCGTGACGCCGAGTGGGTCCGTCCGGACGGCGACGGGCGTGTCGTCCCGGACGGTCGCCCCGGCCCCGCTCGCCGCCGCTGCGAGACACGCCGTATACCGGGCCGGATCGGTGTAGCCGGCGGCCCCGGCGATGCCAGCCACCGCGACGTCGTCGGTTCGCATGTGTGGAAAGCGCTCGGTGAGTTCCTCGGCACCGACCTCGAGGGCGACCACGCCGTGTGCTTGCATCCGCTCGATTCCCTCGCGGATGATCTCAGCGCGTTCCTCGTCGCCCTCCCGTGCGAGCCAGACGTATGGACACTCCCGGAAGGGGAAGGTGTCTTCGCCCGAGAGCGCTCGGAAGCGCTCGATCGCTTCGCCCGCGATTTCGGCGTCGAGTCTGTCAGCGTAGGCGTCGTAACAGACGCCCGCGGCCCGCCCGCTCGAGCCGCCCGCGATAGAGCCCCGTTCGTAGAGTGTGACGTCGGCGCCCTCGCTGGCGAGCTCGTAGGCAACCGTCGCGCCGACGGCCCCGCCCCCGACGACCGCGACGTCCAGGCCCGCACCGCGGTTCTCGAAGGCGTCTGTCCCCACGGCGACTTCGGGGTCCGCTGCCAGGTCCGCTGGAGGGGTAGTCCCGTCTCTCGACGGCTGCTGGTTCGACGGGTCATCGCTCATACGTGGGCTCGCGGCCAGCACTCCTCGAGGGAACGCTCGGCCAGCCAGTCGATCAGCGCCGCGAGTTCGTCCCTCGCGGCGTCAAACAGCTCGGCCCCCTTCTCAGGGTCGGCCTGTGTCGGCTTGCCAACGGCTCCTGTCTCGGAGAAATCGATGGTGTCGAAGCCGAGGCTCGCGCCGTGGACCGACTCGCCCCAGCCCTCGCTCGCGCCGGCTTCGGCCGCTTCGAGCAATTCGGGTTGAATCAGGTCATCTCGGATGTGCCAGAGAAGGCTCGACTCCATGGCGTCAGCGTGACCGCCTGCTTCGTCGAAAAGGTCCGCAGAGAGGGCCTCCACACTGTCCCACCAGTTCCACGACGGGGTGAAGGCCGTCCGCTCGTCTCGCAACGTGCGAGCGGCCCGTCGAAGTGCAGGGGCGTTGCCGCCGTGACCGTTGACGATGACGGCCTTTCTGACGCCGTGTTCGGCCAGACTCTCGAGGGTCTCCCGGACGTAACGCTCGAAGGTCTCCTCACCGACGTAGAGCGTGCCGTCGAACTGGCGGTGATGGATGGAGACGCCGACTGGAACGGTCGGGAGAACGAGCGTGTCGTCCCGGTCGGCGGTCGAGCGGGCGAAGGCGCTGGCAGCCATGTGGTCCATGCCGAGCGGGAGTGCCGGTCCGTGCTGTTCGGTACTCCCGGTCGGGAGCACGGCGACCTCGACATCGAGGTCGGCCACGTCGGTCGTCGACTGGTCCGCGAGTGTGGGCATGTGTCAGTGTGGGGCCGCGGGGCACTTACCTGTAGGTGGTTTCTGGCAGCGATTCCGAAGCTCCCGATGGTCGAGGCTCGAGTTTGCTGGGAGGGGTGATGTCTCCGTGGACCGACGATCACCAAGCCGCCCCTGCTATCACGGGAAGAGACGATAGTGGTCCGTTCCGGACGACGCTCACCAGTCCAGGCCCTCACTGAAGGGGGTGATGGGGGGTTTACTTGTACATCAGTCGTGTATCACCGATCGATGAACCACATCCTGGTCCCGATCGACGGCTCTGAGCAAGCGTGGAAGGCTCTGAACTTTGCGTTCGAACGATACAGCGGTGATCGAATCACCGTGCTCAACGTCGTCGACCCGGCTGCGGGCTTCTACACCGACTTCGACGGCGGATATTACGATCAGGCGCTGTTCGAGCAGGCCATGGATCGGGGTGAGTCGTTGTGTACCCAGGCTCGAGACCGACTCGAGGAACGTGATTTGCACACCGAAACAGTGCTCGAAACGGCCGTCGAAAGTGGCCGACCGGCACGGACAATTCTCGAGTTCGTCGAGGAACACGCGGTCGATCACGTCGTCCTGGGTAGTCGTGGGCGGAGCGGGGTTTCGCGTGTTCTCCTCGGAAGCGTCGCCGAGAGGGTGGCGCGCAGAGCACCAGTCCCAGTCACTATCGTTCGTTGACCCAGTATCCGCGATGTCCCGCCCGCGAGCGGAGCCGATTGAACTCGTGTCACTATCCCTGTTACCGGAATCGACCGGTTCACTTTCACTGCGCTGTACGTACCCTTATACCTCGTCGGTGGCAACCATTAGCAAGTAATGGCGGGCACCGATTCGGTGGGGTTGCTGGCCCTTTCTTCCACTGCCCTCGAGAGAATTTCACTGTCGGCCGTTCGGGACGCTGTTCAGTACTTCACACCGGATCTCGTAACGATTCCTGGGCCTCGTGATCCAGTCGCGTACGCAACCGTTCGAGAGGCGGCCCGGAATATCCCTGTCCTCCATCCACAACTCGCCACCGATGGAAGGCACGTCCGTCACTATCGCTATACCCCGGAGACTGGCGTTCAGGAAACCTCTGGCGAGTGCCCATTGCACGACACGATAGATCTGCTCGCCGTCCAGCACTGCAGTGTTCTCTCTGCGCTCGAGAGCCAACTCTCGACTGGTGAACGGCGAACGGGGAGCGACGCTGGCACGTTCCTGATCGTTCCGGACCTCGCTGTCGAGTGGGATACGACGGCGCTCTCCACGACCCTCCCTCACGCCGAGGAACTGGCCGCGATCAGCGCGACGCTCCCCGAACCGGTGACGGTGCTTGCCGGTGGGCAACCGCCGACGTACGCTCACGAGTGGCAACTCGTACACAACGCCACGCCAGTCCGAGTGCCGATGGCCGGTCTGGGTGCGACGGATAGCGCCGACTCGATGGTCGGCCACTGTAGCTGTACGACCCATGGGAAGGCCGTTGCGATGGCAGTCGATTGCGACCAGTTTGGCCTCAAAGCGTTGAACGGCGTCGGTGAGGCGACCGCGGATCGGTTACGAGGGGAGGGCTGCCGGACGAAAAGTGACGTCCGGGACCTCGCGGTCAGTGAACTCGTCGGCCTTCCCGGGGTCGGCCGGGCCACTGCCGAGAGGATACACGCTCACGCCGACGTCATCAGCTCTGGTGAACCACTCGTTTTGACGAACAAAACACCGGTGAAAACGCGTGACGATCGCCCACCGCTCTGTCTCGACATCGAAACCGATGGGCTCTCTCCGTCAATCATCTGGCAATTCGGCGTCTACGATCCAGCCACCGACAGCTATCAGGCGTTTATAGAGACAACCCACCCCAGGGATCCAGCGCCGGTGCTCGAGGCGTTCATCATCTGGCTCCTGGCCAATCACCGTGACCGGACCATCCTGACCTGGAACGGCCATCGTTTCGATTACCGATACATTCGACAGTTCCTCCATCGGTTCTTCCCCGAGTACGTAGCGGCGTGGGACGACCTCTGGACATACGACCTGTACAAGTGGGCGGTTCGTGACGGAAATGCCTTGCTCCCCGGTCGAACGAACAAACTCGATCACGTCGCTCGAGCCCTCGGCTACGAGGACGCCAGCACTGGGCTAACCGGTGCACAGACTGCCACCGCGTATCAGGCCTTCATGCGAAACCCGGACGATCCGGAAACAGAACCCGACTGGGATCGGCACAGGGCCTACTGTGAAGACGATTGTCGGGCGCTCTGGCACGTCTACGAGGCTATCACCCAGGCCAATCGGCGCGATGTGACCGACAGCGGTACCGGTGGCGCCGACGGACAACAGGCCGGACTCACTGACTTCTAATCATGAACGATACACCCCCAACCGATACGAATTCCCGAATCGACCTCACAGGGACGGACCTCGTCGAAACCTTCCCACGTACCGGTCTCACTCCGGACTCCCCGAACGTCGACATCATCGAGCTGCCCGCAAAACCAGCCGACACCGTTCCGCCAACTGACGTCCTTCGGTCTTCACTGGCTGAACCGTATCCCTACGACCTATTTAGCCACCAGGCCAAGGCGCTCTCCGCTCTCGAGAACGGCGACAACGTCGCGGTTACGACGTCGACCTCCAGCGGGAAAACTCATATTTACGGCCTACAAATCGCCCGAAACCTCCTCGAAGCGGGCGTCCTCAACGATGACGGAACCCGAGCAGCTGACGGCAACGATGCGTCGACCGCGCTGTGTGTCTATCCGATGAAGGCACTGACGAAAGATCAACACGACGCGCTCGAAGCGTTGTACGACCAACTCGGACTCGACATCCGCGTCCGGATCTACGATGGCGATACGACGGGTGATCGTCGTGCAATCCGGGAACGAGCCGACGTGATCCTCACCAACTTCGCTGGCCTCAACGTCTACCTCGAACACCACGACAAGTGGAGTCGCTTCTATAGCGCCCTCGATATGGTCGCCATCGATGAATCGCACACCTACACCGGGATCGAAGGGATGCACGTCGCGTGGATCCTCAGACGGCTGCAACGCGTTGCCGGCTACTGGGGTGGAGGTCCCCAGTACGCCCTCACATCGGCGACGATCGGGAATCCACAGGAACACTCCGAAGAACTGCTCAACGCTCCTGTGACTGTCGTCGATCAGGATGGATCACCGCACGGACCGCGTGATATCGTCCTCTGGAATCCGCCACCGCGGGCACAGACTCGGGATGAGACGCCCGATGAATACTCACTCGAACGCGAAAGTGAAGACGAACGCGCGGGAGATACGGATGGAACCAGTACCGATGACGCGTCCGAAGTGGCGTTCGTCGCCGAACGGGCGCCCGCGAGTGTCGAAGCGCCGAAAGTGTTCGATCACCTCACGGCACGTGATATCCGCACGTTGCTCTTTTGCCCGAGTCGTAAACTCACCGAACTCAGTGTTCGGCGAGCGGCTGCCCATCGGCGATCCAACTCTCGAGCGTATGGCCGTTCGAGTGCCTCCGAATACGAAGCGTACAACGCGGGGCTCGGCCGTCGCACACGACATTCAAGAGAAAACCAGTTCAAAAGTGGCACACTCACCGGTCTCGCAACGACCTCCGCTCTCGAGCTCGGGATCGATATTGGGACACTCGATGCGACTGTTTTGATGGGCTACCCCGGACAGCGTCAGGCGTTCTGGCAACGAATCGGTCGTGCTGGACGCGAGGCCAGTCGAAGCCTTGCCGTCATGGTCGGCGATCATCGGACCCTCGATCAGTACGTAATGAGCCACCCGGAGTACTTGCTCGAAACCGACGTCGAAGACGCCGTCGTCGATATCTCCAATAACGCCGTCTTCGCCACTCACCTGTTGTGTGCCGCCGACGAAATCGCCCTCGACGGGAAAGATATCGACACGTTTGCTGCCGAGGATCGCCTGCGAGCTGCGGTGACAATGTGGCGCGAAGCCGGCTTCGTCGATGGCTACCTGGATGCTACCGTCCACTACAGTGGGCCAGGCCGGCCACAAACCCGGGTTAATCTCTATGGCACCACCGACACGGATTACCAGCTCCGGCTTGCCGACGGTGTCGACCGTGAGCGTTGGGAGCTCCCCGAGGACCTCGATCTGGAACCAATCGACCGAAACCGTGCGTATCGTGACTATCACGAGGGTGCTGTCAGGCTCCAGCATGGACAGCAGTTCGAAGTCGTTGCCGTCGATGACGAGCGTCCACAACCCGTCATCGAACTCGAACCGGTCGACTGTGAATACTACACGCGATCCCGAAGCAAGGTCAACGTTTTGGACGCCCAGTCCGAGCGATCCAGAGACGTCAACGGATTCACCCTCCACTTCGGTCGCGGGACGGTGTTAGTACATCACCACGCCTACGACGAGATGTACGTCGGCAACAGCGAGCCGAAACAACGGATGATACCGACGGATACCGCGCCGATCCTGATGGATACCCAGTTGTGTTGGCTCGAGGTACCAGACGATATCGAAGCCGCACTAATCCGGAAATACAACGAATACGGGGTCGAGACGGGCGTCGATCCCGACCAGGCTCAGATCGCACATCTCGGGTACGTCGCCGGACTGCACGCCGCCGAACACGCGACCATCCAGACCGCACCGCTCGAGCTCAGAGTCGACACGAACGATCTCGGTGGGTTGGCGACCCTCGTGATGGACACCCACTACGCCCACCCCGAGTACGACGAGATTGCCGACTCGGTCGGTGACTCGTTCGAGGCTGCCATGGCCGCTCTCGAGCAACGAACCCGGCAGTTAGGCGCCAAGCCGTCGTCCGGATGGTTCATCTACGACGGCGTCGACGGCGGGCTCGGGTTTGCCCGCGCGATTTACGAGAACTTCGAAGCCCTCGCGGAACGTGCCCGCGATCAGCTTCGCGGGTGTCAGTGTGGCCAACCCAACGGCTGTCCGGCCTGTACGTTCGACGAAAACTGCGGTAACGACAACAAACCCCTCCTTAGAGCAGCCGCCATCGACGTTCTCGAGCACCTCCTCGGTGATGCCGACCGTGATGCCCTGGAGTCGTATCTGCCGGACGAATACGGTGGGGAGCGTCGACCACGTCTCTACTACTCGTGAAAGTGCCAGCAGGGTCGATTGCACCAGCAGATTCGTGGCGGAGCCGCTGCCCCTATGGGACGAGAGTGTCCGACGCTCGGTCAGAAGTGCAAACGAGTGACCCACCGCGAAGCACTCGTCCTGCCTTCCGCTGTAGAAGAGATATCCATCGCGCCCGCCAGAATCGTTCTCCATCCGTTTCGAATCGAGTACCCGACTGCGTAATCGAGGACCGAGTCCGTGTTCTGCTCCAGTTGCGGTTTGGCTTTCGGTTCGTCGCCGCCCTCGAGCGTACCCTGAAGCGCCTCCCCGCGTACGGACAAACTGAGGACTAAACGACAGAAGCCGACTCTGGTCGTCTGAAAGGGCAAAAGGACGGCTTGACGAGATCGTAGCGCTCAAACGATCGGCTCCATCGTGTTACTAAAGTAGCCACTGACCGTCATTGCACACCTGATCGTCAGACGAGTCGGCGATCAGTGTGTAAATCGTTTCACTGGCTACTATCGTTCTCGAGGTCGAATTCGTCGAACCAGTCGTCGATCGCTTCGAGGCGGTGTATCGCTCGCTTGGGAAGGCTCACGGCGTGATTCTCGTCGGGATAGACGACTAACTTCGCTGGAACGCCCTGTTTTTTCACGCTGACGTACAGCTGCTCGGACTGCGTTGGTGGACACCGCCAGTCCTCTCCGCCTGCGGTGATCAGCAGCGGTGTATCGATATCGCCGACATCGGTGATCGACGAGATTGATCGGTACGTCTCCTCGTCCTCCCAGGGGAGACCGAAATCGGCTTCCATTCGGTTGTGAGAGTCTCCCGTTCCGAAATAGGCATAGCGGTCGTAGATGCCGTGTTCGGCGGCGCCGGCACGGAAACGGTCGGATCGCGTAAGCACGAATCCGGTCGTTACGCCGCCGTAGGAGAATCCAGTGACGAACAGTCGTTCGGGATCGGCCCACCCGCGATCGATGAGTTCCTCAACGCCGTTCTCAACGTCGGCTGGTTCGCGAACTCCCCATTCCCCGCTGATCGACTCACTGAACGCCTTGCCGTAGGAAGAACTTCCGCGGTAGTTCGTCCGAATGACGGCGTATCCACGATTCGTCCAGTGGAGGTAACTGAACTTGTGTTCGGGCGCGTCGTAGGAGACTGGACCGCCATGGATCGACACGATTGTCGGCAGCGGATCATCGGTGGCGGGATCGAACTCGGCAGGGAGGTAGACGATCGATTCGATCTCGGCGTCAGCGATCCCATCACCATCGCTTCGGACGGTGATCCGCTCACACTGTGGCGGATCGTACCGCTCAAAGAGACTGGCGTCAGTCTGGGTTAGTCTCGTAAGCGGGTCGGGGGCGTCAACTTTGGCGTCAACATCAGCCACGTCCATGACGTAGACGTCGGTTCCGCTTTGGGGATCGGAGATGATCAGCGCAAGCGTGTCACCGGCAGCGTCAACCGTCGACACCGTGCGGTACTGCCCTTGCCGTTCGAAGACGCGCTCGGGGGCATCATCGGTCGCATCGAGTCTGACGAGTCGAGTCAGTCCTTCGTCGCCGACCGCCGTCAAAATCGTGTCGTTTCCGGTCCAACACAGCGGGCCACCCCGACCCGTCGGCCGATCGAGAGACGCGGCGATCGAACGAGGGTCATCATCGGCATACACATCGGTCACGTAGACCCCCGTCGGTTCGTACATGTCTCCAGAAATTCGGCCGTAGAAGGCTATTCGGCTCCCGTCAGGGCTCCAACGGAGCCCCGAACACCGACGTTCCGCGTCGGTGTGACGATTCACCTCCGTCCCGTCCGGACGGATCGTGTAGACGTCCATTGCACTCGAGTTATCTGGCCGATCCGTTCGATTCGAGAGAAAGGCGATTCGATCACCTTCCGGACTCCAGACGGGAGAGAGTCCGGTGGCCGGTTCGGATGCCCCGGAGCCGTATGCGTCGTCAAGCCGCGTTTCCTCTCGAGTTTCGACGTCAACGACGAACAGATACGTCGTTACCGTGTCGAGCCAGCCGCTCCCGTCATACTTGTGTTGAAGGCGGCGGGTTTCTATGGGCCCGCCATCTTCGAGTTCGTTACGGTACGCTCGTTCATCAGCCGTGGGATCTTCGGCAGCAACAACGATTCGGTTGCCATCTGGCGCCCAGTCGTACTCCGAGACGCCCTCCTCGCGAGTGGTCACCTGGCGGGCGTCACCGCCGAGGTCGAGGTCGTATATCCACACCTGTGCGGACGGTTCGTCGCCATCATCGGGTTGACCATCTGAGTCATTGTTCCTGATAGCGAGTTCGGTGTCCGCTTCTCGAGTATCGAGTACGGCAAGTCGATTGCCGTCAGGACTCCATTTGGGGGAACTCACTTCAGAGGTCCGTGTTAGCCGGTGGGGCTCACTCGCTCCATCTGTCGGCGCCACGAAGACGGAACTGTGGCGCTCGTCACCCTCGAGATCAAACTCGGTCGCCACATAGGCGATCCGGTCACCTGAAGGTGACACAGTAACGTCAGAGAGGATCGTTTGTTCGGCATAGTCGGCAAGTGAAGGGGCTACCATGGTGGGTTGCTCTACTGTCTGGTAATAGAATTTCGGATACCGGTCCGTTTCGGGAGGTATGTGATGTGTCAATGCCTGGAAGCCCACTGTCGTCGGTACCGACTCCCAGCTCCCCGTCGGTGGGCATCGTTTCGGTTACTACCCGCTTCTCGGGACTGACGATCACGTCGGTGACCAGCCAAGATTCGCTACTCTTCGTCCCGGTCGGACAACGGCTTTGACAAGCGGTCCAATTTCCTTTGGGCTGACTGACGTCGTTTTTGAGTTGTCTCGGGGAGGTATTCAATTGACTCGAGTGCTCCCTCTTGGACGGTGACCGCCACCACTCCACCATCCTCCTGAACGGGGGCAGGTAACTGATCTGCCGGAATATCGAGTTGTTCGATGACCTCGCCATCCTCTTCGAGGAGGATTACTGCGTTTTCCCCGTCGACAATGCGGTCGACCACGGCTGTATAGGTGCCATCCATGAGTATCACCCAGGGACAGGGACCACAATCCCACCGGTAATCGGTGCTGGCGAAATGGCCTCTGTATCATCACCTGGCTTTTCTTCGAGGAGATCTGCTGGATCACTCGAGAAGGATTCGCCCGTTTCGACATCGACCGATGAGCCCTCCGTCGTCACTGTGATATCGCCGTGGACGCCCGTCCAATAGGTCTCGATCCCGCTTTCGTCGTATCGCTCCAGGACTTCCTCGTCGGGATGGCCGTACTGAGACTCGTACGCACTCGAGACAATGGCGATCTCCGGTGTCACCGCGTCCATGAACGCGGGCGTCGACGACGTCGAGGAGCCGTGGTGACCGGCGTGGTAGACGTCAGCTTCGAGTTTCTCAGCCCAATCGTCGACCATCCGTTGTTCGGCATCCTGTTCGGCATCACCCGTGGTCAGATAGCGGAAGTCACCGAATTCGAACCTGATCGCCACACTACTGTAATGCAGGTCTGACCCGTCGTAATCAGCTGGTGGGTTCAGGACGGTCGCTTTCAGATTATCCTCGAGCGGTAACTCATCGCCCTCCTCGACCAGGAACAGTTCAACGTCGTGTTCGTCGATAGCATCGAGGTAGTTCTCGTAGGTGGCCGAGTCCGCTGGCACGCCCGAATCGTATGCCGCCCCGATGCCATCACCCTCGGTTTCGAAATGTTCGATCACTGCGGCGTGGCCCCCGATGTGGTCGGCGTGTCCGTGGGTTGCGACGAGGTGATCGATTCGATCGATACCGCGTTCCTCGAGGTACGCGATGACGGCCGCTCCATCCTGTGGCCAGTCACCGGTATCGATCAGGATCGTTTCGCCCTCGGGTGTTACGATGAGTGTCGAATCGGCTTGGCCGACATCGATGTGGTGGATGGTTAGCTCTCCATCGGGCACCCCGTCAGCATCGCTTTCGCCGTTTTCGTCGTTCCCAGCGTCGTCATCTGCATCCTCGAGGGCATCCGCGTCGTCTTCATCGATGGCGTCGGTCGCGGAGTCGGTTCCATCGACACACCCAGTCAGCAGTAAGATAACCGCAATGGCAACGACGACCCAGATTCGCATAGGATTACGATACAGGTGCGGATACTTGATGATTTGGTTACCACGCGTTCTCGAAAACCTCTTAGCCAGCACCCAGCGGTGGCCTGTGATGGAGTCTCGTAGCGAGAGCGCTTATCGTGGCCAACCAAGATAGTGGCCGACAGCCCCGCCGGATTACTTATTTGTCTGGATAGATATCGGCGGTTTTTCCGTTGTTCCGCGGAGAGCATCCCCGCCGAGTAGTATAGCACGAATCATGACAACACAGTCATATCAATCGGAGATCCGCTAACGACTGATCAGAGGTGGGCCCCCAATACACTTGGCTGACAGTAAAGTAAAAACTTGATATTGTGCATATAGTGCATTAGTATGGGCCAGGAAGCATACTTGATCTCGTTGCAATCAGCATATTAGCTACGGATGTGGACGTCGTATACACCACGAGTATACCTGAGACGGATTCTATTTATTATAATTATATG
>LKND01000066.1 GCA_001564275.1 Natrialbaceae archaeon Tc-Br11_E2g14 | reverse complement strand
TGGGTTGGGGCAGATTTGAACTGCCGACTTCCTCCGTGTGAAGGAGGTATCATAACCGGACTAGATCACCAACCCGCATCCAGGCGTATCCGGTCTGTACCCTTAAGCGTTCCTTTCACCGACAGCGACTCGAGCGCTCAATAGGTCGGTGCCTCCTCCCGTTCTCCCTCTCGCTGGTTCACCACTCGAGCGAGCGTGAACAACCCGTCGGACAACCGATTGAGATACTGTACGGCCTGGACATTCGTCGCCTCCGGTTCGGCCTCTGTGAGCGCCACTGCCCGTCGCTCGGCGCGTCGGCAAACCGCTCGAGCATGATGCAGGGCGGCCCCGTCTGCACTCCCAGTGGGTAATATGAATGACGTCAAGGCCTCGAGTTCCTCGTCGTGGTCGTCGATCCACCCCTCGATGGCTTCGATGTGGTGCTCGGTCGCGACCGGATCGCCGTCTTCCGGGTCCGACTCCGGCGTCGCGAAATCCGCCTGGATGATGTGGAGGTGATTCTGGACCGTCGCGAGTTGCTCGTCGATGTCCTCGTGGCCGGTCGGTCGAATCGTGCCCACGAGCGCGTTCAATTCGTCGACGGTCCCGTAGGCCTCGATACGGGGGTCGGCTTTGGAAACCCGTGTCATGTCCCGTAGATCGGTGCCGCCGTCGTCCCCTCGCCCGGTGTAAATAGCCATGATTGGGAGATAGCACGCTGGTGACTTAATTCGTTCCACGGACCGCACGCGGCGGTCTCCCTCGAATTTTGTGTAGCAATATGCAGTTTATGTGTTGAGGTTCCACCAACTCCGGTAAATGAAATCAGTACGTTCAAACCGATCGATCATCGATATCTCTCCATGAGCTTGGAACTCGAGGCAGATTGTCCGGACTGTGGCGAGCAGACCTTCTATCGGGCAGCGAGTACGACACTCCATCTGGGCGAGAAAGTGAAGTGGCACTGCCCAGGCTGTGATTACGGCTTCGTCAAGATCAACGGCATCGACTCGAGTGCGGTCTGATTCTCCCGTCTCTTGTGCACAGATCGCAGTTCGAGTCGACCGTTGGCTCGTCCTTCGATAGTTGACCGTTGACTCGCCCTCGCCCTCATGCGCGCCTCCCGTGAATGATCCCAATACCAGCGTGCTCGAGCAGATACCCTCGGCTTGCCCCTCGAGGCAGTGATCTGTGAGTCACTGGTCGGAACACCACCCACATCCTCATAGAGTGCGGTACTCGTCGATGCGTTGTCGCCGTTCAGGAACGCCCCGAGTCGTGATACACGGTGGACCCATCGCTCTCTGTTCGGACTACATTTCACCTATTTGGGGGCTGTAACGGGCCACTTTGCGGGTTCGGGCACGCCGTCGTGTGACTTAGTAAACCCTATCACGATATATCGATTCTGTTGGCGATTGCCAGTTCACGAACGGAGCCAATGGACCACTATTACCGATATGGTGGCCTCTGTCGATCGTTGCAGACCTGATTGCCAGTCCTGGTGGCGATCACTGCGTCCATCGTCGCAGCCCTTATGATACACTCGTGTCGGACACGTGCGTTGAGTCGCCTATCTTGGGGCGCAAAAACCGGTTTGCAGAACCGCTACTCGTCCGAGAGGGCCTGCCAGGAGAGTCGGGGATTGCGTGCAGCGCTCGTCTGATCGATGCGTCCTGCGGCCGTTCGGGTGGGGGCGGATTCGAGCGTCTCGGTATCGGAATCCCCAGCGTGCTGGAACGCAGCGGCGAGGGTATCCAGTGTCGTCTTGTTCTCGACTTCGGTCGGCTCGGTCATTAGCGCCTCCCGAACGATCTCCGGCCACTTCGTCGTTGGCGGGTGAACGCCGAAGTCGAGCATCCGTTTGGCGACGTCGGCAGCGTCCTGATCGCCAGCGCTCGCGACGAACTCGTGGTGGAACGGTCCGTACGGGACTTCGTAGTCGATCTGACTGGCCAGGTAGTTCGCGTTCAGGACGGACTTCGCACTCGCATCGAGCAGTCCCTCGTCACCCAGTCGGGCGATGTACGCGAAGGTTTTCACGAGGACGAGCCAGTTGCCCTGGAACCCGTGGACGTGTCCGATCGAGTGCTCGGGATCGAACAGTTCGAACCCGTCGCATTCCTCGCGAACGCGTGGTCTGGGCAGGAACGGGGCCAGTTCGTCGACGACGCCCACCGGACCGGCACCCGGACCGCCGCCTCCGTGGGGGGTCGCGAAGGTCTTGTGAACGTTGTAGTGCATGACGTCGAATCCCATGTCACCCGGACGAGCCCGACCCAGCAGGGCATTGAGGTTCGCCCCATCGTAGTAGAGCAACCCGCCAGCGTCGTGAACCATCGTGGCGATCTCCTCGATGTCGCGCTCGAACAACCCGAGCGTGTTGGGGTTGGTCAACATCAACGCAGCTGTGCGCTCGGAGAGTGCTGCCTCGAGTGCCTCGAGGTCGACCCGACCACCGTCGTCGCTGGGGAGGGTGACGACCTCGTAGCCACCGAGTGCGGCTGTCGCGAAGTTCGTTCCGTGAGCGCTCTCGGGAACGATCACCTCGTCGCGCTGGTCCTCGCCGTTGTGGTCGTGGTAGGCACTTGCAATCCGGATCCCGACGAACTCCCCCGCTGCCCCGGCTGGCGGTTGGAGGGTCACGGCGTCCATCCCACCGATGCGTCCGAGGTAATCCTGCAGCTGGTACAAAACCTCCAGCGTCCCCTGGATGGAGTCGGCTGAGCGGTCAGGGTGAACGGCCCCGGTTTCGAGGGCGGCCACGTCCTCGATGAATTTCGGATTGTACTTCATCGTGCAGGATCCCAGCGGATACGGCCCCGTATCGATCCCGTAGATCATCTGGGAGAGCCGAGTGTAGTGGCGGACCAGCTCGGGTTCCGAGAGCGAGGGCAGTTCGAGGGTATCACGGGTCAGCTCGTCCGGCAGTGGCGAGGCCTCGTTCACGTCGACGGCGGCAGTCCCCTTCTCGTTTAGGAGGGGTTCGTACTCGCCGTTCTGGACGAACCGTGCCTGATCGTAGTGGGCGACCTGCCCATCGTCACATCCGTCGGATCCGTCGAACGCCGAAACCCTCTCACCTCGAGACTCGTTCGATCCCGTCATGCCACCACCTCCTCGAAGGCGGCGACGAACCCGTCGAGCTCGTCGTCGGTGGCTCCGGCCACGCAGGCCTGTAGCTGGTGGTCGCCCACGACGTGAACGGCGTACCCTCGCTCCTTGAGGTCGGTGGCGATCGCTCGAGCGGGCTGGTCGACTCGGATGACGAACTCCCGGAGGTGGTGTCCGTCGTCGACTGGGGCCGTCACCCCGACGAGATCATCGATTCGCTCGGCGAGGTCGGCAGCTCGGGTCACGTCACGGGAGGCGAGGTCGACCAGTCCGTCGGGCCCGAGCGCGCCGACGTGCATGGCCGTTCGCAGTGCCACCCAGGCCTGGTTCGTACAGATGTTGCTCGTCGCGCGCTCCCGCCGAATATGTTGCTCACGGGTCTGGAGCGTGAGCGTGAACGCGCGACGACCGTTGGCATCCTCGCCGACACCAACCAGTCGGCCCGGCACCTGTCTAAGGTACCCCTCGCGGGTGGCGAACAGCCCGAGCCCCATCCCGTAGCTCGTGGGCAGGCCGAGGACGCTCGCGTCACCGATGACCACGTCGGCACCGACGTCTGCTGGACGCTCGAGGATGGCGAGGGCGACCGGATCCGAACCCAGTACGAAGAGCGCGTCAGCGTCTCCGATCAGCGAGCCGATCGAGTCGAGATTCGGCTCGATAACGCCCCGGACCGTGGGGCTCTCGACGTAGCACATGACGACACCCTCGTCGACCTGACTCTCGAGTGTCTGGACGTCGACGGTCCCGCCCGTGGTTGGATACGTCTCCACGACCAGGTCGGTCCCGGCAACGTAGTTCTCGAGGGTGCTACGACGCCCATCGAGGATGTTGTCGGGAACGAGCACGCGGTGGCCAGAGGTATCGCGCACGCGCTCGGCGAGGGTCGCGGCTTCGCCCAGAGCCGTCGCCGCGTCGTACATCGAGCAGTTCGCGATCTCGAGGCCGGTCAGTTCGACCAGCAGCGATTGGTACTCGAACAGCGCCTGCAGGAAGCCCTGTGAGACCTCCGGTTGGTACTGGGTATACGAGGTCAGGAACTCCGAGCGATCGGCGAGGTGGTCGACCAGCGATGGCACGTAGTATCCGTAGTGGCCACGCCCGAGCAACTCCGTCAGATCGTCGTTTCGCTCGAGGAGGTCTCGAACGAGCGCTCTGGTCTCGCGTTCGGTCCTGGCATCGATACCGAACTCGTCGTCGAACCGTACCCCAGGCGGGATGTCGAAGAGGTCGTCGACCGACTCGACCCCGATCGCCTGGAGCATGGTGGCTGTCTCCTCGTCCGTGTGGGGAGCGTACGGGCTCCCCGAGGTGCGTGTTCCGTTCATATGAGAGCGACGCCTCGGGTGGACAGTGTGGCGGTGGTCCCTGTTGACCGCTGACTCCAGGGGTCGTTCCGAGACACGTTATCTGATCGTTAGGAATCGGGGGTTAAGAACGCACCTCTTTCAGCTTGCGCCGCCGGTAGTGGAGTCGTCGGACGGTCAACATTGCACAACGAGGGTCTGTGATGTCGGCCGATGCGGTCCTCGCCAGCGAACTCCTCGAATCAACTCACTCGACGTAGGTGTACTTGCGCTCGCCCATCCGTCCCCAGCCGTCGAACGCGAACTCGTCGGTCGGGGTCGTCAGTGGTTCGATGTCGACATCCATCTCGTGGTTGTGCACGTCGTGCATCTCTTCGTAGTCGTCCCAGGAGATGTCGTACCTGGCGGCGAGTTGTTCGTCGACGTTCAGCGCGGCGATCTCCTCGCGCCAGTTGTCCTGAACCCGCTCGCTGTGGATTTCGGCCTGCGCCCCGCTGCCGTAGGAGGCCACCAGCAGTGACTCACCGGTCACGTCGATCTCGTTCTCGAGGGCGTGTTTCAGTGCACTCGCTCGAGCGACGTGGACCGAGCCGGTGTACCAGTTGCCGACGTCTCGGGAGATGGTGAGCGTCGGTTCGATGGTCTCAGCGTACCACGCCTGGTACCGATCGGTGCGCTTGAGGTTGTCCATGTACTCTCGGATCGCCTCCCTGTAGGCGTCTTCGTCCTCGAACGCCTCCTCGCGGGGCTGGCGACCGATTTCCTCGGCCAGTTGGTCCTCGATTGCGGTGTCGCGCGTGACGTGGCGGTAGGCCAGCAGCGCCGCCTTCCGGACCATCCCGGGGAACGGCGTGTGGAAGGGTGCAAAGCGGAAGTCCTCGACGGTAATGTCGCCGGCCTCCCGCTGGTAGTCGATCAGCGCCTCGCGCATGCGCGCGAGATACACTTGAACCGACCGTTTGCCGTCGACGCTCGGGAACTGCTGGTTTGGTTTGAGGAAGTCGGTCTCGTCCGCGGAGCCGTACCCCTGTTCCGTCGAGAGTTCCACCAGGTCGGGATCCTCGCTGATGAGCATGGCCACGGCCCCAGCGCCCTGGGTCGCCTCGCCAGCGTCTCCGCGGGCGTACAGGGCGGTGTCGGTGGCGATCACGAGCGCTGACCGGCCCCGGTGGCGGCCTGCACGGATCCAGTTGTACGCGTCGTCGAGACTCTGGGTCCCGGCGATGCAGGCGAACTTCCGCTCGCCCTTGTTGGCGTGGTGGAAGTCACCCTCGAAGACCTGCTCGAGGCAGCCTGCGACGTACGTCGAAACCGGTTTGGAGTTGTCGAAGGCACTCTCCGTGGCGACGTCGATGCGGCCGATATCGTCGGGCTCGAGGCCCTTGCGTTCCATGAGACGGTGGGCAGCGTTTGCGCCCATGGTGACGATGTCCTCGTAGCTGTCGGGGAACGAGGAGGCGTTGAGTCCGAGGCCCTTCGTGTACTTCTCGGGGTCTTCGCCCTTCTGCGGGGCGAAGGTGCCGGGGAGGTCGAGCTTGAGGTTGCCCGTCCAGATTTCGATGGCGTCGATACCGACGGATGTCATGGTTTTACTCACCCGCTCGGGCTACAAGTTATTGTCGTTCGCGGTTTCGACGGCTGTCGTAACCCACAGCGATGGCTACTTGTACTACGAAATTGTATTACGAACATGTCGTCAGAAACTGTCTCCGCGCGAATTCCTCCCGAACTGAAAGCCCGCCTCGAGGCCGAAGGTGTCGACATCAGCGAGACGATCAGGAAGGCCCTCGAGGCGGAGGTGACTGCTCGACGGCGGCGGCGACTCCGCGAGCGGGCCGACGAGATAAGCGGCGGTGATCGTCCCTCGAGCGACGAGGTCGTCGAGGCGGTGCGGGAGGCCAGAGAGGGCCGATGAATCGTCTCTACGACACCAGTAGTCTAATCGAGTTGATTTTCTCGGATGGGGCCGCCGGCCTCGAGGACGTGTTCGACGAGGCGATTCTCGATTTGACGATCTACGAGGTGGGGAACGTCCTCTGGAAAGCAAATGCCCTGCAGGGGCGGATCACCGACGAGCAGCGTGATACGTTTTTGACATTGCTCGAGGAGAGCGAACCCGACATCGAACGGCTTTCGATTGGCTCGGTGGGGCTCGAGACGGTGATGGAAATTGGGATTGCTGAGGAACTGACGTTTTATGATACTGCTTACGTAGCGGTTGCTCGAGAGCTCGACCTGACACTCGTTACGGAGGATGCAAAATTGCAAAACAAGGCATCAAGCTATGTTACAATCGAAACTATTGGCCGAATTTCATGATATATCCATATATTTGGATAGAAATTGAAAATGTCATACCATAGTAGCCAGTGAAAGTCATTTCACACCCTATCGCAAGAGTGCATCACGATGGGCGTGTAAATCGGTTCACTGGCTACTATCTTTACGCAGCGAGAGAATCCCGCCCTTTAGGGCGGGCGTTAATTGCGTCACTCCACCACGCAACCCACAATCTCCAACCCTCTGAATACCCCCCACCAACACGAACCTTTAAGGTACATAATAACGTACCGAAAAACGGATGCGAGTTGACATAGCCATCGAACGTGGAAGCGACCTCCACGAACAAGTCAAAGAATATTCCCAAGAGAACGGCCTGCGAATGGACTTCGCATACGCCGAACTCATCGAACAAGGACTCAACGCTGAAGAATGAGCGAGGAGTGCAAGACACTCGAAGCGTATCTTGCCCCACCCACACAGCACAAACAGCGCAAGCTCCACGACGAACACGACCGGTACGAATCACTCCTTCATCGAAGTTTCAACGACAAGTGTGACACGATGACTGCCGTCAACGAGGTCGTCACAGGCGAAGACCTCAACTGGCACTCCAAAAACGCACTCAAACAATACGTCCCCAACCTCCTTGACAAGGACACGTATGATGCAAAGCAACTCGCAGACACCCATCCAATCCGCTACGCCAACACTGCAGCCGTCTTCGACCACGATGAAAATCGTCACCACGAAATCTGCTGGGAGGTCCCACTCCCCGGTAGAGGGACAAACTTCTGGATACCACTCCAGTTGAATCCCGAGCAAAAAGAGTGGTGGCACTCTCTAATTGACGACGAAGACGAAAGCATGTGGGCAGGCGAACTCCGTCTGCAACGTGACGGGAATCGTTGGATGTTGCACATCACGGCGAACTACGAAGTGGAAGCCGAACACTCGTGTTCATGCGAGAGCGACGATGTAACACCAGTCGGGTTCGACGTGGGTGAATCCAAACTCTTGGTGGGCTGTGCGCTTCAAGACAACGCTCCCGTTGACCCGTTATTCGTCGATGGTGGCCGCGTCAGACACCTCCGACAAAAACAAGCCTCTTCCGAAGACCGGTTAAAACCACGGTACGCTTCGAACCTTTTGGACAACCTTGTGTGGGGCCGATGGCAAGATGCAATCGAAGACGAAATCGAGAAAGCCTCCGCAAAGGCCATCGAATACGCCTCCCAGTTCGAAAATCCGGTTATTATTCTCGAATACCTCGACGGGATTACGGACGAGGATATTGGGAAGTACTGGAATCGACGCCTCGGAAAGTGGCTGTTCTCTCAATTGCAGTCACGTATCGAGGATAAGGCTGTGGAGCGCGGTGTTCCTGTGGAATGCGTGTATCCGCACCATACGTCGAAGACGTGCCATGCGTGTCAACACGTCGGTTATAGGCCACATCAGGGAACGTTCCGGTGTACGAATGAGGAGTGTTGGGTGTCGGAGTATCAGGCGGATTTGAACGCAACAGCGAATATAGCCAATCGGCTAAATCCGTGGGGAGAGAGCCTGCCTGTGAAATGGGTGGGCGATGACTCGCCCCGGAGCGGGGGCCAGTGGCAGGCCCACCAAGACACGTCTCTGAATGAGGGACTCCCGTCTGAGAAGCGGGCTTCCGATGACAAGGTTTCGTCTAGCTCACCAGCGGTGGGAGCGGGGATGGAGCCGGAAACCGGTGACGCGCACACGTCTTGAAACCTTAATCCAGCACACTGCTGGTATTCCACCTGCGGTGGAAGCCCCGGCGTTCACGCCGGGCGAGGATGTCACGAAAACAGCCTCATCGTCTTCATCATTACCATCGTCCGGCGGACTCGAGGACCCCCAGTTTCCACCAAAGTCGTTCTCGGATTCGGGATCGTCACCAACGCCGACTTCGGCAATGAACACCCTGTCTGGGTCCTCGACCACGACGTATCCGTCTTCTCCCTCGTACTCCTCGACGGCGTCGTACGAGTCGGTCCACTGCTCGACCTCGTCGGTCGGCCATCGGACCTGCTCAACTGACTCCTCGGACTGCTGGTACTCGGTCAGCCGAGTCACGCTCACCGAGACCGACCCGACGCTCGATTCAGAGAGGTCGCCGACGACCAGCGGGATCACGACATCGTCTCCCTGAACCACCGATCCGCGATCTCGAGTCACGACCCCACCGTCGGCGTGTCGTTCGTAGAGGAGGCCGTGCTCGAGCACGGAGACGGGCCCGTCGTACTCGTTGTATCCCGGTTCGTACTCGATAAACGAGGTAGTGAATCGGTCCTCATAGTCGTCGCCGAAGTCGACGACAACCTCGTCGTCAACGTCGGCGGTGCTGAGAGTTCCCTGCGGGTTCGGCGGATTCGTCGTCCACGTTCGCGTCGGATACTGGGTCCCGAGCTCGAGTCTGACGTCAGTCGTCGACCGCACGTTCCGTTGCTCACCGCTCTCGCTGATCGCATTGTGAAGGTCGAGCAAATCACCAGTGACCGACTCGTGGTGGTCTCACTCGACCTGAGTATTTTCCGCTGGGACGACGTTTACCTGAAACAGCGCCAGCGCCGTCACGAAAATCCCGAGAAGCGTGACTGCGCCGACCACCGCCGACACGGCACGGTCGTCTCCTCGGTGTAGCATGCAGGAGGATACTCGTGGCGACGTATACGTTTACTGGCCTGCCCTCGGTTCGAGGGCCACCGCTCCACAGGCGAGTCATCCCGTAAAACCGCGTCCAATGAAGTCCCGACCGATTATTCGTCTTCCTCGACGACCTCGGGATCGCTCATCGCGCTCTGGAGGCTGTCGAGACCGTTCACCCACTCCGTCACGAGTCCGTACTCGAGGTCCTCGGCAATCGTCATATCGAGGCGCTCGCCGTCGATGATGAGCGTGCCCGCCTGGGCGGTGTATCCCAATGCAGCGTCGAGATCCTCCTCGGCTTCGGCGTCCGCGGCCGCGCCGATGTAGTCGGCGACGCTCCCCTCTTCGGGTGGCCCACCGGCGACGTACTCCTCAGCCGCGATGAACACACAGACCAGACTCGTCTGGACGCCATCGACGAGCATGCGGGTCTCCTCGTCGGCGATGTCGACCTCGGAGAGGACGATCTCGCGCACGTCACTGATCTCCTCGAGGGCCGCCTCCTGCTTGAGTTGGCCGTCGTCGTAGGCGGCGACGATTTTGGCGACCGCGATGGCGGTGTCGTCCTGCAGGTTCAACAGCAGGCGAGCGGACGATTCGTCCTCGGGATCGATATCCTCGTCGTCCAAACGGTCGATCCAGTTCTGCCAGCGGTCGGCTGAATAGAACTCGGTCGGGGAGTTGCTCATACTCTCACCTACACCGGCCGCTTCAAATGCCTTTCTCTACTCGGTGGCTCCTGGATCGGACTGATTTCGCTCACGCAACCGGTTCCAGGGTGTCGAGTGTATCGATCCCGTAGACCCGCCTCGGAGTGTCGACGTGGGCGTTTCTGACTGCCGCTTCGTGCCCGTCCTCGAGCAACCAGTCGACGCGCCGGGGCACCGTTTTCGGCCCGAGAACGGCTCCCGGCCGATCCGGATCGTCGACGAAGTCGGTCTCCATCAAAAAGGGCGCACCACGCTCGGCAGCAACCCGGAGCCGATCACGGTCGCTCATCACGCTGGGGGTAACTCCCTCGAGATCTCCGCTAGCGTAGTGTTTGACGACCTGCGCCGGATCCAGGCCGGCGTCGGCGGCCAACTGGCCCACCGTCGTGAAGTCAGATCCGGACTCGGCGTGCAGTTGCACTGCACACTCGAGGGCTGCCCCAAGTTCGAACGCTCGACGCATGACGTCGTTGGAGGCGTCCCAGACGGCATCGGTCACGTCGTAGTGCGGTCGTCCGGACTTGAGTCCCAGCGCTTGGCCCCGTTCGATGTACTCGGCGGCGACCTCGAGCCCCTCCTGCATGATTGTCGCGGCCTCCTGTGGCGACTTTCCACGTTCGTCGACCAGTCGGGACAGCAGACCTGGATGGACGCCAAGGACGGCCCAGGCCGTCCCCGGGAGTCGGGTCGCGGCCTCCTCGACGATCTCGAGGGTGCGTTCGAAGACCGGTCGGAAGTCCTCCCCGGTATCGGCCTCGACGCCGAGGTGCCACGAGGGTTTGTTGATCACGATCAGGTGCGTGCCACCCACGCGAACGAACTCGTCGACGGCCTCGAGCCCACGACCGTGATCGGGGTCGAGGTGGAGATGGTTGTCGAGGATTGGTCCGGCGTCGTCGGTCATGGCTGACACTCGGTGTGGCAGGACGGAAAAGCCATCGAAGGCGTTTGATACGCACCTGGTGGTGCCTCGGTGGCCTACTCCTCGAGGGTGAGCGCCGTGTGTGCAGCCTTCTGGAGTGCGTCCGAGCGCCCGTGGGTGCCGGGCGCGATGGCCACGGTTTCGGTTCCGGTCCGGGCTGCGTACTCGAGGACGGGTTTGAAATCGGTGTCTCGTGAGGCGATCGCGAGGCGGTCGATCCGGCCCTCGGCAACGATCGACGTGGCGTCGACGGCGAGTTTGACGTCGACGTCACCGCTGGTGGTCACGACCTCGAACCCGTGGGCCTCTGCGGCCTGAATCAGGCCAGGGGTGGCGTGTTCGTTCAGATAGAGTCGCGTAACTGCGAGCGTTCCGCTATCCTCGACCGCCGCCCGGAGGTCGTCGAGATCGACGTCGAACTCCGGACGGAATACATTGGGGCCATCGACGAAGAGTCCGACGCGTGTCTCGCGGTCAGTCGCCCCTCCCAGCCACCGCCGGACGGCCTCGAGCATGGCTCGGCGTTCCCCACCGAGAATCAAAGCCCTGACGAACTGGCCCCATCCTTTCAACTGGTCAACAAGATATGTCTGTGAGATCGGAAACGGAATCGCAAGCCATCATCATTCCGATTGGCACTCTTCTACCCGGCCGGTTTTCTCGACGGGGCCGAACTACTCACTCTGGGCCTGCAGGCACTGACCGTGGCCTCAATTGCGTACCGTGTGGGTGACGGGGGCTCGTTGGCTGTGTCAATGCGATCTACTCGAGGATGTATCAACCCCGAATCTGACGGATTACTCGGTTAGCCCTGTTAAAATCTATGCCTCCTGGGGAAAGTTTACAAACGCAAATATGTTAAAAAACGTAAACGAGGTTTTTCGCGCCCTGCATTTGATTGAGGGGGTAATGCGAACCTGATTTCAGCGGGAGTATAGCTGTTACTATGCCAGATGACCGTATCTATATCGCTAGGTAGAATAAATTGTGGCACGTTCCGTAAAGATTTAATTACTGTCCCTGTTTCGTGAGAACACCTCATGTCAGAGAATGGCACTCCTGGCTTCGAGCGACGTACCGTACTCAAGACCGCAGGCGCACTCGGCGCCTTCGCCGGCATTGCTGGCGTCACCTCCGCGAGCGGTGACACGAAGGAACTCCTCGTGGGGAAATCCAACGACGTGGGCATGGCAAACGCCAAAGCCAACGTCGAGTCCGCGCTCCCGACCGAGGCGAGAGTCGTCAAAGAGAACGAAACGCTCGGCTACGTGAAAGTCGAAATTCCCGAGAGCGACGGCGTCGGTACGATGGAAGATGCCATCACGTCGCTCGAGAACGCCACCGGGATCGAGTATGCAGAGGAGAACGCACGATATTACACCCTCGGCTTCGATAACGACGATCCGAGCTTCGACCAGCAGTACGCGCCACAGCAGGTCGACGCCCCGGAGGCGTGGAACACCACCCTCGGGAGTGACGACGTGACCATCGCGATCATCGACCAGGGTGTCGACTACGAGCACCCGAACCTCGAGGCCCGCTTCGGCGATTACAAAGGCGAGGACTTCGTGGACGGCAATCCGTCGCCAATGCCGGTGACCGACAGCGAAAACCACGGGACTCACGTCGCTGGCATCGCGGCGGCGACGACCGACAACGGCGAAGGGACGGCGGGGGTCTCGAACTGCCGACTGCTTTCGGGTCGTGCCCTGGGTGCTGACGGTGGTGGCTCGTTGGAGGACATCGCGGATGCGATCCAATGGGCGGCCGACGAAGGTGCAGACGTCATCAACATGTCACTCGGTGGTGGCGGTGCCAACCAGACGATGGAGAACGCGATCGACTACGCCCTCGGTGAGGGTTCGCTCCCGATTGCGGCGGCGGGTAACGACGGCGGCTCCGTGTCCTATCCGGCGGCTTACGACAACTGTATGGCCGTATCGGCGGTCGATGAGAGCGAAAACCTCGCGAACTTCTCGAACTTCGGCCCCGAGATCAACGTGACGGCGGGCGGCGTCGACGTCCTTTCGACGGTCAACAACGGCCAGTACGACGAGTTCTCGGGTACCTCGATGTCCTCGCCCGTTGCCGCGGGTGTGGCAGGGCTCGGCAAATCCGCGTTCCCTAACCTCTCGGCAGACGAACTCTGGGATCGCCTCGAGGAGACCGCGACCGACGTCCAGGGCCTCTCCGAAGACGAGCAGGGTGAGGGACTGGTCAACGCGGCGAACATCGTCGAAGATGGTGACGATGACGACGATGACGACGATGACGACGACCCAGGTGAGGGCGAGTGTGGTGACGAGACCAACACTGCCAGCGCCGAGGGCGAACTCAGCGGTGGCTGGTGGGGCAACCCGAGCGACGAGTACACCTACGAACTACAGACGGCCGATCCGTGCTTCGGCACGGTCACCCTCGATGGGCCGTCGGACGCGACGTTCGACCTCTATCTGACGCTGGACGGGCGGACGCCGACGACGACCGACTACGACGAACGCTCGTACAACTGGGGCGCAGACGAGGAAATCCAGGTCGACCTCGACGGCGACGAGACCTTTGGCATCCTCGTCGACCGCTACGACGGCAGCGGCTCGTACACCCTGACCGTCGAGGAACTCGGCAAGTAAGTGGGTAGCCAGCCGAGACAACTGCGCGGTCTTTCCGTTCGATTGCGTCGAATCGATTCACGCGCGCGCTCGATGATACGGTGATCGCGCACCTCCGTTACGGCTCATTCAGGGTCGCCTCCACGCCCATCCGTTCGCGAATCGGGTTGTATTTTCCGCCTGTCCGTCGTCGACTCACGAGCCGCGAGCCACGGCAGCCTCCCGCTCGACACTCGAGCCTGTCCTCGAGGATAAGCTATTACTCCACCGACGCTCTCCCCTCGAGTATGTCGCTTCGACAGCCGCCACTGCATGCGGTACACGAGGAGCGCGGGGCCACGGCGACCGAGTTTGGCGGGTGGGAGATGCCCGTCGAGTTCGACTCGATCACGACCGAGCATCGGGCCGTCCGCGAGTCGGCGGGGAAGTTCGACGTCTCGCACATGGGTGAACTCGAGGTATCCGGTCCGGACGCCAGGAGGCTGATGCAGCGGTTGACCTCGAACGACGTCACGGCACTCGACGTCGGTGACTCTCAGTATGCGGCGATCACTGACGAGGACGGCGTGATCATCGACGACACGGTGATCTATCGGTTGCCCAACGGCCGTGAGGATGGCGGAGACAGCGATGGAGACCTGCCCCATCCACGGTACCTGTTCATCCCCAACGCCGGTAACGACGAGGCGATGGCCGACCGGTGGCGAACGCACCGCGAAAAGTGGGGTCTCGAGGCGACGATCGAGAACCTGACTCACGAACGGGCGATGTTCGCGATACAGGGACCCGAGGCCCGCGGTCTCACGATCGAGGCAGTCGACGACCCGGCTGCGTTCCGGGATCTCTCGCGGTTTGAGGCGACCGAGTGTACGGTCGACGGGGCGGGCTGTTGGATCGCGCGAACGGGCTACACCGGCGAGGACGGGGTCGAGGTGATCGCCCCGTGGGCCGACGCCGAATCGGTCTGGGAGGCATTCGACTGTCAGCCCTGTGGACTCGGCGCCCGTGACACGCTCCGGCTCGAGGCGGGCTACCTGCTCGCCGGCCAGGACTTCGATCGCGGGGAGAACCCACGAAACCCCTACGAGTGTCGGATCGGCTTCGCGGTCAAACTCGACACGGAGTTCGTCGGGCGAGACACCCTCGAGGCAGTCAAGGAGGAGGGCGTCACGGAGAGACTGGTCGGCTTTCGGTTGGTCGACCGTGGCATCGCCCGCCACGGGTACGAGATCACGACGCGGGATGGTGAGCCGATCGGGACGGTGACCAGCGGCACGATGAGCCCGACTCTCGAGGCAGCGATTGGTTTGGGGTACGTCCCAATCGAGTACGCCGACCCTGGCAGGTCCATTCGGATCGACGTTCGTGGGCGAGACAAAAAGGCAAAGGTTGAAACCACTCCCTTCATCGATACAGTATAATGAGCTTCGATACCCCATCGGACCGGCGGTACCTGGAATCGCACGAGTGGGCTCTCGAGACCGACGATGGCGTCCGTGTCGGCATCACGGACTTCGCGCAGGACGAGTTGGGCGACGTGGTCTTCGTCGAGTTGCCTGCGGTCGGTGACGAGGTGACCCAGGAGGTAGACTTCGGCGTCATCGAATCGATCAAGGCCGTCTCGGATCTGTACGCCCCCGTCAGCGGGACGGTGACGGCGATCAACGAGGAGCTGTTTGACGCCCCGGAACTGGTCAACGAGGACCCGTTCGGGGAGGGCTGGATGCTCGAGATCGAGCCCGACGACGAGGCGGAACTCGAAGCGTTACTCTCGGCTGCGGCGTACGACGATCAGGTCGTCTGATTCAAACCGAAGACCACGCTCACAAAGGTTTAACATCGCGCCGAACTTTGTCCTAGTCGAGAGGACACATGGGCAACGATGACACTGACGAGCGCCGGGTACCCGGCGACAACGGGGACGCGGATGATCGCGAGGGACTACCGGCCATCGAGCCCGACTCGACGGTGCGAACGGCCGTGTCCACGGAGGAGGTCGATCAGCGGATCGTGGATCTCCTGTCCTGGATTCTGGACACTGAAACACGGGCAAAGATCTACGTCCACCTCCTGGCCAATCCTGGCAGTACCTCCGAGGAGGTCGCTCGCGGGACCGGACTCTACCCGAGCACGGTCCGGGAGGCGCTTGCCGAACTCCACGAGGAAGCGCGAGTCACCCGGGAGAAGCGCTCGAGTGAGGGGGCCGGCAACAATCCCTACGAGTACACGGCGATCCAGCCGAGTGAACTGGTCGGTGGGGTCGTCGATCAGGTCCAGCGGGAGTTGAACACGATCTTCACGCTGGATCGGGTGTTCGACCGCGAGGACGATCCGGTCACGCTCGAGGACGACGTCGAACCGGTCACGATCGTCGTCAACGAGACGAGCGATGTCGAGGACGATTCGGACGATGATGTCGACGAGTACGACGATGCGGAGGGCAGGGATGGGGATGGCAACGTCGAGTCAGCGGACGGCGAATCGAAGGAAGTGTCTGACTCGAGTGCCAGCCACGACGACCTCGAGGATGTGGCGAACGACGAAGACGACGACGTGTGAGCTGACACCTCGTCCACTCTGCTGTACCGTTTTCCCGGTGATTGCCCGTACTGGACCGGCACCCATCGCAAAGCGACGACAGTAGCCCCTATCAGTCAATGTCGAGTTCCCGACAGGGGGTGTGTTGGACCGATAGCCTTCGAACACGAGCGCTTCGGTCCTTCGAGATTGTCCGCCATGGGATGGGCGTTCGGCGATGGGTTCGGACGATCGCCATCGGTGACCGATCAGGGTCGCACGCCGCCTCGGTAGTCGGCAAGCGCCCGACGAGCACACGCCGAGAACTGCAGTGAGATGGCCCGGCGGTCCCGGCGACGATCCGACCGAGGAACGTAGGCATCCCCACATCGCGATTGGTCGGCCTCGAAGTCATCGTCCCAGGCGTACGCGCTGACCATCGGCGTCACGACGGTTCGATCAGCGTCGTCGGTGTACACGTGGCCGTGTTCGTGGCGGAGACCGAGTGCGTGTCCAACCTCGTGGAGGAGGACCTGCATGCTGAAGTTTGCCCGGGTGTACGACCGCGACGCTGCGAGGTCCTCCGGTGGCTCGAGCGAGCCGAGATGCTGTGCGCCGCCGACGGAGGCGACGTGCGGGATCGCAAACCCGGTCGGGGCTTGTCGCATTTGTCCGGCTGTCACGAGCAGGTTCACGTCCCGTGCCGGCTCGAGGTCGTGGGCTCCGGCCTCACCGCCCGCGAGTTGGAGGGGCCAGCGCCCGGACCGAACTGGCCGTGCCCCGTCCTCGCTCTGGAGAGAGACCTCGCCGCCGTAGCTGATGGCTACGTCGTCGTAGACGCTCGAGAGGGCGGCCTCGAGGTAACTCCGTATGCGGTCACGAACACCGTCGTCGTCGGCCGCTCGTTCGCTCAGCCAGACCCGAATGTCGGGGTTGCACACCGGTGAGCGGCGTCGATAGTGGACGGTCCCGATGGAGGCGATCGATCCGACGGCGGCCAGCATCGTGCGGCGCTTCACAGGTGGCCATCCCGTCGACACCCCCAAACGTCGCCCCTGTACATGCGAAGCGGTTACGTCGGCCCTGCTATCACCCGCGCGTCTCCAATGCTGGAGACCCGCGAGTGTCCACGGCCACGGTTCGTGGACGTCGATCGCCAACACGTGTTCGGCACACCCGAATATCGACCCACTCGGGCAGCGCCTCGTGCCGAACGGGAGTGAGCAACAACAGGCTCTCTCCGACGGCGACCAGTCGCCTGCCGTCGCCGTGGCGAAGGCAGTCACGCCAGCGATCACGGCGATAGTTCGTCAACAGTTCCCAGCTGGTGTAAAATCGACCATCGGAACCCGCGTAGACGGCCCCGAACCCTGTCGGTCGATCAGCATCGTCTGGATCCCCGGCGTGATCGGCAGTTCGCCCCATCGAAGGTTCTCATTGGCGTTTCAACTTCGCGGAGTATCCACGTTCGCCTGAATATACGGATCGCTTATCAGTTGTTGGCAATGTGATCTACTTTATTCAGTCTGACCGACCTGGACACTGCGGAATCCTTGCCGGTCATTGTTCGTTTGTCAGTGCTCCGACTTCGGCTTTTCTATCTGTTCCTTGACGTTCGTTTCATCTGGAGTGACGGGCTTCACTCGAAGCTCTCCGAAGCCGTACTTCGAGTGGTTCCCGACGCGGGTGAGTCCGGACATCGCGGTCTCCACCGGACGGTCGCTATCGTAGCCGACGACCACGCCGTGATCGACGGTCTCCAACTCGTATACGTCGCCGCCCTCGATGACCTTCTCCAGGCGGTGGCGCAGCTGCGCTTCGTCGTCTACGCTCCACCACCACGGCACGTCCACGTTGTTCGCCTTCGGGTACTCCGACCGGAGGACGAACGGCGTCACGAGTTCGAGGATGAACGCCTCGCCGTCTTCGAGACGCGAGTAGTCCAGTGCCTCCAGGTCAACGACCTGCGTGTCTTTCAGCGTGGTCGTCCCGTAGCCATAGTTCCGTTTGCCTCCGAACTGGAGGCCGTCAAGCGGGTGGTCGGCATTCACCGACCACCTCCGTGGCGGCGAGGCCGCCACGGTGTCCTCGCCGAGGGGCAGAACGTCCGGGTCATCGGCGTGCAAGTAGGCGTTCACGTACCAGCGCGTGGTCTGCTGCTGTTTCCGAGCGTCGTCGGGCCGGCCCATGATCGTCTCGTGAGCCAGCGCGGGCATCCCGCTCTGGAATCGGATGTCGTGGGCGTTCAGTCCGTCGCGGGGTCGGGTATCGAGCAGCCATGGATGGTCGGGATGCCGGAAGAGGAACAGGTCGTCGTAGCTCTCCACGTCGGGGAGCGACGACCCCATGTACGGGCGAATCCCGCTCTGCGAGTGCTCCTCGGGGAACGTCCCGAACTGCCCGGGCACGAACATCCCGTGGCTGGCGTTGATGTGCTGGTGGATGTCGTGCTCCAGCTGCATCCCGAGCGCGTGGTAGATCGCGTTTCCCGAGACGTAGTACGGGTGCCCGAGGTAGTCCATGTCGAGTTCCCAATGAACCTGCTGGATGCGGGTCACGGGTTCTCCCTCCGGGTTTCGAGATCCTCGATGTACTGGAGCGCGGTGCTCCAACTCCAGATTCGCCGGAGGTTCGCATCGAGCACCATGTCGTGCTTGTCGTGATTGACATCGAGCGGGTGCGCGGTGAGGCGCTTCCACGCCGACGCCCACGACTGCCACGGGCGGCTTCCAAGGCGCGCCCACGGTTGCCCGTCCGCGTTCTCGTCGATTCGAAGCGCGAAGCGGTCGCCCGCGTAGACCGTCCGGTGGGGCACGATCTCCTCGGCGTCGTCCACGACCAGGTGGAGATCGGGGAACTCGTGACCGGCGCGGTAGTTGTCCAAGAGCGCCGCTACGAGCAGCGTGTGGTACTTCAAGCTCGTGTACGGGTAGTAGATGCTCTCGTTGAACCTGCTCGCTACGTCCGACGTGAGCCACGCCCGATGCATCGCCTCGGGGTCGGAGCCCGTCAGCAGGTCGTTGATGGCCTCAGAGATGCGCGGGCGTAAAAACTCCTCGGGGTCGTAGTGAGAGTCGCCCGTCAGCAGCGAGAGCCGGTAGTGCGTTTCGTGGTTGTCTACCGTCTGTTCGGGCTTCCCGTTGGGACGCGAGAGCGCCGACGCGTCGCCGTCCGCGCCGTGTGGTACGGTCTGGTTCGCCGGGACGCCGTGGAAGGTGTCCGGCGCGTAGTCGTGCGTCTCGCCGTTGAGCTTGTGAGCGTCGTGGCGGTAGGCCGCGACCATCACGTTCTGACCGCCGTCGCCCTGGAAGTCGCTGAGGGTAGCACTCTCGCCCATCTACGACCCCTCTTCGATACGCTCTTCCAGCGCCTCCACGAACGCTGGGCGGTACTCTTCGGCCCACTGGTCGTCTTTCTCGTCCATCTTGTTCGTGTTGCCCTTCCCGCGGTCGAAGACGCGCTTCAGTTCGCGTTCCTCGTAGAGCGGATTGATGAGGTGGCAATCGACAATCCCCGCGCCGAAGTTCCGCGCGCCACCGAGCTGGTGCATGAAGTCCGTCTTGTGCCCATCGAGGAAGTCGATCCCCTCGGCGAGCAGGCCGATGAACTCGGGCTTCGTCTCCCGGAAGGAGAGGTGCCAGCAACCGTCAAGATTGGCGACGGCGTCCACTTCGGCGTTCCGCAGCGGTTCGCGGTTGTCCTCCCGATTACGGGAGACGATGTTCCGGTTGAGTCGGCGATAGTGGCCTTCTGCCTGTCCGCGCGTGTAGTCCACGCTGGAGCGGACGGGGTTGAACTTGATCGGGCGACGCATCACCTTTCCCGGCTGGTTGCCGAAGCCGCCGAAGAGGTCGAAAACCACGCAGCCGTGGTCTTCTTTCGGGTCATCGACGCACGCGCCCTTCTCGTGGTAGCCGTCATCGAGGTCGCGCTCGTAGACGTCTTCCTTCATGAAATTCGCGTTGGCCTCGCCGGGATGGCAGGCAGTACCGTCGTTCTCGGAGACGACGCGCTCCATTCCGTGGCGGAGCCAGCCCGAAAGTGGAAAGGCGGGGATGATGCCGCCGATTTGGTTCTGCGGATCGTCGTCCTCGTAGTTGCCGTTCGAGGCGTGGTGTCTGTCGGTCATGATGCTGTCACCGACCACCAGCAGGTCAGTCTGAATCCGCACGAATACGTCGTGGTCGATGTCTTCAATCATGGTGAGCCAGTTTTGTGACCTCATTACATTTAAATACGAGCCCGCACCAGTTGATTCTGGAACGCCAGTTTGCACGTTCCACCTCAAATAAAGCAAATCGAATTGCTAATAACTGGTACGCGTGGGAGTTCGCTACGCTGGCTCTCGTCGGTACGAACACGCCGATCACGGTCGTGTCGCTTCCGGTGAAGTCGGCCTCGAACCTGGATGGCCTGGTTGATCGGCTGCTGCGGTTCGCTACGGCGAAGTTCGACATCGATTGGGTCTACCTAGACAGCGAGTTCTACCAAGGCGGCGTGGCGACCAAAGTCCGGAGCGAGGCCGACTTCATCATCAAGGGCAAGAAGGGCTCAGACAAGCTTC
>LKND01000008.1 GCA_001564275.1 Natrialbaceae archaeon Tc-Br11_E2g14 | reverse complement strand
CTGGGACGATATTCGTCGTTACGAGACGACGTTCCTTCCTCGGAGTCACGGTCGGGTCGGGGGCAGCGTTGCAGGCCACTTCACCGATCAGCTCAGCGTCCAGGTTCAGGTCCCAACTCGAGTGGCAGGTTCAGATTCGGGTCCGCATCCACGGTCACCGCAAACGCCACCGCCACGCGAGAAAAACCACGATGGCGGCGATCCGACGCTCACACCTCGGCAGTTCGCAACTCGCTCGCCCGGTCTCGAGCCCGCGAGATCACCGCCGGGCGAGCCTTAAAGTCCACGACGACGTCGTCGCCGTAGGTCACGTCCTCGACGTTCGCGTGGTCGTGAATCCACGAGACGACACTCATCGTGTCCTCAGTCATCGGCAACACCAGTCGCTCGCGTTCCCAGTCGGGCAACTCGGTGTCGATCCGCTCGAGCAGGGCTTCGACGTTGTCACCCTCGTGTGCACTCACGGCCACGGGGGCCGGCGCGAGCGCCGAGAGTGCCTCGCGCTTTTCGTCGAGTTCATCTTCGCTCACCCGATCGATCTTGTTGAGGACGGTGACGATGGGGGCCTCGTTTCGCTCGTAGAGGGTGTCGTGGCTCGTGACGAGTTTCTCGTGAATCTCGTCGATCGGTTCGCTGACGTCGACCACCAGGAGCACGAGATCGGCCCGATAGACGGAATCGAGGGTGGACTTGAACGACTCTACCAGCCAGTGGGGGAGGTCGCTGATGAACCCCACCGTGTCCGTCACGAGGACGTCACGGGGCTCGATGTCGGCCCGTCTCGTGGTCGTCCCGAGCGTGGTGAACAGCCGATCCTGGGACTCGGCCGTCGCGTCGAGATCGGGGTGGCGATCCTCGTTCTCGTCGACCTCGAGATCCGTCGCCAACTGGCGGAGCAGCGTGGACTTGCCGGCGTTCGTGTACCCCGCAAGCGCTACGAGGTCGAACCCCGAGTCCCGTCGACGCTCGCGCCGTTGCTCTTCGGTCCGTTCGATACGCTCGAGTTCGTCGTTGATCCGGCTGATCTGGGCCTTGATGTCCCGCTCGCGGCTCTCGTCGTACTCCCCGAGCCCCATGAAACCCGGGTGTTCGTCACGCTTGGCGAGGCTGGTCTTGGCCTCGGCGCGAGGCAGTTCGTACCTGAGTTCGGCCAGTTCGACCTGGAGCTGGGCCTTCCGGGTCTGGGCTCGCTGGCCGAAAATCTCGAGGATCAGGGTGAACCGGTCCATCACCTCGACGCCCTCGGGGAGCAACTGCCCGAGGTTGTACGTCTGGTAGGGGCCCAGACGGTTGTCGAAGATTACGGTCTCTGCCCCCGTCGATTCGACGAGTGTGGCGAGTTCCTCGGCCTTGCCCTCCCCGAGTTGTAACGCGGCGTCGGCACGCCGGGACTGGGTAACTGCACCCATGACGGTGTAGCCGGCCGCTCGGGCGAGATCGGTGATCTCGTCGGTGTCGGCCGTCCCGGAGTCGACGCGCTTGGCGACGACTGCTGTCCCCTGGTCGGGGTGCTCCACGGACGGTCGTGTGGTGTGTTCACTCATGGTCGGTGTCCTCGACGAGGGTCGTGGTCCGCGGACGGGAGTGTGGCGTTCCGACTGGACGGTGGTGCTCGAGTGAGGGACTCGGCTGGCCCCCGATCGGCAACCTGCTCGAGACGATCACGTCAGGGGTGCCGGCCGGTCACCTCCATTGATCGACGGTGTGGCATACCGGTCAGTAAGCGGGCCACGCTCTTGAATCCCGTGGCGAGGTGACGACGTGGTTCACTACGGTGGTCTCGCCAGGTTCGAAAGGGCGACACCGTCGAAAACCCCGCCGCCTCAGCATATGCACCATCCGTCTGTCACCGCAGCGACTGCTCAATGAGAGTGAAGTGGTGGGACTGGCGTTGGGCCGTGCCTGTGGCAACCCGGAGGGGGTTCGTGCCGGTGCCGGTCTGTAGCTGGGGGACGCTATTGTTAGTCCGAAGCCGGGCCACGCCAGTGCCAGTCCGGAGCCGGGTGACGCGGGCACCCGTTTGGAAAGCGGCCGTCGTGGTGTCGCCGAGAAGCGAGGCGGCGCACTCAACGGAGGTCACGCCAAATCGCCGCAATTTTTACCACCATCCGCGGACCGTGTCACATGACACTGCCCAGCGCGCTCGAGGCCGCCGACGGGCCGCGAGCGATCGACACCCACGCCCACCAGCCAACGAGCGAGTTCCTCCACGACGCTGGCGGGCAGCTGATGCGCGACGCGGCCGATCGATTCGGGACCGACCTCGAGACCAACACCTACGAGCAGATGATCGAGGACTACCGTGCGGTCGGCGTCGGGCGGGCGGTGTTGCTCGGCTGGGACGCCGAGACCAATACGGGGAACCCGCCGGTTCCGAACGAGTACGTCGCCGAGGTCAGAGACGAGTATCCCGACTTCTTCGTCGGTTTCGGCTCCGTCGACCCGCTCAAGGACGACTGCGTCGAGCAGGCGATTCGATGCGTCGACGATCTCGATCTCGCCGGGTTCAAGTTCCAGCAGATCGCCCAGGGGTTCGACCCATCCGATCCCGCCCACGAGGAGCTGTGGGCGACGATAGAGGACCTGGGCGTTCCCGTCGTCTTCCACGGCGGCAACTCCACGCTGGGGGCCTGTGCACCCGGCGGACGGGGGCTCAAGATCAAGTACGGCAATCCGTTGTTGATCGACGACGTCGCCGCCACCCACCCCGACCTGCAGATCCTCATCGCGCATCCGGCGTTCCCCTGGGAGAAGGAGCAACTCGCGATCTGCCAGCAGAAGGGCAACGTCTACATGGATCTCTCGGGGTGGATGCCGAGGTACATCGACGAACAGGTGCTTCACTACGCGAAGACGCTGCTCACCGAGAAGGTCATGTTCGGTACCGACTACCCCATGCTCGAGCCCGGGCCCTGGCTCGAGCAGTTTAGAGCCCTCGAGTTCGACGAGGATGTCCAGCGGAAACTGCTCTGGGAGAACGCCGAGTCGTTTCTCGGTCTCGGGTAAGTGCTCGTCGACCCCAGAGCAGTATCGGCCAGGTGACTGGCCCGTCGAACCCAAAGCGGTTTCGGCTGGGCGACCGTATCGACGCGCATGCTCGCGCCCCTGTACACCGTCGCCATCCTCCCTGGACTGCCCGACCTGTCCGTGGTCCTCTTCGTCATCGTCGCGATGCTCGTCATTCCCGCGATCCTCGTCGGGGTCGTCCTGCTCGTGGTGCGGCGTCGGGCCCCTGGCCTCGAGGAGATACTCGCCGAACAGGACGCGGACGGTGATTCAGGGGCTGGCACTGGCGCCGCCAGCGGAATCGACCCGGAGCCACGTCGACGTGAGGACGAGTGAGAGCGAAGGGAGAATCGGGGTCCACCATCAGTTCTCGGATCGGTTCGCCGTGTGGCCCTCGTCCGCGCCGCCATCCGTTTCCGAACTGCCGTCGGCGCGGCTCGTGACGCGCTCGTCGATCACGTCGATCGAGATACCGGCGTCCATGTCTCGCGTTCGGTCCGCATCCCCGAACCCCGCACTCAACACCCTGGTCAGGGCGTCCTCGACGTCCTCCTCGAGTTCCGTGAGTCGGTGGGATTCGACCTCGATCACGAAGCCGGTGGTGATGTTCGGAGACGTGGGCAAAAAGAGGACCTCTCGGTCGTCGTCGGTCGTCTTACCCGTCTTGAACGCCGTCATCCGCAACCCATCCCAGGTCTCGAGTTTGACCGGCGTCTGCAGGGAATCTTGCTCACCGAAGGCCGTTTCGGCGGCCATCTTCGAGGCGTTGTAGACGACCCGCAGTCCCGGGACGCGATTCGCCAGGTTATCGAGCACCCGCTCGACGAGGCTCCCGACGGTCGTCCGCATCAGGTAGCCCATCGAGAGCGTGAGGATGACGAACACGGTCAGGACGACGACGACCCGGAGAAACTGAGCGAGTTGTTCGCGCGTTCGCGCCGCACCGTCGAACGCGTCGTCGGGGAGCAACGGCTCGAGGACGTCCGCGTCGAGAATCAGGCCTGGGGTCATCCCGGCGATGAGACCGTAGAGCCACCAGAGGATGTAGAGGGTGACGAGGATGGGGCCCAGCACGATGAGGCCGCTCGCGAAGTCCCGCTTCCACGAGGTCATATACTGGGGGTCACACCACGGGATTATCAGCGTTCCCGTTGTGACGCCGACTACCGGCCGAGAATTGCCCGGAGCGCGAAAAAGACGTTCTCCTTGCGCTCCATGAGCCGCCGATAGAAGTACGACTTCCACCGCGATCCGTAGGGAACGTACTGGTGCATCTCGTACTCACGGGCGAGTTCCGTCTGGGCCTCCTCGCGAACACCCATCAGCATCTGTATCTCGAACGGCGTGCCGTGTTCCTCGTGTAAGTCCTTCGCCAGGTCGATCATCTCGGGATCGTGGCTGCCGATGGCGACGCCATCGTCGAAGTGTTCGAACGCGTACTCGAGTAGGTCCTCGTACGCCTGATTGACGCGGGCCTTGTCGGTGTAGGCGACCGAAGCCGGTTCGTCGTAGGCGCCCTTGACGAAGCGAACCTTTCCCGGCAACTTGGCGAGTCGCTCGACGTCCTCGCGAGTTCGCTTGAGGTTTGCCTGCACGCAGACGCCGACGTTGCCGTCGTATTCGCGGGCCAGATCCGTGAACGCCTCGAGTGTGACGTCGGTCGTCGTGTGATCTTCCATGTCGATCCAGACGAAGACGTCCGCCTCGGTCGCCACCTCGACGAGCTCCGCGAGCAGGTCACGAAAGACGTCCTCGCCGAGGTCGAGCCCGATCTGTGACGGCTTGACCGAAATACAGGCCTCGAGATCGGTGTCTCCGATATCGGCGACCAGGGACCGGTAGGTGGCTGCGTCGTCTTCGGCTGCCTCGAGACTGTCGTAGTGCTCACCCAGTAGGTTGATGATGGCCCCAACATCGCGCTCGTTGAGCGACCGCACGTGCTCGAGCGCTTCGGCGGGGGACTCCCCGGCAACGAATCGGCTCGCAATGGGCGGGATCATATTCGAGTCTCGGTGCCCAACCGGTTAGCAAGTTTTGATTCGTTGGGACGGACAGGTCACCGGATTGATCCGAGCCCCGAGATCACCCCGCCAGCGCCGCCACGGAACCACAAGCGATTACATCACCGTGGTGCGTGAGCCACGACATGGCAATACTCGAGACGATCGTGGTCGCGTTCTGGGTGATGTTACCCGCCTACGTGCCGAACAATGCGGCGGTGTTGACGGGCGGTGGCCGACCGATCGACGGCGGCCGGACGTGGGGCGGCCGTCGGGTCCTCGGTGATGGTAAGAGCTGGCGTGGGACCGCGGGCGGCATCCTCACCGGCCTCGCCCTGGCAGGATTGCTGAACCTCGTTGCGGTGGACGTCGGGAGCGCCCTCGGCGTCGAGTTGCCCGAGTTCCCCATCCTCGCCGCGATCGGCCTCGCCGGTGGGGCCATGCTCGGTGACATCCTCGCCTCGTTCGTGAAACGCCGAACGGGTCGGGAGCGCGGGGCGATGTTCCCAGGTGTCGATCAACTCGATTTCGTCGTGGTATCCCTGCCGCTGACGGCGCTGCTCGCGACCGAGTGGTTCACGACCTGGTTTACCCTCGAAGTCATCCTCGTGATCGTAATCCTCACGCCGATTCTCCACGTAGTGACGAACGTCATCGCGTACAAACTGGGGCTGAAAAACGAACCCTGGTAACGCCACAGCCCGGCGCATTCCGGCAGGATTTACGTTTCGAGGAATAGTGACACAACGTTCTCAATCAGTCAGTTTAACTCACTCGAGCGCACCAGCCCTCACCATGACTCAGGACCTCATCGACGCCCTCAGAGCGGCCGACGCCGTCCGCTTCGGCGAGTTCGAACTCGCCCACGGGGGGACGAGCGACTACTACGTCGACAAGTATCTCTTCGAGACCGATCCCCGGTGTCTCTCGCTGATCGCCGAAGCCTTCGCCGACCGTCTCGAGCCCGACGACAAACTCGGCGGGGTCGCACTCGGTGGCGTCCCGCTCGCAGCGGCGACGAGTGTCGCGGCCGACGTCCCCTACGTCATCGCCCGGAAGCAGCGCAAGGACTACGGCACGGCGAACCTCGTGGAGGGGCGACTCGAGGACGGCGAACGGGTCGTCGTCCTCGAAGACATCGTGACGACTGGAACGAGCCTCGTCGAAGCCGTCCAGGCCCTGCGCGACGCCGGCGCGACGGTCGAGCGCGCGCTCGTGGTCGTCGACCGGCAGGAAGGTGGCCGCGAGCACGTCGAGGCGGCGGGTCTCGAGATGGATGCACTGGTGACGGCCGAGGCGTTGCTGGCGGATCGGGACCGCGACGACGAAGCGTGATCGAATCGAGTCAGCCGGATCGATTGGACTGACGACACCGAGTTCCGTCAGGACGCTTGCCCGTAGGATTCGAACTTCTCGAGGACCGTCTCCAGTTGGGCGTCGGTGAGCGTCTGTGGTTCGAGCCCGCCAGCTCGACACTGGAGATACAGCTGCGCCAAACTCTCGACGTGGATCGTGTTCTCCAGGGCCGTCTCGAGGGTCGGGGCAGTGACGACGAGGCCGTGATTCTCGATGAGACTCGCTGTGGAACCCGCCTCGTGCATGGCGGTGACGATGTTTTCGGCGAGAGCATCGGTGCCGTAGGGGGCGTATTCGGCCACGGGGACGGACTTGCCGACCGCGACGATCATGTAGTGGATCGGCGGCAGCGGTTCGTTCGCGATCGCCAGGGCCGTCGACCACGGAGAGTGCGTGTGGACGATGGCTCCCACGTCCGCCCGGCGATAGATCGCGCTATGCATGGGCACTTCGCTGCTCGGGAGCATCTCCCCGTCGCGTTGGTCGCCCCCGACGCCGACGACCGGTACGTCCGCCGCGTCGAATGCGTCGTAGGGGACGCCCGTTGGCGTAATCGCGAAGGCCTCGTCCGATCGAACGCTCAGGTTACCGGTCCGACCCGGCGTGAGCGAGGCGAGGTCGCGGGCTCGCTCGACCACCTGGCGTCGTTCGGCTTCGAGAAGCATCGTCATAGCAGATCAGTTACCGCCCCCAGACTTTCTATCCTGTGGTCGGGAGTCCCGTAGGGCCCGTCGGTGTCGACGCCCTCGAGGCCAACCCCCCGGTGGTCCAGCCAGACGGATTCGATGCCGAGGGCGTTCGCGCCGACGACGTCCGATGCGATCGAGTCACCGACCATCAGCGCATCCGCCACGTCGACACCCAGGCGCGATAGTGCGAGCGTGAACGGGACAGAGGCCGGCTTCTCCTGGCCCACCTCCTCGGAGGTGATGAGACAGTCGATCAGCGGCGGGAGCTCGAGCGCCTCGAGCTTGCGCAACTGCACCCGAGTGGTGAGGTTCGTGACGATGGCCACGTCGAGACCGCGATCACGGACCGTCTCGAGCGTCTCGAGGGTCTCCGGGAACGGCTCCATCGCCTCGAGATAGCCGTCCCAGAAGGCGCCCCCGAGCGCGAGGGCGTCCGCGGGCTGCGGTCGTCCCGTGTGGTGCTCGAGGGCGCGCTTGAAGTACAACAGGCGTTCGTGAGAGGCGGCCGTCCCGGTCAGATCCCGCTTGACGTCCTGGCGTCCACGTTGATAAAACGCCTCGAATGCGCTGTCCACGTCGCCGTGGTCGCCATCGCCGTCGGAGTCGAAGTCGTAACTCCGTTCTCGTGCAGCGGCTCGAGCGGCAGCCTTCCCGGCCTCGTTGCAGGGGTCGTAGGGGTACAGCGTGTCGTCCAGGTCGAAGCAGACGGCCTCGATCATATCCTCCGTGTCGTCGCCAGCGACAAACGCCTGTCGGTCAGTTACCCGATCGTCGTCCCTGGTCGTTCCCCGGCCAGAAACGCCTCGAGCGCCTCGGGACCGAAGATTGAGGCCGAAGCCTCGAGGCCGAGCAGGGCCCGCACTTTGGCGGCCATCCCACCCGTGACGTCCGTCGAATCGCTCGCCCCGAGCACCGACTCGACGGCCCCGTAGTCGTCGATCCGTTCGATGACTGCATCCTCACCATCGAGGACACCCGGAACCGTCGAGCAGAGGCCGATCCGGTCGGCCTCGAGGGCGGTTGCGAGGTCGGTCACGATCTCGTCCCCACTGACGATGGTCACCCCCGCACCCTCGTGAGCGATCACGTCCCCGTGGAGGACTGGAACGAACCCCTCACCCAGGAACGTGGTGACGGCGGCGGCGTTCAACTCGAGCGAGCCGTCGCCGGTCCGTGCGCCCGCCGAGAGCGGATGCACCGGCACCGCCGGGACGTCCGCGGCGAGCAATCGGGAGAGGACGAACCCGTTGAGCGCCTTCATTGCCCCGTGTATGTCGTGGAGGGCCGCGACGTCGTGGCTGCCCTGGGTGGTCGACACGCCGTGGTCACTGGCGTTGACGTGGCCGAAACTCCCGCCGCCGTGGACGACAACCAGGTCCGCCGCCTGACCGCGCGCGAGGGCGTTACCGATAGCTTCTGCCGCGGCCTCGAGTGCAGCATCGTCGAGCGTCTCCGCCCGGTCCTTGTCGGTGATGACGCTGCCCCCGAGTTTGAGGATGGTGGTCATTGAAGGCGTTTCACCCCCTCGGTAGCGAGTTCAGCACGAAAGCTCTCCACGCAGCCAGGGGTGAACGAGAGCGCGGTTTCGGTCGCATCGGTCGAATCGAGCGCGACGATGCAGCCACCCCCGCCCGCCCCAGTGAGCTTCGCCCCGGTCGCGCCGGCGTCACGGGCAGCCCACACCATACTGTCCAGCGAGCGGGCGGACACCCCCAGGGCCGACAGCAACCCGTGGTTAAAGTTCATGAGTCGACCCAGCTCGTCGATGTCGTTCGCGGCGAGCGCTCGTTCACCCTGGCGAACGAGATCGCCGATGGACGCGACCGTGTCGGCCGCGAAGTCGTACTGCTCGCGAAGCCCCCGGACACCACCAACCAGTTCACCGGTGTCCCCTGCACCGCCGTCGAAGCCGACGACGAGCGGAAGGTCCGGGGCCTCGAGCGCGCGGCAATCCTCGCCCTCGACGCGGACCGCACCCCCCGTCGCCGAGCAGAAGGTGTCCGCCCGCGACGCCTGTCCAGACTGGACGGCGTGTTCCGTCCGATAGGCGCGCTCGGCGAGTTCGTCGGTCTCGAGGCTAACTCCGAGTTCGCGCGTCGCCGCGTCGATCGCGGCGACGACGACGGCCGCCGACGAGCCGAGCCCAGCGCCCAGAGGAATGTCGCTCTCGATGGTGACGTCGAAGCCGGCGTCGCGGTCGCCGGTCACGTCGCGAACCTGCTCGATGGCCTCGTCAACGTACCCCATCGCGGCCTCGATGAGGTTCTCGGGGACGTCGACATCGGGGCGTGCGTCGGTGGTGCCACCGTACTCGACCGTGAACCCGTCCAGACTCAGGTCGTCTGCCTGAACCCGGAGACGGTCGTCCTCGCGTCTGTTCACCGTGACCCGGGCCCGACGTTCGATCGCACAGGGGACGGCGGGTTCGCCGTAGACGACAGCGTGTTCCCCGAAGAGATAGACCTTGCCGGGGGCGCTCGAGACGGTCATACACCTCGGTTCGTCCGAGGGCGATTAATAGCTACGCATACAGTAGCCATTGAACAGCATCGCACGCCCGCCACCCACTTGGCTCAGAACCGATGAGGACCGGTTCCGAACCGTCTCGACGTGGGGCTGTGTAACTCGTTTCAGGTGTCACTATGGGACGTGTCCTCGCCAGGGACAGCCTGTAGAGGGCTTCTCAGAGACACACCGTCCGGCCGCAACTGCCGACGGTCGTGTAATTGAAATATCAAATGAGACACCAGTGTCGTTACCTTTAAGTCGTCGCATCGAATTCGTTCACGTGACGCTTCGCTTTGGAGGGCCGAAGCGTCAGCGGGGACCAATTCAGGGCGGCAAGCGGTCGCGTGGCACTTTTCCGCCACGCGGCTTGCTTTCCTGTTTAGACATCGATCGCCGAGCGACGTTGATGATATAGGAGCCACTGAACGTCATTGACACACCCGCACGAGACCATGGCGCAGAACCGGTTTGTGACCGGTTCTGAGGCGACTCGCTGTGAGGGTGTGTAAATCGGTTTCAATTACTACTATAGTTGTCACGTAAGCAGCTGGTAGATCCGAGTCAATTGAAATCGTCCACGTACGGGACCGAGAACGGCACGTTTATACCCGGTCGGACTATAGCTAAAGAAATGACTCCCTCCACCAACAGCCCCGAGCGTCGGCCGCCGCGCAAGGCAACACTCTTTTGTCCGAATTGTAACCACGAAAGTCCCATCAATGGGGACTGGGTCATCCACGTCCACGCCAACTCCATCGACTACGAATGCCCAGACTGTGAAGTGGTGATCAACTCACGTCCCGATAAGTCAGGGGTAGACGCGGAAAGTGACGGCGTGCTTCAGTTCGGTGACGCCGACTGACCTGCAAGCAATCCACCAGCTCGAACCGCTAATCCGCTCCCGGAGGATTCGGTGGCGTCGCGCGTCGGGCAGCGACTCACACCCTGACTACGCTCATACGGTTTAGTGTTGTCTCTTACCGGTGATTGCCCATACCGGGTCGGCAATCACCGGTAAAAAGTTACAGCAATCCGTATCAGTGGTCGGCGGTCGACGGTTTGAGACCGGCGGTTCACGATCCGGTGGGCCTCTTCGCACACCGCACAACGTGTAGTAACGCGAGAAAAGCCGCTCATGGAGACTGTGTGAATAGAAAACATGCATGACGCGTTAGGTGAAGTCCTGACAATTATGCATCGGAAGAGTTACTCATGCCGGATTCAGTTAACCCCCGGAAATCCCGTCACACCGGGACCGATGCGGATCCAACCCGATATATTTATTAAAATACGACAATAAGTGACAGGTGGACATATCCAATGTACGACCTGACAGGCTTTCAGCGTGATCTGCTGTACGTCATCGCAGGGGAGGACGAACCGCACGGACTGGCGATCAAGGAGGAACTCGAGCAGTACTACGAAAAGGAAATTCACCACGGTCGGCTCTACCCGAACCTCGATACGCTTGTCGACAAGGGTCTCGTCGAGAAGGGGAGTCGTGATCGCCGGACGAATTTCTACACCATGACCCGTCGCGGTCGGCGCGAACTCGAGGCGCGTCGCGAGTGGGAACAGTCCTACGTCGACTTCTGACCGCCGTCAGCCGAGTCGACACCGGATCGCGACCCACGCTGAGGACACTCGAGGCGCCGATCAGACAGGCTCACGGGGAGTGTCGGTGGTGGTTATGCGTCCGCGACAAAGAACCGAAAGACAGTGCCGAGAGAGGTTCGAACCCATCGAGCGGGGAGGATATCCCGACCAATTGTAAGGGCTCTGTAAGAATTGCCAGAGCCACAACGAATAATTTTACTGGGGGGCCCCCTCAGGCCCAGTATGGACCGAGACACGGTCGAGCCCGATGTCGATACCATGCCCGGCAGTGGGGCCAAGGAGTGGTCGACCTACCATCACCAGTATGCCGCACCGAGCACCTACGTGTACAACTTCGTCTGGGACAGTCAGGCACCAGCGATCGGCCCGTTCTGTACCGATGTTGACGGCAACGTTCTGCTCGATTTCACGAGCCACGTCGCTGCTGCCCCACTCGGATACAACAACCCAGCGATCATGGATCGTCTCGAGGCGTTCGACCTCGTTGACCCGCTGAAGATCGCCGGCCAGGACTTCTACGTCAGCGGCGGCGGCCCACCGGAGGATCCGGAGTTCCCGGGTCCATCGCAGTTGATGGAGCGGCTGATCGATCTGACCAGTCACTACGATATGGATCGCGTGTTCCTCTCGAACTCCGGCGGCGAGGCAGTCGAGAACGCGATCAAGATCTGCTATGCGACGGGGGGTCACCGGGCGTTTACCTTCGACGGGGCCTTCCACGGACGAACCCTCGGCGCGCTCTCGCTGAACCGGTCGAAGACCGTTCACCGGAAGGGGTATCCCGAGATCGGCGGCGTCGTGAGCGTCCCCTACCCATCGACCCAGGCGGGCTACGAACGGGATTGGTGCACCGACGGACCTGGCGGTAACGTCATTGCGGACAAACTCGATCCCAAACAGGGCATCATCGACCCCGACGAGGTCGCCTATCTCATCGTGGAACCCGTGCAGGGCGAAGGCGGGTATCGCGTCCCGCATCCGGAGTTCGCTCGAGATCTCGAGGCCCTTCGCGACCGCTTTGGTCTCCGGGTGATCGCCGACGAGATCCAGTCGGGGCTCGGCCGAACCGGTGAGATGTGGGCCATCGACCACCTGGATCTGACCCCTGACGTGATCACGAGCGCGAAGGGGCTCCGCGTCGGGGCAACCATCTCCCGCTCGGACGTGTTCCCCCAGGAGACGGGCCGGATTTCCTCGACGTGGGGTGCCGGTGACCTGATCGCCGCGATGCAGGGTGCCCTGACAATCGACGCGATTCACGAGCACCTCCCGAACGTGCGTGAACGGGGCTCCCAGTTCCGAACCCTGCTCGAGGAGTACGCTGCCGAGAGCGACAACGTCATCGACGTCCGGGGCCGCGGACTGATGTTGGCCATCGAGTTCGACACCAAGGCTCACCGCGAAGCGGTGGTCGAGGCGGCCCTCGAACGTGGCCTACTGACGCTTGGGTGTGGCTACAAGACGCTCCGACTGCTCCCGCCGCTTGACGTCACCGAGCGTGAAATCCGGCTTGGGGCGGACCTCCTGTTCGATTCGATCGACGCTGTGACCGGGGAGTTGGCACTCGAGCAATATAGTAACAATTGAAACGAGTTACACACCGTCACAGCGAGTCGGCGCAGAACCGGTGGCAAACCGGTTCTGCGCCGGGGTCTCGGGGGGGTGTGCAATAACGTTCAGTGGCTACTATAACACGGATTTCCGAACACATCCGCGTCAAGCCCACGGCTCGACGTGTCTTCTGTGGCCGCGCGAAGCGGCACCCACATCAGAATCGATACCGTCGCTCCTCGTCGAGACTGGGGTACTCGTCCCCACCGGTCATGTCGTCGAAGGTCATCCCGGACAGGTACTCGTCGTACGTCACGTCGTAGCCTGAGCGGAGTTGAAAGTCGAGTTTACCCGTGTCGACGCAGGTCTGAAAGAGCAGGTGGATGGCCCGCCGGACGAGTTCGTCGGTGGATGTCGGCTCGAGGGCGGTCTCGAGTAACGCGAGTTCGTTACGTGTCTCCCGATCGAGAGTGATCGGGCACTCCGTGCCCAGGTCGCTGTAGCGCGTCTCCATTTCCGTCGAGAGCTCCTCGAGTGACATACTCTGTGCTCGTACGTAGTGTGGGTAAATGCTTTCGGGCTTTGCTGTGCCCAGATCGCGCATCGGCACCCGGAACCGCCATCGGTAAGGTCGTTCGCCCGAGACCTCGAGACATGCCAACGGAGGGGAACGCACCCGTTTCAGGCGACGGTGGCGAGGAGGGCGCCAATGGCGACACCCTCCCAACCGACGGTACCCTCGAGGCCGTCCAAGAGGCCCTCGTCGCGTGGTACGAAGACGACCACCGGTCGTATCCCTGGCGGGAAACCGAAGATCCGTACGAAATCCTGGTCAGCGAGGTCATGAGTCAACAGACCCAACTGGACCGGGTGGTTGAAGCCTGGTCGGCGTTCCTCGAGCGGTGGCCGACGACGGCGGCGCTCGCAGCTGCCGACCGGGCGGACGTCGTGGGGTTCTGGTCCAGCCATCGATTGGGATACAACAACCGCGCGAAGTACCTGCATGAGGCGGCGACACAGATCGAAACCGAGTACGACGGGACGTTCCCCGATACCCCCGACGAGCTCGAGGAGCTGATGGGGGTCGGCCCGTACACCGCGAACGCGGTCGCGAGTTTCGCGTTCAACAACGGCGACGCGGTCGTCGATACCAACGTCAAGCGAGTCTGCTATCGGGCGTTCGACGTGCCCGACGACGATTCGGCGTTTGCCGAAGCCGCGAACCACCTCATGCCCGACGCAGCCTCGCGAGTCTGGAACAACGCGATCATGGAACTCGGTGCCGTCGCCTGCACGCAACGGCCTCGGTGTGACGAGGCCGGTTGCCCGTGGCGCGACCGGTGTTCGGCGTACGCGACCGGCGACTTCTCCGCGCCGGACGTCCCCACCCAGTCGAGTTTCGAGGGGAGTCGTCGGCAGTTCCGCGGACGCGTGGTCCGAACACTCGAGCAGTTCGAGGCACTCCCGCTCGACGAGCTCGGGCCCCGGGTTCGCGTCGATTACACCCCGACGGGCAAGCACGGTCGCGACTGGCTGGCGGACCTCTGTGCGGATCTGGTCGACGACGGATTGCTCGAGGTCGATCGCGAGGCTGGGTCAGGGTCGGGACCGGTGGTCCGGCTCAAGCGGTAGGTCGAGAGCGCACACCGCCGAACGCGGCGTCGATCACTCCTCGTAACTGTGGGCCGCCATCGGCCCGTCGACCAGCGCCCGGAGCGTGAACGGCCGGTCGCCGTCGGGATCCTCGAGCCGACCGATAGCCACGCCGGTGTAGGCCATGCCGCGCTCGAGGGGGACGTCGAAGGAGCCGACGGAGTCGTCGGTTCCCGTGGGCCTGATATCGAGTTCGTAGTTCGATGCCGGGAGCGCAACGTACCCGGTCGCCTCCCCGAACTCCAGCGCCTCCACGATGGGGCGGGCACCGTCGTTGGCGAACAGGTCGACCGCTGGGGCGTCCGGGACGGCGTGAACGGCACGGAGGAGGGCCGATCCGTCGTCGACCAGGACGTGAGCCCGGAGGGTTTCCTGCTCGACGGAGCCGATGGCAGCAACGGTGTAAAACGCCCGACCGAGCCAGTGGTCGCGCTCGATGACGGGCTGGTCGGGGTCACCAGCGGGGGTCACGGTCAGGGTGTACGTCCCCGGTTCGAGTTCGAGATAGGGGGTGATACGCTCGTACTCGAGGCCGTCGACGACCTGGTCACCGTCCACGTAAACGTCGACGGCGGGTGCGTCGGGCGAGAAGTGAGCGATTCGAACGGCGGTCAGCGGTGGGCCGTCGGCGGTGGTGTCGTCTTCAGCCTCTTCCGCCCTGTCGTCGTCCTCGTGTTCACCGATCGAAACCAGTGGCGTGGCGGCGGTCAATCCGGTCCGTCCTCGGGCCTGGGGTGTCGTTGCGGGAGCCATTGTACGACCGAGTCGGTGGACGGCGTCGGCATAAATCACCGCGTCAGTTGCAGTGAGTGTCACGGTGCATGGAGGGGTTAGCACCGGTCGTCTCCCCGAACAATCACCGTAGGGTACACCTGTGTGGTCTCAGTATCCTCAGACCCATCCCGAGCGGTTGCTACCCGGTTCCGCATTGACTGCCACGAGCGGACGCTAGCGTCCACTTCAACCCCTGTCCGATCCTGGCTCCGGCCGATCGGCCGGGGCGTCGTCGCCAGCACCGCTGGACTCGAGCGGTTCGTGCTCGAGTACGTATCCCCCCTCCACGGACTCGAGTGAGCCTACGGTGTAGAGGCGGATATCTGATTCCATGGCCGTCACCACCGGCACGTCGTAGTGGGTCGCATCGTACTCGAGGGCCGGGCCGCCGGGTCGCTCGCGTGCACCCTCGACGAAATCGCGATGGCGCTCGAGCCGACGACGAGCGACAGCCCGCGAGAGCGCTTCCACGTCGCTGACGCTGACGTCGAACCGCGAGAGAAAGGCTGACTCGAGTTCGTATCCGATCGAGTGCCGACCGGCGCACATCGCCGCGAGTGTCGTCGTTCCCGTGCCCCAGAAGGGGTCGAGGATCGTGTCGCCGTAGGCCGAGTACATACAGCAGAGGCGATAGGGGATCTCGAGGGGGTACGCCCCCGAGCGGTCACGCAGGTTAGCCCCCTCCTCGTCGAGATCCTCGAGGGCCTGGAACTCGCCGGTCACGTCGGACCAGAGATCGGTGAACCAGCGGTTGCGTTCCTCCCAGAAATACGCCGCCTCGTAGCGTTCGTCGGCTCCCGGCGGAAACGAACGTCGCGTGCTCCCCTTGCGAAACACCAGCACGTACTCGTGCTCGAGGGTGACGTAGGCGTTCGGCGGAATCATCCCGCTTCCCATGAACTTCGCGCCGCTATTCGTGGGTTTCCGCCAGAGAATGTCCGGCAGGGGATCGAACCCCAGCGACACGAACGCCTCGAGCACCCGCGCGTGATTTGGGTACACCCGGAAGCTGTCGTCGAGGGTCCGGGTCGCATCCCCCACGTTGATGCAGGCAATGCCGCCATCGACGAGAACGCGCTCGACTTCCGTCCAGACGGCCTCCAGTTGGGCGTGCATGGCTTCGAAGGCGGCTTCGCCCTCACCGGCCTCGAGGTGGGTTTCGATCGCGGGGTCGAGCCTGGCGAACAGGTCGTCCCACATCTCGATCATCGGATACGGTGGTGAGGTGACGACCAGTTCGACCGACTCGTCGGCCACGCTCGAGAGGTCGCGGGCGTCCCCGTTGACGACGCGGTGAGTCGTCTTCATCGTCTGTTTGTGGCGCCGTCGCCGTCTTAGGTCTTTGTACAGCGACCGACGAGTCGCCCTGGGTCGGGAACAATGGCGCGGTGACCACGCTCCTCGAGCGATCGTGCTCGAGAGAGTGTGTTGACACTGATCTCGGTGGGTGTTACACAACAGATCGCGGGTCAGCGTGGGAGTGCCAATCAGTACAGGCGGGCCCTGACGACAACGGGACTCCCCTCAGTTATCGGCAGCAGGCCCTTCACTGTCTGTCGTCTGCTCTTCGTCGTCCGCTTCCCCCGTGTCCTCACCGTCATCCGCTGTCGGTTCGAAGCTCTCGGTCGCCTCGTCGGTGAACGATGACTCCGTCGCCGGTTCGAACTCCTCGACGGGTTCCCACTCCTCGTCGGTCGATTGGCGTCGTCGCCAGACGAGCGCCCCAGCCGCGATCAGTCCGAGGAGCACCACGGCCCGGGTGAGAACCCCACCCGAGTCATCGCTCGAGTCGGACTCCGGTTCGTCTTCGGTGTCCTCAGCCATCGCTGTCCCCTCGTCGAGGGGATCCTGTGCCGTCTCCGTCCCCTCGTCGTCGGTATCCCGAACTGCCGCCACTCGCTCCTCGAGCATCGTTCCGGCCTCAGCGTCCGGCACCGTCTCGGGGAGGTCCGAGCGGCCGAGGAGGTAGCCAAGCGCCGCACCGACGCCAACCAGGGCACTGGCGGCGGGAAGCTTGCGCCTGGCGGAACCACTCGTTCCCTCGGCCTCGTCGACTGCCTCGAGAATCGGTTCGCGAAGCGACGTGTCCAACCCCACACCGACGGCCTCTTTGATGAGGCGCTCGGCAACCGGGGGAGACTCTCCAGACGCGGTTTCTGTTTCGGACATGGGCCAGTCCACGAGACGCCGCTAAATAGTTCTGTGCAACGTTTCGGTTCTTACACCGGTTCGGAACGGGAGTAAGAAGCACCTACCGACGACAGTCGCAACCGATCCCCACAGGATGGCCCGGCGACAACCCCCCGCTGGCCCTCGCGACCACCGAAATGTGGCCGCGGCGTCACGTGAGGAGGGGTGCAATGACCGTCGCGAGCGCATCGAGGCCACCGAAACCGTACCCGAAGACGAGAACCGCCGGGACGAATCCGGCGATGGCCGCTCGAGCCAGCGAGGTGTCGTGAACGATCCGAAGCCCGATGACGAGCAACACCCCACCGTAGCAGGCGGCGACGGCCTGCAGCGGGGCCACGGGGATACCGGCGACCACACAGGGTGCACTCGCGTAGGCGATCACCTGGACCGTCTCGCTGATTCCCGCCCGCTGTTCTACCGCAACAACCAGAAACAGCGTCTGGAGTGCAGAAACGAGATGTAACCCAAGCGGTGCCACCAGCAAGACGACGACGCTCAGCCAGAAGACGGCCTCGAGGACCGGCGACACCGATAGCGACGGGTAGGCGTCCGCGACCAGCACGTACCGACTCGTCTCCGCGACGAACACGACTGTCAACAGGAACGTCAACCCGGGGGCCTGGTCGCCCGGCGCGACGCCGACCCGGAAGAACCGTTGTGGACGAATTAGGACCTCGAGCCAGGCCCGTGCAATCCCGGCGGGCCCGCGGTCACGGCCACCGTCGGGGTTCTCGATCCATTGGGTCATTGTCGAGGGTCGCCACGCCGGAGTGTGTGGCAGTGTCGACACCGAGCCTCGTACGATTCCTCGGCACCGACCAAGGTCGTCGGGTCGTCGACGTGTGCCGGCTTCCCGTCCACGAGTCGCTGATTTCTGGTGGCTGGCTCCCCACAGCACGCACAGATTGCCTGGAACTTCTCGACGTATTCCGCGAGCGCAACGAGTTGTGGCAAGGGTTCGTACGGTTCACCCCGGAACGTCTGGTCCGTCCCGCTGACGATCACGCGACGGCCGTCCGCAGCGAGTTTCTCACAGAGGGAGATCAGGTTCTCGGCGAAGAAATTGGCCTCGTCGAACGCCACCACCTGCTCGCCGTTGAGCGAGTCGGTGACGGCTTCGAGGTCGCCGTCGGGGTCGATTGCAACAGCCTCCCAGCGGCGTCCGTCGTGTGAGCCCACGTGACTCTCGCCGTAGCGGTCGTCGATGGCGGGGGTGAACACCGCGACCTCTTGGCCGGCGATCTCCGCTCGTCGAAGGCGACGGAGCAACTCCTCGGTCTTTCCCGAGAACATGCTCCCGGTGATGACCTCGATCCAGCCACTCTGCGTGATCGCGTGCATCGGATAAAAGCGGAGTAACCCGTGGTTAAATCGTTTGCCAAATCGTATCGCCAACCGCTCGCTGGCGCTGAGTAACGGTTTCCCCGCCGGGCCGGCTTCGCTCTCCAGACAGTGGCCTCGACGAATCGATGGCATCGTCCCCTCGGGCCAGCCTATGGGTAGTCCTGACGAAGGGGTCACATAACCAAAAGGGTAGGTTCACGACAAACAGTATGAGCGTCATCCGCGAGCCGGGTCGGTTCAGCCGGCACACCCGGCGGCGTCTCGTGGGCATGACAGCCGCGGCCAGTGCAGCCGCCCTCGAGGCGACGGCTGTCGGTTGCTGGTTCGCCCTCGTGGTCCTGGGTCCACGGACGGCCTCGACGGCGCTGGCTGGGCTCGGACTGCTGTTCTGTGGCGCGTTGCTCCGGACGGTCGTCTTCGGCAAGACGACCACGTCGATTCGGGACCTGCTGACGCCGTATCGAATCGGCGCGAGCCTCGCGCTCGTTGCGGCCTGGCCGCTGTGGCTTTTGGTCGCCGAGCGGGGGACAGGGCTGTGGAGTCTCGCGCTCGCTGGAGTGGTGCTCGTGGCCATCTTGATCCTGCAATTTCGTCTCGAGCGTGCGGCGTTTCACGTCCCAATGACCAGGCGCTGCCGGATGATCTCAGTGCTGGCGGCCAGCCTCGTGGCGGTCGGGGCGACGATCATGCTCGCCTCCGTCTGGTACACCGACTGGTCGGTTGTGAGCGAGCCGCTGGCCGTCGGTTCGCAATCGGTAGTCGTCCACATCGAGGCGTTCCAGATCGGGCTCATCGTGTTCGGACTGTTTGCGTTCCTCGCGCACCAGCGTCGATTCCAACAGATACTGGAACCGTAAACGTGGAGGCAGGAAAGGGGTTCGGGTTCGAAAGTTCGACAGACCTGCGGTCACCCGCCGCGGTTCTGATCGGCCTCGAACGAGCCCGGATCCGGCTCGATCGCCGCGTACTGGACGACGCGCTCGCCGAGCGTTCTGACCCGCGCCTCGAGGCGGTCGTCCACGAAGGAGCCGTCCTCGATGGCGCCGTTGGCGTTCGGGACCGCCACCTGGTGGGGAAGGACCCACGCGTTGAGCGCTCGACACACCGTCCGGAGGTGCTCGAGCGCCGTGACCGGGAACGCACCGCCGGCAACCCCGACCAACCCCACCGTCTTGTCCTCGAACTCGTCGAACCCACAGTAATCGAGTGCGGTCTTCAACGGCGAGGAGTAGGAACCGTGATACATTGGCGACCCCAGGATGATCGCGTCGGCCGTCCGAACTCGACGAGCCAGTTCAGCGGCGTCGCCAGCGTCGGCCCGGTCGACGTCGGCGTCGAAGATGGGCAGGTCGTACTCACCGAGCTCGATCAATTCCGTTTCGCCACCGGCTGCCGCGGCGGCGTCCAGGGCACACTCGAGGGTCGTTCGGGTGTGGCTCCCCTCGCGAAGACTCCCACAGATCGCGTGGACAGTGACGTCTGCCATGGCTCACTCGAGGGCAGGGACCGGGAAAAGTGGCGAGGGTAGGTAAGGGGTGGCCTGTGTCGGTCCGGAAACCCCCGAAGGACCGGCTCAGTTCGTGGCCGTCTCGAGGGCCTGCTCGAGGTCGGTGATGATGTTGCCCGGGTCCTCGATCCCGACCGAGAGGCGCACGAGTTCGTCCGTGACTCCCGAGGCGTGTTTCTCCTCCTGGCTGAGTTGCTGGTGGGTCGTGCTCGCGGGATGGATGATCAGCGTCTTGGCGTCGCCGACGTTGGCGAGCAGGCTGGCGAGTTCCGTCGACTCGACCGTCCCGCGGGCCGCCTCGTAGCCGGCCTCGAGGCCGAAGGTGAGCATGCCGCCGTACCCGCCCTCGAGGTACTCGCTCGCGGTATCGTGGGTCGGATGGGAGTCGAGGCCCGGGTAGTTCACCCACGCCACCTCGGGACGGTCTGTGAGGAACTCGGCAACGGCCATCGCGTTCTCGCTGTGGCGTTCCATGCGCAGCGGCAAGGTCTCGAGGCCTTGTATGGTCTGCCAGGCGTCAAACGGCGACTGCTGGTTGCCGAGGTCTCGGAGGCCCCGGGCGATGGCCGCGTAGGTGAACGCGGCGTCCCCGAAGGTCTCGGCGAAGTTCACGCCGTGATAGGCCGGGTTGTCCGCGGCGAGTTCGGGATACTTTTCGGGGTACTCCGCCCAGGGGAACGAGCCGCCATCGACGACGACGCCACCGATGGTCGTTCCCGAGCCGTGGAGCCACTTCGTCGTCGAGTTCCAGACGAGGTCCGCGCCGTGCTCGAGGGGGCGACAGAGCGCGGGCGTCGCAAACGTATTGTCGACGAACAGCGGGGCCCCGTGGTCGTGGGCGATGTCGGCGATGCGCTCTATGTCCGGCGTGTCGAGGGCCGGGTTCCCGATGGTCTCGAGGTGGACGTAAGCCGTGTCCTCGTCGATGGCCTCGGCGTACTGGTCGTAGTCGAGGGTGTCGACGAATCGGGTGGTGACTCCCCGACGCTCGACGGAGTGGGTCAGGTAGGTGTAGGTGCCGCCGTAGAGCGAGGAGGCGGTGACGATGTTGTCGCCCGCGGAGGCGAGGAGAAACGTGGTGAGGTCGAGGGCTGCCATCCCGGACGACGTGACCGCCGCGCCCACGCCACCCTCGAGCGTCGCGAGGCGCTCCTGGAGGGTCTCGACGGTCGGGTTCATCAGTCGGGAGTAGATGTATCCCGGCTTCTCGAGGGCGAACTGGGCGGCGGCGTCCTCGGCGTCTTCGAACACGTAGGACGTGGTCTGATACAGCGGTGGAGCCCGCGCCCCAGTGGCGGGATCGGGTTCCTGGCCGGCGTGCACGGAGTCGGTCGCGAGCGAGCGATCTTGATCATCCGTCATGGGCTACACTCGGGGAGCTGGACGCATTACGCTACCTTGAGTGGTGAGTGTTGCCGCTATGTCTGACATATTCCCCACTGTCATCCGGAACGGCTCACGAGGTAATCAGTAGTCTCGGTCGACCGTCTGTTCGCGGACGCGCACGCCCTGGCGGCCGAGGTGTTGGAGCTGTCGACGGGCGAACTCCTCCTCGCGGGTCCCGCGGGTCGCGAGTACGTACAGCTGGGCGGTGCCGGTCGGGCGCATCGTGCGGCCCGCTCGTTGGGTCCCCTGCCGACGCGAGCCACCGAGCCCCGAACCGACGATGGCGAGGTCGGCACTCGGCAGGTCGAGGCCCTCGTCACCAACCCGCGAGAGCACGAGAGTGTCGAGTTCGTTGCCACGGAAGGCATCGAGCAGGCGCTGGCGCTCGTGATGTGGCGTCTCCCCCGAGAGAAACGGGGTGTCCAGGGCGTCGGCGATCTCTCGGCCCTGCTCGAGGTAGTCGACGAAGACCAGCGCTCGAGCGGCGGGGTTGGCAGCGAGCAGGTAGCGAATCTCCTCGATCTTGCCCGGGTTCGTCGCCGCTAGCTGGTAGCGTTCGCGACCATCGGCGGCGCTGTAGGCGTTCCTGACGTCATCATCGCCCCAGGGCACGTATCGAATCGCGAGTTCGGGTTCGGCGACGAACCCGGCCTCGAAGAGGGCGTCCCAGTCGGTACCGATCGGGGGTCCGAGCAGGGTAAAGATGTCGGCCACCAGGTCGTCTTCCCTGACGGGACTGGCCGACAGCCCGAGTCGGTGCCGGGACTGGAGGTGCGTGCTCCGTCGGTAGACGTCCGAGGGGACGTGCTGACACTCGTCGAAGACGACCAGCCCCCACTCGCGGTCGTCGAACAGCGCACGGTGCCGATCCATGCCGGCGATCTGGTACGTCGCGACTGTGACGGGGCGAATCAGTTTCTGGCCGCCATGATACTGGCCGACCTGGTCGGCCTCGAGGGAGGTCGTCTCCAGCAGGACGTCGGCCCACTGGCGAGCCAGGTCGCGGCTGGGTACCAGGATCAGCGTTTCCCCGCCGATTTCGGCCATCGTTGCGATGGCTGCCACCGTCTTGCCGCTGCCGGGCGGCCCGACGTAGACGCCCTCACCCTGATCCATGAAGCGGTCGACCCACGCCCGCTGGTAGTCACGGAGCGACACCGAGAGTTCGATGTCGAGGGGTGCGCCGGACTCGAGATCCCGGTCGTCCCGAACCGGGTAGCCAGCCTCGTAGAGCGTGCGCTTGATCGCCGCCTCCGCCCCCTCACGGACCCAATCCTCGGTATCAGAGATGGGGGCGTGAACGTGTGCCTCGTCGAGTTTCTGTCTGGCGACGTTGCCCATGATCTCCGCACTCTCTGCTTCGAGCACCGTATACCCCTCGGGATGGGTCAGGAGGCGAAACTGGCGGGCCCGATCCCACTGGCTCTCCACCCAGTCCTCGAGCGATTCTGACCGCTGGTTCAGCGCCTGGCGCATCGTTCGCACCACTCCCTCGAAGTCGTCGTGTGGCGACTGCCAGATGTCGGCGGGTCGGATCTCGTAACGGTAGCCGGCATCGCCGTTGGTAGCAGCGAGGTTTGCGAACTGGGCCAGCTGGGCGCGCGTGAACTGCTCGGGTTGATCGACCACGACCTCCCGACGCTTCGGGAAGACGATCACCCGCTCGCGTTCGGTCAGGTCCTCGAGTTCCGTCGGATACCAGATCGTCATCGCTTCCGTCGAGGTGAGGCGGTCGAGATCGCCAGCGTCGACGAGACGCTCGAGGCCCGCAATCAGGGCCGATTGGGGGCACTCGGCGTGTCGCTCGAGTTCCGCGGTGGTCAGGAACGGGCGACCGGCGCGCTGGCAGACGTCGTGGAATGTCGACAGGGTGAGGGTGGGCCCCGACTCATCGTCGGGTGGCTGGTCGTTGTCAGTCACTGTCCGAGATAGCCGATTGACGGCTAAACCGATTGCGTTCGAGCGAGATTAGGTCGACCCCTATGGATTTCGAGAGCGCTACCGTAGCCACTGAACGTCAGTGTACGCACCCTGATGATACCATGGCGCAGAACCGGTTTGTCACCGGTTCTGAGCCGACTCGGTGTTGGGTGTGTAAACCGTTGCAATCGTTCGTCCATTTCTAACCGTAGACGACGTCTCCGGGGGACTTTTGTTGTGCCTAACGTAGCGATAGGCTCCGGTCAGATCGGTGCCGACCCGAACCCAGGCAAACTGCTTTAGGGCTCGCAGGTGTACGGTCACACATGTACCGGGCGATCCTTCCGGAGGGGCAGATCCTCTGTGAACGCTACGAACACACCGACACCGGTCTCGAGTTGTTCAACGAGGACGATCAGTTCATCGGCTTCGTTCCCTACACCAACCTCCACGCGTTGCTCGACGAGGACGTCTACAGCAGCGATGAGCGCTCGATAATGTAGCATTGTGGACCTGTAGCTTGCCGTTTCGCGTGATAGAGGTGTCACCGGCCGTCGATTAGTATCGACCGTGTCGATACTCACCTGCTGTGGCGGGAGGTCACCACGGCAATTCTGCGCAGACGGTTTCTTGTCGTCGCTTCGCGAGGAATGTCAGTACGGTACGGGCGATCACGGGTAAATCGTGGGCGAAAACCGTATCAGGCCTCGACTTCCTGCCCGATCGCATCGAGTTGCTCTCGGTACCGATTTCGAACGGTGACGACCGTGGTCTGTGCGGTCTCGGCGACCGCTCGCTGGGGAATCGTCTCGTTGCACAGCAAGCCAGCGGCGTATATGGCCGCGGCGGCGAACCCAGTCGGTGACTTCCCCGAGTGCAGTCCCTGTTCGGTGGTCCTGTCGATGATGTCGATCGCCCTGGTTTCGACCGCCTTGCTCACGTCCAGTTCGGAGCAGAACCGGGGCACGAACTGACGCGGGTTCGTCGGCTCGAGGTTGATATCGAGTTCGTCGGCGATGTAGCGATAGGTCCGGCCGATTTCGCGCTGGTCGACCCGCGAGACCGCCGTGACCTCCTCGAGGCTTCGAGGAATTCCCTCCTCGCGACAGGCCGTGTAGAGGGCACTGGTGGCGACACCTTCGATCGAGCGGCCACGGATCAGATCGCGGTCCAGAGCGCGCCGGTAGATGACGCTCGCCGTCTCCTTCACCGGGTTCGGGAGCCCCAGGGCGCTGACCATCCGATCGATCTCCGAGAGGGCGTATTTGAGGTTCCGTTCGCCGGCGTTTTTCGTCCGAATGCGTTCCTGCCAGACGCGCAGGCGATGGAGTTGACCGTGTTTCTCCGCCGACATCGTGTGTCCGTTGGCGTCACGATTTCGCCAATCGATCGTCGTCGTCAGTCCGCGATCGTGCATCGACTGGGTCAGTGGTGCCCCCACCCGCGAGAGCTGATCGTGTTCCTTAGCGTTGAATGCCCGCCACTCGGGTCCGTAATCGATCGGGTCCTCGCTCAATACGAGCCCACACTCGCGACAGACTGACTCCCCACGGTCGGGATCGCTCACGACTGTGCTCGTCTCACAGTCTGGGCACCGACCGGTGGCTCGCTCCGACGATTCCTGTCGCGTACGTTCGGATACGGACTGTGTCATCAGTAGGCACTGTGACCCCAGCCGCTCTTGTAAGGGGGGCGCATGGTTTCGAACGTAACACCGACTTTCCCCGTGCTCAACCGAAACAAAAACCCACGCCCCGTCTGCCCCCCGTGACGGGCGTGGCACGGCGAAACGTCATCGGTCGTTTCAGCGACGGTTACTGGCGATCCGCGACCGCCCTGTACGGGTCCAACCAGTGAGTACCGTCAACCGAGGACGGCCCGCGTGTCGAACGCTGTCCCAAGGTCCGCTCGATGACCAAGTGACGAACGATCGCCACTTCGCCATCGCGACATATGCTACCACTATACATGAATAGGCGGGGTCGTTCCACGCTTTCACGACGGTAATCACACACTGAGGACGCCAATCACTGACTGCGATATCGAACTGACCGCGACAGTTAAGCGGTCGGTCACGAACCGCAACCTGTGTGTGGTCACGTGACAGCAAACATGAATGGTCCGGGAGATCCAACGTGGTGGAAGTCGGCTGTTGGGCGATCCAATACATTACCGCATCAGGGACGGCAGTCGATCCGTACGACTTTGCAACCGATGCAAAACGTGGCCGTGTTTAAGAGTGTCTCCGTTGGGAAATCAACTGGTGTCTCAAACGTGATTGCGAGTGTCCCCTCGTGTGATATGCAGTGCCCATTTGCCACCGTTAGCGGTGCCACGGTGGCTGACTCCCCGTACCGATTCACGGAACGGCTGATGGCGGTGTGGAACGAACTGGACGACCACCAGCTACTCGGGAACGGGACGTTGGTAACCAATGCAAAACGACTCCCATTGTCCCGCTCCCAGATGTGCGACAGAGGAGGCGGTCGATGATGTCCTCGATCGACACCCTCCCCGAAGAGATCACCGCGGTCACGGGTGATGGTGAGGAAGATCAAACCCTCTCGAAGGACGTCATCTTCGAACTCCTCAAAAACCGACGCCGTCGGGAGGTGCTCGCGTACCTGCTCGAGGCCGAAGAGACGGTCACCCTGGGCGAACTTGCCGAACAGATCGCCGCCTGGGAGAACGACACGGACGTCAACGCCCTCAGTTCCGACCAGCGCAAGCGGGTCTACGTGGCTCTCTACCAGACCCATCTGCCGAAGATGGACGATGCCGGAATCGTCGATTACGACCAGGACCGTGGCCTGATCACGCTCGCTGACAACGCGGACTTGCTCGTGATGTACCTCGACACGGACACCCACCGACGAGACCGGTGGGATCGAATCTACGCCTCGGTGAGTGTGCTCGCAACCGCCGTCCTCGCTGGGGCAATGGTCGGTTTTCCTGGCCTTGCCGCCCTCCCGCTGGGCATCCTCGCGACGTTCGTCGTCGCTACATTCCTGGTCCTCTCTGGCGTCCACGTCCTCGTCAACCACCGGTTCCAGCAGGTCGTCGACGGAAAACTCGAGCGAATCGGATAGGGTTCCGCCACACGCGAGCGCCACCGAGATGGGGCATCCGGTGGGGACGACAGTGACATGCGTTGGCCCTATCGAGTGACCCAGTCGTCGGTTTCTGCCCTCAACGCGGCGTGTACCTGGTGTCCAGTCAGCGAGGGAGGGAGGCTGGAATCGATCAGTGAGAGACGACGAATGTGAAAGACCGAGAAGGACTTTTATCCCTCGAGCGTGTACTGATATCTGGCTCCCGACGACCGTCATCCAGTACCGGAGCAGTTCGCGTGCCAGCAACCTGTTCCCTGGCGCGGGAGCCGTCTTTTGACCGAGAAGTGCGACGGTCCACCATGTTCGGGTCGATTGTAGACGTTGCGGACGTCGGGGCGTCCCGCACGGATCCAAACGCACATATACCCCAGGTGGGTACCTCCCCCATGACCCAGGAAATACCTGGTATCGAACTGCTCCTGACGGTACTCTATGGGCTACTCGGAGCTGGGTTGACGGCTCTCGGCGTCGTCGCCGAATACGTCAGTCTCCAGCACCTCGGGACGGGCGAACTGGCCGTCGCGATCTGGATGGCGATCTTCGGTGCGATCCTGCTGTATGGCGGCATTTACGCCGTCGGTTATCAGCGACTTGCCACACGACTTCGGTGATACCGTCGCCGTCGGATTCGAGAACCGAACGCCGGTCTATCGACCCCGTCACCGCCGCAGAATCAATTTGAGTACGTCCTCGTCCTCGAGCACGTGCTGATCGCCGACCTGTTGCTGGTCGTGCGTCGCACTCGACCCCGAGACGCGGGCAAACCGGAATCGCTCCTTGAACTCACCCCCGAGTTTCTCGACTGCCTCCTCGATCGTCGACCCCTCCCGCAACACGAGCGGTTCCTCGTAATCGACACCGCGACCCGGCTTGTCCATGTAGACACGGATCAAGCCGAGGTTTTCCCACATGCGATCCTTGAGCGCGTCGAGCCCACGCTCTTCATCGGCGCTGATGAAGGTCACGGCCTCGGGGTCGAGACCGAGCTCCAGGAGCTGTTCGTCGACGGTCTCCTTGTAGTCTGGATTGATCAGGTCGACCTTGTTGACGCAGGTTATCGACGGGATGTACTCGCGGTTGTCCATCAGCCCGTCGATGAGTCGGTCGATGTCGACGTGTTCGCCGAGGTTGAGGTCGGCGTTGACGTAGCCCTGATCACGCAACACCTCCTTGATCGTGTCGTCGTCCAGTTTCTGGTCGACGCTCGAGGTTATCTTGATGCCGTCTTTAATTTTCGGCCGAACGGTGACCCGTGGCGGCTCCTGATCGACGCGGATGTTGATGTCGTACAGTTCCTCCTGGAGGCGTTCGTACTGCTGGATCTCGAACACCGAGAGCACGAAGAGAATCAGGTCGGCGTTGCGGACCACCGAGAGAACCTGTTTCCCGTCGCCGCGACCATCAGCCGCCCCCTCGATTAACCCCGGAACGTCCAGCAACTGGATGTTCGCCCCCCGGTGTCTGCACATCCCGGGGTTGACATCGAGGGTCGTGAACTCGTACTCACCCGTCTCACTCTCGGCATTGGTCAACGAGTTCAGGAGCGATGACTTTCCGACGCTGGGAAACCCGACAAGAGCGACCGTGGCATCGCCAGTCTTCTCGACGGAGTAACCGGTCCCGCCACCTGCCGAGGACTGGTTCTGGAGTTTCTCTTTCTTCTCGGCGAGTTTCGACTTCAGCCGCCCGATGTGGGCTTCCGTTGACTTGTTGTAGGGCGTGTTGGCGATTTCCTCCTCGATTGCCTGGATCTCCTCCTCGAGCCCCATTCTACCTAGGTCCACCCGGTCGCGGTGAAAAACCCTTTCGACCTCACGACGACCCCACGTGAGCCCGGCGTCTGCTGTCAGTTCAATCGATGCCGATGGCGCCATTCGCACCCACACCGGCGTGCTCGGAAGACAGGTGGGTCGTCGTGTGCGGGCCTGTCTCTCCTCGCGTGCAGGGCTACTCCCGTGGACCGCCACGACGCTCTATCGCACGAGTGGGCGCGAGCGTCGGTACGCCACTTTCGACACCGATAAACGAACGTCGAATACCACTCGGCTGTAGACGACCGACCCTTCCTCGCTTCGCGATAGCACGCAGATCGTCCTCCCAGCAGCGGCGCTCACCGGTCACGAGGAGCGGATCTACGAGGAGGTCATGATCACGGGTTTTCGAAGGGCGAGGACCACTTGCGGATCATCGTCAGTCCGGTCGAGATCGAACGGGTGAGCCAGTACCTGGCGGGACAGGGAGTCAAACTCCGCTGACGGTGGGGATACGCGACAACGCGGCGAGGGACAGAACAGCCCCCTCGGTCGACAGAACGGAGCTCGAGTGAGACTTACGAGGCGTTACCCTCGAGTGACGTTTGGGCGTGGAGGTCCGTTTTCAGCGCGTCGTGAACCTTACAGAGTTCGTTGGCACGGTCGATGACCTTCTCGGCGGTCTCGTCGTCGACGTCTGCCTCGACGCGGATGTCGAAGTGGACCGCCGCGAGTTTGTCGTCGTCGTTGAGCTCGCCGGTCACGTCGATCGACAGGGTTCCGAGCTCCTCCACGCCGCGCTGTTGGCCGCCGACGCGAAGGGCGGGGACGTAACACGCCGCGTAGGAGGCGAGCAGCGACTCGAGGGTATCGGGTGTCTCCTCGCCCGTGGCATCGATGGTCAGTTCGTAGTCGCGAATCTCGCTGGTCGAGGCGAACCCGTCTTCGGACGTCGTGGTGACTTCTTTTGCCATTGCAGTTTCACAGTCGGTTGCACGCACGGTAAACGTTTTTCTCTCGGTCGGATTCGCCAGGGCGGAGAGGGCGGGTCGGACGTCCACGCCTGCGACTGGCTTCACCCCGGCTCGCCAGCCGTCGCACTCGGGACCGTGCTCGCGATCATCGGCCGGCTCGGAAGATCTCGTCGACCTGGAGCGGTCGCTCGAAGCGGTCTTCGAGCCCGCGGCCGAGGAACGCACCGCACCCTTCGCATTATCGGCCAGAGAAACGTGCCGATTGGCGCGTTTCGTACGCCGGTGACCCCTACAGCGTGAACGACTCGTCGCCCTCGAGGGCCACGACCTCGGCATCGGAGCCGGCGTCGGCAACGCGGGCCGCAAAGTCCGCGGGATCCTGCTCGATCGGCGGGAAGGTATCGTAGTGTTGTGGGAAGGCGTAGTCGACGTCGAGCCAGTCGACAGCGATGGCAGCCTGCCAGGGCCCCATCGTGAAGTGATCGCCGATCGGGACCGCCGCCGCGTCCGGCTCGAGGTACTCGCCGACGACATCGCGCATCTCGCTCATGAGCGCGGTGTCCCCGGCGTGGTAGAACGAGGTCCCGTCGGCGTCGCTCGCGGGGTCGGTATCCGAGATGACGAACCCCGCTGGCATGCCAGCGTCGACGTCGTACTCGGTCATGATGCCGTTGGTGTGGTCGGCACGGTGCATGGTGACGAACGCGTCGCCACACTCGACGGTTCCCCCCAGATTCATCCCCATCCCGCCGACGGCGTCCTCGTAGCCGAACTCCTCCTGGCAGTAGGAGACGAGTTCCGGCGTGGCCACGAGCGTCGCGTCGGCGAACGACCCGGCGTCCGCCACGTGATCGGCGTGGCCGTGTGTAAGCAGGACGTAGTCGGGCGTCGGGACGTCACTCGCATCGAGATCCGTCTTCGGATTGTCGAAGAACGGGTCGATCAGCAGGTCAGTCTCACCGACCGAAACGTGCCACGTTGAGTGGCCGTGCCAGGTTAGCTCCATTGCGTTCGAAACTAGTGCCGTTGTGATCATAAATGTGCACATTCGAGCACGATGTCGCCGACAGCGAAGACGACACGTGCCGACGGCGGCAGACGTTTCAGACTTTTGTAGTGGGCACGCCAAGTTGCGAGTATGCTCGCGCTGTCACTCGAGGAATTCATGATCGAGCTCAAGGAGGGGGCCGTGAAAAACGTCGGGCCGACGAACAAGGCGGCCACCGCGAAACTGTTCTCGGTCACGGACGCCACGGCCCGGGAGTTCGGCGACCGACGTGTCAAACTCGTCTTCACCGACGACGAGGGCAACGAGGTACAGGTCGCGCTGTTCCCGGCGGAGGCCGAGTCCATCGCCGCCGACCTCGAGACACTCGAGGCAACATCCCCGGTGTTCGAGGACGATTGAAACGGGCAGGGCCGGGGAAATCGCCTGCAAGCAGCCAAGTGAGGGGGCCATCGCTTGGTCGTAGCAGGGCAACCCCCTGGCGAACGAATTTCGACAACCGTTTTAGGACGAACCTGTTTGGTGGAAGTAGATGGGAAACTGTATCATCTGTGGCAAACCCGTCGACGGCCATGTCTGTGAGTTCCATCAGGAGGACGTCGCCTTCGAGTTCGAAGGCACCTCCCCATCGGAACTCGTGCCGTCCCGGTACTACCGGGGCACGGTCGACGGCTACGCCGACTTCGGTCTCTTCGTCGACATCGGAGACCACGTCACGGGTTTGCTCCACCGAAGCGAGTTGGATAGACGCCTCGAGAGTCTCGAGTACGAATCGGGCGATTCGCTGTACGTGCAGGTACTGGACGTACGCGACAACGGAAACATCGACCTCGGCTGGTCGATCCGCCAGGGCGAAGACGAGTTCCGCGGGAAGGTCATCCAGACACCCAACGGGCAGGTGCTGCCCGAAGCGCGCGAAAACGACAGCAGCGGTGAAGACCGTGAGGCCACCGGCCGAACCGATGTGACGCCGGAGACGTCAACTGACGTCGCCGAATCGAGCACCACCGACGCCGCTCCGGAAGCCAGCACCCCCGAACCGGCCCCGGGGACAGACAGCAGCGAGGCTGCATCCGAACCGGACACCAGTGGGGCCACCGTCGCAGCGACCGCCGACGGCGAGTCAACGGTGGACTCGGCGGCCCTCGGCGACACGGAACCGCCCGGGACCACCGAGCCCGAGGAGCCGACGACGCTCAACCGCACGAGCGTCGAGAGCCTCGAGAACCAGGTCGGCTCGTTGATCCGGATCGAGGGTGAAATATCGGGCGTCCGGCAAACGAGCGGTCCCACCGTGTTCGAACTCAGCGACGAGACGGGAACGGTCGAGTGTGCGGCGTTCGAGGAGGCAGGCGTTCGCGCCTACCCCGACGTCGAAATCGAAGACGTCGTCGCCCTCGAGGGCGAAGTCGAGCGCCACCACGGGGACCTGCAGGTCGAGACCGAGGCGCTCAACGTCCTCGACGGGGAGCGAGCCACCACGGTTCGAGACCGTCTCGAAGAGGCCATCGAACAGCAGGCCCGTCCAACGATCGTCGCTCCCCTGGCAGACGACGAGCTGGTCGACAGCGTGGCAGATGAGATCGTCGACGCCGCCACGGCCATCCGACGCGCCGTCATGGAGGCCCGGCCGATCGTCGTCCGCCACAGCGCAAGTGCCGACGGCTACGTCGCCGGCGCCGCCGTCGAACGCGCCGTGTTGCCGCTCATCCGCGAGAAACACACTCGAGACGACGCGGTGTACCACTACTTCGAGCGCCGTCCACTCGATGGACAGGTTTACGACATGGACGCCGCCACTGGCGACGTCACCTCGATGCTCGAAGCACGGGACCGCCACGGTGAGCAATTGCCGCTGGTGATCCTCGTGGATGCCGGCGTCACCCGTGACTCCGCCGACGGCTACGAACTCCTCGACATCTACGGGGCCGATCGCCTGGTCATCGACGACAGCCGCGGCGACCCCGAAATCACCGACAGCGTCTCGGTTGCCGTCTCGCCCTCACTCGCCGGCGAAGAGCGTGACCTCGAGTCGATCACCTCGAGCGTGCTTGCGGCCACCGTCGCCGCCCACGTCAACGACGACGTCCGTGGCGAACTCGAGCACCTTCCCGCCGTGAGCTTCTGGGACGGGGTTCCCGATGTCTACGCCGATCTCGCGGCAGATGCGGGCTACGACGAGACGGCCCTACAGGAGCGCCGTGAGGCCGTCGCCCTCGAGGCCTACTACCAGTCCTACAAGGACAAGCGTGAACTGGTCGCTGACCTGCTGTTCAACGGTGACGGCGAGGGACCAGCTGAGGGCGACCTCGCGGCCCACGTCGCCGAGCAGTTCCGGGCGAAACTGGGTCGCGAACTCGAGACCGCCCGCGAGAACCTCGAGACGGTCGACGTCGACGGGCTCGAGGTGGCCGTCCTCGACACGGCAGCGTTCATCCACCGGTTCAACTTCCCGACGACGACCCTGTTGCTCGACGAACTCCACCGCGACGGCTCGGAGACGGTGACGCTGGGACTCGGCGAGGACGAACTGCACGTTCGTGCCGACGACCCGGTCGACGTTCGGGCACTCGGCGGCGCGATCGACGATGCAGTCCCCGAAGCCGGGGTGTGCGTCGTTGGCGGTCGCGACGGCTACCTCGAGTTCCTCTCGGGCGAGCGCGAGGCCGTCAGGCAGGCGGCCCTCGAGGCACTGGGCGAGACACTCGCCTGAATCGAGGGCGACGCCACGTCCCGACTCAGTTATGTTTCGATAGTAACGTCTTTGCGTGGGGCCGTACGAGTGAACTGCATGAGCCCGAGCGCCAGAGCGCGCTTCGAAGCGAGAGCCAATCACATCGCCTCGCTCGTGATCACCGGACTCTGGCTCGGCTTGCTCCTGAGCGGTGTCGGCGGGAATCTCTGGCTCGTGGTGTTGATCGTCGGGTACGCCGCCGTGCTCCCCCTGGTGAACGCCCTGTTCGGTGAGGACGAATGGGAGGACTCCTGGACGGAGGCGGACCGAGAAACCGGGTCAGCACCGCCAGTGCAGTCGGGTGACGAGACAGCATCAGCCAAGTCTGCACTCGAGACCCTCAGACAGCGGTACGCCGCGGGCGAACTCACAGACGAGCAGTTCGAGCGCAAACTCGAGCGTTTGCTCGAGGTCGAGACGCTCGAGGACGCGGAGGGCTGGAAACGGGACGCTCGCCCATCGCGGGACCAGGAAGGCTCGGCGGTGAGAGACCTCGAGCACGAGTGAGGGCGATGAGAGGGGGTGAGGGCATCGAGGGCAAGTGCGTGAACGAGAAGGGGCGGCGCCTGGTCGCCCCAACCCGAGGCGACACGCTTAACCAGCCACCGCGGTGATATCGTGGCCATGAGCGGTGCCAGTGAGGAGGGTGCACTCGAGGCCGTCTGCGAGACGCTCGTCGAGCGCATCCTCGCCGGAGAGATCGAACGCGAGGAGGTCGAGAAAGCCAAACTAGCGGCCTGTTCGGAACACTCGGCACCCAAGGTTCCTAAGAATTCGGAACTCCTCGATTACGCCCCCGAGAAACACCGCGAGACCCTCGAGACGGTGCTCCAGCGCAAACCCGTCCGGACGGCCTCTGGGGTGTCCCCGGTCGCGATCATGACCTCACCGGAGCGGTGTCCCCACGGGAAGTGTCTGTACTGTCCAGGCGGGCCTGACTCGGAGTTTTCCTCCGCCCAGAGCTACACCGGCCAGGAGCCCGCCGCAGCGCGTGGCGTCCAGAACGACTACGATCCCTACGGGCAGGTTACCCTGCGCCTCGAGCAGCTACGCGAAATCGGCCATCCTGTCGACAAGGTCGAACTGATCCTGATGGGCGGGACGATGACCGCCCGGAGCCACGACTACCAGGAGCACTTCGTCAAACGCGCCCTCGAGGCGATGAACGACTACGACGTCGAGAAGGAACCCGAACCCGCCGAGGGCGAGAGTTTTGCCCAGAATCCCGACGAGTACGAGTGGCGCTATCTGGAGGACGTCATCGCCGAAAACGAGACGGCCGACGTCCGGAACATCGGCACTACGTTCGAGACCAAACCGGACTGGTGTGACCCCGAACAGATCGATCGGATGCTCGACCTCGGTGGGACGAAGGTCGAAGTCGGCGTCCAGACGACCTACGAGCGGATCAACCGCGAGATGCACCGTGGGCACGGGACGAAGGATTCCATCGACGCCAACCGACGCCTCCGGGACTCGGCGTTCAAAGTCGGCTTCCACATGATGCCCGGGCAGCCCGGCATGAGCACGGAGATGTGCCTCGAGGACTTTCGAGAGCTGTTCGAATCGACCCAGTGGCGGCCGGACTACCTCAAGATCTATCCGACGCTCGTCGTCCGCGGGACGGCGACGTACGACTGGTGGCACACGGGGGAGTACGAGCCACTGGACAACGAGGCGGCCGCCGAACTGGTCGCCGAAATCAAGGACATGATCCCCCGCTACACCCGTCTCCAACGAGTACAGCGGGACATTCCGGCGGACTTCATCGACGCAGGCGTGTGGAAATCGAACCTCCGACAGCTGGCGCGAAAGCGGATGGCAGCTCACGGCTGGACGTGTGAGTGTATCCGGTGTCGTGAGGTCGGGATGAACGACGAGGAACCCGAGTCGATCGATCTCGACGTCATGACCTACGAGGCCTGTGGCGGCACGGAACACTTCATCTCGTTCGAGGACTTCGAGCGGGACCTGCTGATCGGGTTCTGTCGGCTACGATTCCCCAACGATCCGGTCAGGCCAGAACTCGAGAACGCGGCGCTCCTCCGCGAGTTACACGTCTACGGCAGCGAGGTGTTGGTCGGTGAGGAGAGTGCGGGGAGTCAACACCAGCACCAGGGCTACGGTCGTCGACTGATGGACCGCGCCGAGGAGCTGGCGGCCGACGCCGGCTTCGACAAACTCAGCGTCATTTCGGGTATCGGCGCGCGGGAGTACTATCGGACCAAACTGGGCTACCATCAGGACGGCCCGTACGTGAGCAAGCGACTCTAGGTCTCGAGGCGACGGCGCAACACGAGCGAGTTCGACGGTTCGGCGGATACTCCCTTCACGAATCACCAGCGAGCCACGACAAGCCCGAGAACGAGTTCACCGCAGGTTCAGAGTTACTGGGAGGAGAAGTGCACGTGGATCCACCGCTCGCAGTCCGTCTCGCCGCAGACGGGGCAACCCTCGTCGGTCGATTCTGCCACGCCCGCATTGCTCGTCTCGCGTTCGGTCACGACCGCAGGATCGAGCCCAGCAGCCGCGAGGACGATTCGTTCGCCACTGTGACCCAGTTCGTACCCCCCAGTCGATCGCCTGACGAAGCGGCCCTCGAGGGCCGTCAAGTGGTAGTTGAAACGGCCGCTGTCCCGAATGTCCACCTGCTTGCGCAAGGTCGAAAATGATAGCGGTTCCTCGGCCGTGGCGAGCACCCGCAGGATTCTGAGGCGGTCCGGGTGGCCAAGCGCCTCGAGGTCCTCGAGCCCTTGCTCACGGATGTCGGGGGTGTCAGTGGGTCTGGGCATCGTGCGCTGGGGATTCCGGGGCCCGCGTGATATACTTTTTTGGACCATGGCTCTGAGCACGCGAGAACCGTACAGGTGATTGGTCCTCGACTCGCGGTTCGTAAGGACTGACATCGATGGAGAGTCGAATAGAGCGACAGCTTATCGACAGAAATGCAGTTCGCCGAACGATTACATGCCCGCGCGACGACACATCGGCCGTGATTGGCGCAACAATCGACCTCCGATTTGATTCGCCCGCTGCTGAACAGCGATTCCTCGAGAAAGTCCTGGCACCAAACTGGGACCGCTATCGCTCGAGCGCCCACTGGCAACAGGGGTGGTTCTGGCGATACGGCCAGTTCGAACCGTACGACGTTGGCCTGGACGGTGGCCAAGTTAGGCTCGTGTTCGACGGTGATCCAGCCGGATTCGTCGACACCCACGGAGACGCTTGGGAGGCCGCCGACGGCCTCGCCGACTGGAGCCTTCGTCGCTACGACGAGGCGGGATACGAGAGTTTGCTGGCACAGCAACGCGAGGTGAAGGGGTGGAGTGGTGGCACCCTCGAGTATCGGTACAAGCCACTGACCTCGCGGCTAGCCCTCACACTCGCCGAGGAATTCGACGATGAACTGCCGGCCGCCCCCGATCCGACTGATCAGAACCCACTCGGCATCGGCTTCTGGAGCCTCCTGCACTCGCTTTTCGTCCAGTCGGGCTACGACTGGTACGACGAAATTGCGGCCCTCGAGCGGGGCCTCGAGAGTCGGTTGCACTCCATCGCGAGCTACCGGGGTGCCGACGCGGCTCGCGAGGAGTATGCCCGCCTACAGGCGTCGATACGCGACCTCGAGGCCGAACTCGAGACGTGGCTCGAGGAGCAGTCGACGGGGGAGGCCACGATCTGAGTATGCGCAGTGCACAGCTCACGTTCGACCTGCAGCATACCGAGGCTGAATGGACGTTCCTGCAGGAGTACATGGTTCCCGCCTGGGACCGATTCCAGTCGGTCGACGCGTTCGAATCGGGCTGGTTCTGGCGAGCCGGCAGCTTCGCCCGTCACGAAACGCGCCCGCTGACCCGTGAGGAACACGACCTCGAGCGTCTCGAGGCGGGCCAACTGACCGTCGTCGTCTCCGGTGATCCCGACGCCGTCATCGAGGAAGAGCGCCCGCGGTGGGCCGACTGGCACGAGACTGGTCCACTCGAGGGGTGGGAGATCCAGTCGTTCGATCCGACGTACGAGAATGCCAAGGCCAAACTGCGGGAGAAATACGGTCCCGTCGGGGGCGAGCGAGCCTACGTCCTCCGACAGCGGGCCGCCGACCTCACGATCGAGTGCCTGCGAGCGTTCGACGAGCGGCTCCCGCCAGTCGGGGAATCCACCGAGGAGAATCCGGTACCGATCGGGTACTGGGCGCTCACGCACTTCCTGTTCAAACAGCAGGGCTACGACTGGGGCGAGGAGATCGATGCCGCGACGATGACCATCGAAAACCGGCTGCAGTCGCTGGCGACCTTCCGCGGCGCGACCGCAGCGACGAAGAAACAAGCAGCCCTTGTGGACCGCCTCGAGGCGCTCGAGATCGAGGACCCAGGACCGCGGTAGCGGACGAACCACGAGCCAGCCCACCGAATGGGCCCCAGGCCGTCGGTTGTATCGCGACGTGGTCACGCGGTGGATGGATTTTATACCCCCTGGCCGACGATACCTCGATATGGCAATTCTGGTTCCCTACGACGGGTCGATGCCGGCACAGGAGGCCCTCGAGCACGCGGTCCGTGAGTACCCCGATACCGAGATCGTCCTGCTTCGGGTGATCGAACTTGCAGGTGGCTCCACGGGCGCTGGGTTCGAGCTCCTCCGAGAGCGGTTCGAGTCGGGCGAAGTCGAAGCGGACCTCTCGAGGGAGGTCGACAACCACCTCGATGCCGACACGGACGTTCGGATCGAAACGGCGCCCGGAAAGCCAGCACGGACGATCGTGCAGTACGCCGAAGACCACGACGTCGAACACATCGTCATGGGGAGCCACGGTCGAGAAGGCGTCTCGCGTGCACTCCTCGGGAGCGTCGCCGAAAACGTGATCCGACGCTCACCGGTGCCGGTAACGATCGTGCGGTAGTGATCGACCACGGGTGATCGAGTTGCCCCCTGCTCACGCGACTCGGCTGGCTGGCGACTCCCTCACCAGCCACTCGATCACGTCCTCGGCGGGCACGAAACCCTCCGCGCGTCTCGAGATCTCTTCCCCGTCGACGAAAAGCACGAGGAGGGGGACGCTCCGAACGTCGAACCGCTCGAGCAGTGGCGGGTCGTCCCGTGGGTTTCCCGTGGCCACCGCGGCGTCAGTCGCCCGGGCAACGCCGCTGAGGACGGGCACCATTGCATCACACATCGAACAACCGGCAGTGTGGAACTCGAGCAGGACCACTTCGTGTCGATCGACGACGCGGTCGACGTCCGCCTCTGCGGCCACCGTGATCGGTCTCGAGGGGGCGCCAGCCGGGCCCTCCCGTTCCGCTCCTGTGTCGGTCATGTGGATACCAGGGGCTCGAGGAACCTGTGGGTGTTGGTCGTCGTCGAGGCGAGACGTGATCCGAGCGGAGAATTGCGAGTGTCGTCGACCGCTCGCCGTGGGGCGATCGACCCGTGCCGGCACGCTCCCGCGCGGTTCGTATCAGGCAGTTTAATAGGGATCGCTGAGTCCCAATGGAGTATGAAACGCGTTGACGTTGCGATCGTCGGCGGCGGCCCGGCCGGTGCGTCGGCGGCCGAGCGAGCGGCCGCTCACGGGGCGGCGACCGTCCTCTTCGAACAGGGCGTCCCCCGCGAGGACCGGGAGGGGTTGGGCCCCGACTCGACAGACGCCGCCGGGATGCTCGACTACTGGGTCGACATCATGGACTTCGACGTCGCGGCAATTCCCGACGAGGTAATCCATCGTGAACTCGAGGCCACCGAGTTCGTCGGCCCCTCGAGTGCCGTTCGCCTCGAGACCACTGGGATGGACGCCAGCTACGACAAGTTCGGTTACACCTTCCACCGGGCACGGATGGACGACTGGCTCCACGAACGCGCCACCGAAGCGGGCGCAGACCTCCGCGTCGGGACTGCGGTCAAGGATCTCGAGAGCGATCTTTCGGGGGCCGAGCCAACCCACACCCTGACGCTTTCGAACGGCGAGACGCTCGAGGCGAGCCACGTCGTCCTCGCCGACGGCCCCCAGCGTCGAATTACGCTAAACGCACTCGACCAGTTCCTCGTCGGCAAGAGCGTCTCCGATCACCTCTCGCCGCCGGTGGCGAACCACATCGCCTACCAGGAGTACCGCGAGTTCCCACCGGAGCTGTTCGAGGAGTTCGAGGACACCCTCAAATTCTGGTGGGGGTACATGCCAGGCGAGACCGCCTACCCGTGGATCTTCCCCAACGACGGCACCGTCGCTCGGGTTGGCCTGACGATGCCCATCGGAATGGATCTCTCTGAGGTTCCCCACCCCGAATCGTACAAACTCCTCCGGCCCACGGACGACCGTATCCCGGCGGGGGCGGAGTACATCCGTCGCCTGCTCGAACTCGAGTATGGTGACGAGTACGATATCGAGACGGACATCCCACGCGTCGAGGACCGCGGGAAATCGAAGGGGACCGAGACGTATCCGATCTCCTCGACGCGACCGATCGAGTCGCCGGTGGGCGCGAATATCGCGGTCGCCGGTGGGGCGATGGGGACCACCTCGGCGTTCCACGAAGGTGGCTACCACGTCGCCGTTCGCACGGGGAAGATCGCTGGTCGGCTGGCAGCGACGGACGGTCTCGAGCACTACAACGAGGTCTGGAAGCGCGCCGTCGGCGACGAACTCCTGCGCAACGTCGCCTTCGCGGACATCGTGGCCGACTACGAGCCCGACGACTGGGACTGGGCGTTCGACACGATCAGCAAGATGCAGGGCAACGGTGACGGTGACTCGATCATCAATCAGAAGTACACCGCGGGCCTCGGCGCGGCGAAGGTTCTCGGGGCGTACAAAAAGGCCAAATTCAGGCATCGAGACGGCCGGTACGTCCAGTTGACGGCCGACGAATACGTCTACTGATTCAGCGGCGCAGGTGCTTTTCGGGGGAGTCGATGACCCCGATCGGACGCTGTACACGGTGAAGGCTCGAGTCTGGACGACGATATCGCTCAATCGGGTCTACACACGATCGACCGCCACTGCACAGAATCGGACACTCTGTGGGATCTTCCAGAGGATCGACGGGAGCTCACTCTCATCTGGATCGTTCGATTCGACCTCGGGGCGCTGGTGTTCGATGAGTCGTCGAACATCGAATCCGGCATCGACGAGCGCGTTATGGAGAGCAGCAACCGTCCGATCGAACGCGATCATACTCGAGTCGTACCCCTCGTCGATGGTGATCTCTCGGGGCCCGGTGTCGTAATAGCTCCGCTCGAGCGTCCCGGTATCCGCCTCGATGGCCTCGTAGAGTGGATGCGGGACGCTGAGCACGAACACGCCACCGTCTCGGAGGACCCGACGGGTTTCGGACAGCGCGCTATCGAGGTGATCGACCATCTGGAACACCCATTCGGAGGAGGCCAGGTCGAACGTGTCCGATCCAAAGGGCAGGCTCGTCACGTCCGCCTGCAGAAACGTCGCGTCGACACCAGACCAGTCACGCAAGTGCCGTGCGTGTGCCAATTGCTCATCGGAGAAATCGATGCCCACAACCGGGTTGGCACCCAACGCCGCCGTCCCGACGCTTCCCTGCCCACCGCCACACCCCAGTTCGACGTAGGCCTTCCCTTCGACGGTGTCGACGACACGATCACGGACGTCACCCGGGGCATCGGGGGCGAACGGGGACGGTGTCGGCGGCGGTTCGCCGTCTACCGTGTTCGCGTTCCACAGCGCCTGAAAATCCTCGCTCCACTCGTTCCACACGTCCTGGTTCTCGCGTCTGTACTGAGTCATTCGTCCGTTCATGGTACACTCTCCTCCACCTTTTTACCGGCGGCTTCCCATACCGAGTCGGCGATCACCGACAGAGGTAGCGGTGACGGATCCAACCCACGGCTAAAGCCGTGGGCTTTCCCCCGTGAACCGTCCGGGACGGTACTCGTTTCTGTGATACGATCCGGGGTCACTCGACGTTCGGAGACGGCCGGGAGACGTGGGAAGGCCACCGTTGCCATCTGGCGAGTACAATCCGAGGTTCGAGACGGCTGCTCGCAGCGAGAGTCGGATCGGCCTCGGGACTGAAACCGAGAGCCTCGAGGCGGTTCACTGGGCTGATACATTTATTGTATTAGCGGACAACACATGCATGTGGCGCCAGAGTTAGATCTACCACGGGTCACCGAACCATCGGTAATCAGTATGCGGTGGCTCGTGCTAGCGACAGCGTACTTTACGCTGTTGTTGTTCGTCATTGGGGTGTTCGATCTGTTGCTCGGCCTGTGGCAACTCGTGTCGACGGGGGAGTTTACGGATCCAATTGCCGTGGTCAATCTTCTGAATACGGTGCTCCTCCTGCTGATCATCGTTGAGGTCCACCGAACACTCATTGCGTACGTTCGTGAGGAACCCGTCGTGCAGATCGTGATCGGTGCCGCGATCATCGCGATCGCCCGTGAGATAATCAGCTTCCGAATCGACGAGTTCGAAACAACTGGTGATGCACTGGCGGCAGCTGGCGCGTTTGGCATTCTTCTTATCACACTCGTCATCACGTACTTCGTGATTCGATACGTCGAACCGCGAGAGTCCGGAGAGCAGTTGTAACAGTACATACAGACCCCCGACACGTCAGGCGATGACGGATGCATGGCGCGCTCTGGACACGCCGTTCTCGAGGGGCTCACAACTCCCTCAGACGGGGAATGCTGTAACAAGGGATCCCCGAGCGGGGACCCGTGTCGAACGCTCGAGGGAAAGCGAATACGACGACCCCGACAACTCACACTCGATCGCTCGAGGTACGTCACGGCGGCGATGGCTCTTTGACCCCACCGCGAGTACCGCCATCCATGTTGACACGGCTGGCCTGGCTCGGCATCGAGGTGAAGTATCTCGAGCCCGCCAGACGGTTCTACGAGGAGGTCCTCGACCTGGAGACGTGTGAGCCACCAACCGCGGACCGGGAGACGGTCGATCGACGGCCGGACAGCGTGATCGCCTATCGTGCCGGGGAGTCCGCCCTCGTGTTGCGACGCCCGACCGGGGTCCCCCGCGGGGGCGTCCACACCCACTTTGCGTGCTCGATACCACCTGCGGAGTACGACGATTGGTGGGAGCGGCTCTCGACGTCGTACGACCTCGAAGAGTACACGTTCGGGGAGGCCCGCTCGCTGTACCTCTACGATCCGGACGGAAACTGCGTCGAACTCGGGCAACAGCCGGTTGGGGGTCCGGGTATCGACGGTATCTTCGAGATCGTCCTCGAGGTCGCGGATCTCGAGGCGGCCGAGGACCGATACGCCACGCTGGGGTTCGAAACGGTCGATCGCGGCGACGAACGCACACGGGTCCGCATGAACGGGCCCATGGCTCTCGAGCTCTGGGAACCCCAGCTCGGGCTGGCTGACGCTCGCGGCGGGGTTCACGTCGATCTCGGGTTCGAAACGGAGAACCTCGAGCGGGTTGGAGAGGTCCTCGAGCCCTGGACCTGTTCGCTCGAGCGTTCGGCCGGCCGATTGACCGCGAGGGACCCGGACGGTCACCACCTCACCGTGTTCGAGCGCTAACGGGGCCAATCCGTCCGGAGACGCCCACAGGGACTGTTATAACATTTGACCTCCTCCCACGGCTGAAGCCGTGGGATTCCTCCGCGTGGGTGATTCAAGCCACGCCACCGGAGGCAAATTTCCCACCAGCGGCGACGGTGGTACTCTGGTTTGCGGGTTCCTCTTTGGTCGAGCGATCCCGGCGTCGCCACCGGTGATCGTCCCACTCGAGGCGCGGCACCTCGCGGTGTCCGCTCTCCGTCGTGTTCTCTCGGGAGACCACGGGCCGAGCCATCGGCCCAACTTCGACGTCCGCATACCGTTGCAGCAGGTTCTCACTCGCCGCCACATCACTATGCCCCTCGAAACCGCACTCAAAGCACGTGAACAGATCGCCATCCCGCTCTACGCGCTCACCGCCACAACCCGGACAGCGACTCGACGACCCGCTTTCGTCCTCTTCTGAGACCTCGATGCCGTACTCTCCTTCCAACACTTCCCGAAGCCGCCGACGGAACCGGCCGTGACTCCAGAACAGGTGCGTCTTCTCGTTCACACGCGCACTCCAGTGCTTCCGAAGTACGTCGTCGAGGTCGCCGGCGATCACGTCCGTGACACCGAGACCGTGAAACCACTCTGCGAGGTCGCGGATGAGCGCGTTCTGCAGGTGGTCGCGACGGTCGCCACGCAAGCGGTACAATTCACGGATCCGCCTGCTCGACCACTCCCCGTACTCGAGGCGGGATTGTAACTCCGCGATCTCTTCGGTGATGTCGCGGAACCGCTGGAACTGCGGGCGGCCGTGGTAGAGGCGTTGGTGGCCGGTCGAAACGGTGCAGGCGACGAGGTTGTTGGCGCCGATGTCCAAGGCCGCCACCACGCCCTCGTCGCTGGACGTGGTGGCTAGTGAGTCGTCCCGTCGAGGAACAGCATCGGAGACGGGTTGTCGTACCCTGAACGATTCAGCACTCTTGTCGTACACCAGTTCCAACCGACCCTGCTCGCCTCTCCACCGCGGGTCGCCGCGTGCTTCGAGCCGGAGGCGGTCGTGGTAGCCGAGGCCGTATTTTTCTTTGAGGTCGAAGCCGACCGGGATTTCGAGGCGGCTGCGCTCGCCCCACGTGAGGGTGTACTGGTCGTTGCGGACGAGCGTCTGCAACTCCCGTTCCCCGTCGTCCTTCCAGTACCCGGGCGGCGACGGTTCGTCGCCTTTCTCCAAGAGCTTGAAGAACGACCGCCACGCTTCGTCGTTTTTGCGGATGAGTTGCTGGGCGGTTGCACTACCGAGGATGCCCTTGTACTTCACCCGGTACTCATCAGCGTCGACGCTCCACACGTCTCTGTCGTCGAAGAAGCGTTGGCGGCGGTGGTAGGTGAGTTCGTTCCACAGGGCGGCGGACGCGTCGAGTATTTCGAGGAGCAGTAGCCGGTCTCGGTGGGAGAGGGGCCTGACCTCGAAGGCGTTGACGCGCCGCATATCCAACAGAGTGTACGTCTCTCTTGTTAAATGCTGCCGTACCGGTGGGAATCACAGGCCGGACAGTGGGACGGTGGAGGAACCCAGTCGGGCCTACCGCTTACACCGCACGGCTAAAGCCGTGGGCTTCCGCTAGCACTCGGTCACCGGTGATTGGCCGTAGCGCGCCAGCAATCACTATCATGGCCAGCGGAAGTCATTGGCACACACCCTCGAGACCATGGTTCAAAACCGGTGACAAACCGGTTCTGAGCCGATTCGCTGTGAGGGTGTGGAAATCGGTTCACTTGTTGCTATAGGAAAAGGCGACAGCACCCCGTATCAGTCCGACTCCGCCGGATGGCCTCCCTCCTCCCCTGCTTCCTCGAACGTGCCATCTCCGACCAGTTCCCCGCGGTGCTCGTCCAGCAGGGGGGCACGACCACCTGGCTGTGGCGGTGTTTTGCTCAATTTGATCGGATTGCCCGCGATCGCCACCCGCCGATCGGTTCCAGGTTGGTCGACCTCGTGCACCATCCCCCTGGCGTGGACGTGGGGATCCGCGAAAATGTCTGCCGTGTTTTGTACTGGGGCAACGGGAACCTCGCCCCCGAGGCGATCACACAGCTGTGCACTCGAGTGGTCTCGGGTCCACTCGAGGATGGCCTCCCGGAGGGTGTCGCGGTGCTCGAGACGGCTGGTGGGGTTGGGATGGTCCGCCGCGAGGTCGGGTCGATCCATCGCTCGGCAGAGCGCTCGCCAGTGATTTGAGCCGAAGGCGGCGATGACGACGTGGCCGTCGGTGGTTTCGAAGGCGTCGTAGGGGAACAGGGTGGGGTGGGAGTTGCCCTGCCGAGTCGGGGATACACCGGTGTAGGAGTGCTGGTAGATCGCCCGCTCGGTCATGCTCACCATGGCGTCGTACATCGCGGTATCGACGAATTGGCCCTCACCCGTGCGCTCGCGGTGGAAGACAGCGGCGAGGATCCCGATACAGTTCAACGTCGCAGTGAAGAGGTCACCAATGCCGGGGCCGACCTTCATCGGCGGACCGTCGGCCTGGCCAGTAATCTCCATGACGCCCCCGAGTGCCTGTGCGATGAGGTCGAACGATGGCTGGCCCTGTCGATGGGTTGCGCCCGTGCGCGGGTCACCAAAGCCTCGAATCGAGGCGTAGATGAGTTCGGGATTGTGTTCGACGAGCGTCTCGTATCCCAGCCCGAACCCCTCCATCGTGCCCGCTCGATAGTTCTCGACGACGACGTCCGCCTCCTCGACCAGCGAACGGAAGTCCGCCAGGCCCCCGTCGGTCTCAAGATCGAGTTCGAGACTGCGCTTGCCCCGGTTGACGCTCTGGAAGTAACCGCCGTAGGCCTCTGCCACGGGGTCCTCGAGGTACGGAGGATTGTCCCGGATGAGGTCGCCGCCGGGACGTTCGATCTTGATCACGTCCGCGCCGAGGTCGGACAGCAACATCGTACAGTACGGGCCAGCGAGCACCTGGGTCAGGTCCAACACGCGCAGCGTCGAAAGCGCTCCCATAGCGTCGTCTCGAGGGGTCCACGGAAAAACCTTTACTATAAATCATGAAGGTGTGAATCCCTCACAAACGAGGGTCGTTTAGGTGTATTAAGAGTATTATCATGATCGACCATTACAGTTATAGGCCAGTCTATCATGATTCCGCACACAATGTCCCGTACGGTCGTTCTCGGGGTCATCGGATCCGACGCCCACGTCGTCGGTATCACGATCCTCGAGCAGGCGTTCAGTGCAGCTGGTTTGACGGTCATCAACCTTGGCGTCCAGACCTCCCAGGCGGAGTTCGCCGAGGCCGCAGACAGACACGACGCCGACGCGGTACTGGTTTCCTCCCTGTACGGGCACGCCGAACAGGATTGCCAGGGCTTTCAGGAGACCCTCGAGGCCCACGGTGTCGACGCCGTCACCTACATCGGCGGCAACCTCGCCGTCGGGCAGGACGACTTCGAAGAGACCCGCGAGACCTTCGAGGACCTCGGATTCGACCGGGTCTTCGACGCGGAGACCTCGCCCGAGGAGGCGATCGCGGCCCTCAGGCGTGACCTTCGGATCCCGATCACCGACCAGGAGCGCGTCACCGTCACCAGCTAGATGATCCGCGATACACGATTGCCGAGTGACGAACTGAGACGTATCGATCGCGGGATTCGTGACACCTGGCCTACCGGCGAGGCGGTCGATTTTCAGGAGGCGATGGCCTTTCACGAGCGCCTCCCGACTCACAAACGGTTCGCCCAAGTTCTCGAGAGGAGCGAGCAGCCCCTGTTGCAACCGAGGGCCGGGGTGGCCCGACTCGGGGAACAGATCGACCTCCTCGAGTACCTCCAGGCCGACGGCGAGGCCGACCTCCTGCCGACGACCATCGATTCCTACACTCGCGACAACGAATATCGAAAGGCACAGCAGGGCCTCGAGGCCGCCAGCGAGTCGGGCGCGGAACGTCTCAACGGCTTCCCCGCAGTGAATCACGGCGTCGAGGGCTGTCGGAAGCTGATCGAAGCCGTGGACGCCCCGATCGAGGTTCGACACGGCACGCCCGACGCCCGCCTGCTGGCCGCGATCACCTTCGCCGGCGGGTTCCAGAGCTTCGAGGGTGGACCGATCTCGTACAACATCCCCTACACGAAGCGTCAGGGCCTGGCGACGACCATCGAACACTGGCAGTACGTCGACCGACTCGCGGGGGCCTACACTGAGCGCGGTGTCCGGATCAATCGCGAGCCCTTCGGTCCGCTGACCGGCACCCTCGTGCCACCGAGTATCGCCATCACGGTGATGCTCCTCGAGGGGATGCTCGCCACAACACAGGGCGTTCGCTCGCTGACCCTCGGCTACGGGCAGGTCGGTAACGTCGTCCAGGACGTCGCCGCCCTCCGGGCGTTACGGGCCCTCGGAAACGAGTGTCTCCCCGAGGAGGTGTGCGTTACGACCGTCTTCCACGAGTGGATGGGCGGGTTCCCGCCGGACGAGGCCCGCGCCAGTGGCGTCATCGGTTTGGGTGGCATGACGGCCGCCATCGCCCGCCCGGATAAGGTTATCACCAAATCCCCCCAGGAGTTCCGGGGGGTCCCCACGAAGGAGGCCAACGCCGCCGGTCTCCGCACTACTAGACAGATAATCGACATGGCCCTCGAGCAGGACATCGACATCGACGGCATCGACGAGGAGCAGGCGTTGATCGAGCGCGAAACGCGGCAGTTGCTCGAGGCCGTGATCGGCCACGGTGACGGCGACGTCGCACGGGGTACCGTCGCGGCTTTCGAGTCGGGAGCCCTCGACGTCCCCTTCGCCCCGAGCGAGAGTGCACAGGGGGCCGTCCTCCCCGCGCGGGACGACGACGGTCGCGTCCGCATCCTCGAGTTCGGTGACCTCGCCATAGACGACGAAATCAAAGAGATCCACGCGGCACGACTCGCCCAGCGGGCCGAAACCGAGGGCCGAGCGCAGTCGTTCCGGATGGTCGCCGACGACGTCGACGCCATCAGCGACGGGCGGCTCATCGGTCGACCAAGCGGGGGTGAGGGTCGTGCTGATTGAGTCAGTTCGACCGGTTGCGGGCCACGCTGGCTTCTACACGGACGACCAGCGAGCGATCAAGGCCGGTGCGCGTCGGGACGGGTTTGCTTATGTCGGCGAGCCACACACGCCCGGCTTCGACACCATCAGACAGCCCGGTGAAGCCCTGCTGATCGATCTGACCCTCAGCGACGGGTCAGTCGTCCACGGCGACTGTGTCGCGGTCCAGTACTCGGGAGCGGCCGGCCGGGACCCGGTGTTTCGAGCCGATCGGTACCGCTCGGTGATCGACGAGCGCGTCGCCCCGGTCTTCGAGGGGCGGCCCGCCGACGCCTTCGCGGAGAACGTTACGGTCCTCGAGTCACTCCTGGGGTCGCCCGCTGACGGGGGCCGACAGCCAACGCCCTCGAGCGAACCATCACAGCTCCACACAGCCGTTCGCTACGGGGTCTCCCAGGCCCTGCTCGGGGCCGCGGCTCGATCCCGACGGACCACGATGACGGACGTGCTGGCCGACCACCTGGCGACGGAGCCCGCAAACGACCCTGTGCCCATTTTCGGCCAATCCGGTGACGACCGCCGGCGAAACGCCGAGAAGATGCTCATCAAGGGCGTTCCCGTCCTCCCCCACGGGTTGTTCAACAGCCGATCGAAGGTCGGCGAGGCGGGTGAGCGACTGCTCGAGTACGTCGCGTGGCTTCGCGACCGAGCCCTGGAACTCGGCCCCGACGGGTATCGACCGCGCATCCACCTCGACGTTTACGGGGTTCTCGGTGAGGTGTTCGGTGCACCGTTCGACTCGCGGGCGATCCTCGACTACTTCGAGAAACTCGAGGGGGCAGCCGACCCGCTGGCGATTCAGATCGAGGGGCCGATGGACGCCGGCACGCGGGCGTGTCAGATCCACGCGATGGCCGAGTTACGCGACGGGCTGGCCGACGCCGGGGTCGGGGTCGACATCGTCGCCGACGAGTGGTGTAACACCCTCGAGGACGTTCGAGCGTTCGTCGACGCCGGTGGGGCGGACCTGGTCCAGATCAAGACCCCCGACCTGGGGGGCGTCCACCGGAGCGGCGAGGCCGTCAAGTACTGTGACGGGTCCAATACCCAAGCCTATGTGGGCGGCACGTGTAACGAGACGAACGTCTCCGCGCGGGTGTGTGCCCACGTTGCCCTCGCGACCGACGCCGCGCAGGTGCTGGCCAAGCCGGGGATGGGGTTCGACGAGGGGTACATGATCGTCGCGAACGAGATGCGACGGACCCTCGCCAGGCGGCAGGCGTCCGGGAGCAGTGCGGTGACTTCGGTGGTGAGTGACGATGACTGACGGACCCAACGGCGATGCGGCTGGCGATGGCGCGGCCGTCGACACAGCGCGGGTCGACTGGACCGACCCTGACACTTTTGAACGCGCCCTCGAGCGAGCCGATACGCTCGAGAAGGGGACCTGGTACGAGGCGTTCGCCGAGGGGCAGGTGATCGAACACGAACCCGGACTCCGGCTCACGCGCTGGGCGAACGAACTGTGGACGAGCCAGACGCTGAACCACGATCCAGCCCACTGGCGGGCGGACCTGGCTCGCGAACGGGGACACGAGGTGCCACCCATCCACCCCGACTACCTGCTCGCGGCCACCCTGGGGTGTACCGTCGAGGACCTCAGCGAGAAGGGCGGCTACTTCCTCGGGCGCACGGACGTCCGATTTCCCGCCGACGCCGTGCCAGCGGGGACCGACCTCCGGGTCGAGAGCGAGGTGCTCGAACGCAGGCCCTCGAACTCCCGACCAGCGTACGGCATCGTCACCTGGGAGACCCGCGCCTCCGACGCGGCGACCGATGAGACACTGTGTCTCTACGAACGAACCAACATGATCCCGCGACGGGAACCACGGGAAGGTCGAGAACTCGAGGCTGACCGCGGTCGATCGACCGGAGCGGACGAACCGGAGTCCAACCCATCCACCCCGTTCGTCACCCCTCAGGGAGACGCGTTCGAGGACTTCGAGACGGCTCTCGAGCGCGCTACCGACCTGGGCGGAGCGGTCGCGTACCGCCACGAGCGGGGTCGGACGATGGACGACGTCACCATCACCGCGCTCCCGCTCTCGACGCTGAACACGGCCAAGCAGCATCACAACCGCGCAGCGATGGCCGACTCACCCTCGGGTGATATCGTGAGCTACGGCGACGTGACGCGATCGACGGCCCTCGGCCACGCCCGTTCGGACGAACGCACGGTTCGTGAGGTGAGGTTCGAAGACGAGCGATTCCACCGCTTCGTAACCGCCGGCGACACGATTTCGTGTTTCACCCGCGTCCTCGAGACCAGTCGCGAGACGACGCAGTCGGGCGGTGGGGCGGGGACCGTGCGATTCCAGCACATCGCCTTCAATCAGCGTCAAGAACTGGTGTACTCGGGAATACGGACCGCGGAGGTGGCGACCCGCGACCGATGATCGCCCAGCGCCACTGCCACTTGATGCGGGTCTCGCCACCAGCCCCAGCCGACGGCTCTCGGACCATCACGCGAGGTCCGTTTCGCCAGCAGGGTCAATCAGCCTTCACTGATCGGACCGCCTCGAGATGGCAACGGACTCCCCACGCCCGGGTTTGCACTATCAGTAGCGAAGCCATACACTATCGAATCCGTACCAATACACTACGGAACGCAACGTAATGACCAGCCGCATCTGCCGCACGTTCCAGACCGCACCGGCCGCCGTTCCACGCGAGGAGTCGGCGAAATACCTCCGTTCGGGACTCGAAAGCGAGGGTTTCAGCGCTCCCGACTGGCTCGTGCCCGACCTCGAGGACGGCACGGCCCCGGAGTTGAAAGCCGAGGCCCTCGAGAACGTTTGTCGGCTCCTGCCGGAGGCCCCGTTCTCGGGGGAAATCTGGCCCCGCGTCCAATGGAGTGACACTGCCGCTGACCGTCGCGAGCAGGGACGCGACGAGATCAACACCCTCGTGAGCGAGGTCGGCGAGTACATCGATGGCATCGTTATCCCGAAGGTGGGCCGACTCGCGGACGTCGAACGGGCCCTCGAGGCCGTCTCGTCCGCCGAGAGCGCACACGGCTTCGGTGACGGGGCGCTCGGCGTTGCACTGATCGTCGAAACCGCCAGGGCCCGCTCTGACCTCCGTCGGATTGCGGCTCGCGGCCGCGATACGCGCCTCGAGGCCCTCGTCTTCGGCCCGGTCGATTACGCTGGCGAACTCGGGGCCCGCGATATGGGCGACGGTCGCCCTCGGTGGGATGGCCTACTCGAGACGCTCTCGAACGAGGCGAGTGCCAACGGCCTGCTCGCCATCGGCGGTCCCTTCGACGAGTTGTTCCTCGAGCGTGCGGGCGTCACCGTCTACAATGCCGAGGGATACGCCGAACAGGTCGAACACGAGGCCCACCTCGGTCTCGACGGCTCGTGGTCGCTGTACCCCAAGCAGACGATCCAGGCCAACCGAATTCACCTGCCGACGAGCGAGGAACTCGAGCGTGACGTTTCCAAAACCGAACGGTTCAACGAGGCGAAAGCCGGCGGCACGGGAGCCGTCACGCTCGACGGCCAGATGGTCGACGAGGCGACGCTCAAGACGTTTCGAAACACCGTCGAGACGGTCCGCGTGGTTCATGAGCGCCGCCCGGAGCAAACGGGTGCGGTGTACGAGGAGACGCTGCTCGAGCGGACCCTGAAACTGAGACGTTCGGTCGATTGACTCCGGCTCGAGCGGGGGAAACGAGCTCACTTTGCCTCGATCGGTCGGGGCGTTAGGGCTCGGACACCGCGACATCGTCGACGGACGGCGCGCCGATTGCCAAGACGACCACTGGTCCGTCGCCGTCCTCGGG
>LKND01000136.1 GCA_001564275.1 Natrialbaceae archaeon Tc-Br11_E2g14 | reverse complement strand
CGTTACACCATTCGTGGCTCGGGTGCCCGCTACCACGTCAACACCGTGGAAATGGAGGTTACAGGAGCAATCGAGGTTCTCAATACCACGTACACATCTACCCGCGCAGAGCAGAATCACCTGTGGTAGAGGTTGACTGTTTGACTTCTACTACAAACGAAGGAGGTTAAAAATAAGCTCATGGGTCGACTAAACGACTAACCAGCCGAAAACCGGTCGGTTGAGTGGCTCGACGGTGGCTTCACCCGCCAGTCGACCCGGAAAACACATCAGAAATCGCGTCGCGAAACAGCACCGCCGCTCAGCAATTCAAAACGAACCCGGAAACAATCCGGAAACTATCCCCCTGGATCGAAGAGGCAGAAACCGATCAGCTCCACGATCTCGCCGGCGCGCAACGGCGGCTTTTCTCCCAAGTCTGCATCCACTACGTCCCGGAGAATGAAGTTCGCCAACCGCCACACGTTGTACATAATCACCCCGATCACGAAGTACAGGAACCGGTTTCGGTAATCCTTCGACGCACACATCGGCAAGAAGTTATTCTTGATCGACTTGTACTCGTTCTCGATCTGCCATCGGCGACGATACTGAGTCGTCAACCCCATTGCCCGATCCGGCGACACCTTCGCGTTCGTCGTGAAGATTGCGTAATCCCCCTCGATATACTCATTCCGATCCTTCTTCGAGTCCTTCGGCACGTACATGAAACTCACGTCGTGCGTACGGCCAGCCACGGTCAACGTCCCGAGTTCTACCTTGATGTCCGACACCGGATCTTCCACCGTCTTTCTGATGCCTTCTTCATCCGCCCTCGCCTGTTTCTTCTTCCCAATAACGTACTGGCCACCGCGCCGATCAATCACATCTCGAACCACGTGCGTGTCGAACTCGCGGTCGGCGAACACCTTGTGAACATCAACGTGAAGTTCGGCCTGCTCAAGCAGCCGATCGACGGGCTCGCCACGCGTCCGCGTCTCGATGTCGTCTGACTCCCATCGCCGCCTGTCTCTCACCGGCTCGATGCCAACGACGATTGGTGTGTCCTTGGCGATCACGGTGATGGTGGCGAACTTGTACCCCCGCTCGTGACTCTCCTTGAGTCCGGAGACCATCTCCGGATAATCTTCCTTGGGATACACCTCGCGAGTCGTTCCATCGTCGTAGGTGACCAACGTGGGTTTCTCGTGCCAGTCGACATCCTCTGGGTCGCGATACGGCGACGGCCAGAAGTTCCAGTGCGTGATGTCTATCGCGACGGTCACGGGTTGACGCAATCCTTCTCGGTCACGGCCCGCTATCTCGTCCAACTGCTTTTCGACGCCGGCGTGGAACGCGGGCAACACCACGTCGCGAATACTCTTCCACTTTTGAGGCCGTGACCCGTCTGTGTACTGGTCGAGGTTGGACTGGGGGTCGGGGTTGGCCACCTTTTTCATTGTTCGGTTGTGAGAGGATCCGTGCGGCACCTCGTCGCGCTTGCTGAGACGGGCAAATCGGCGACTTAGTGTGGTCGTTCCAGCCTTCGCCAGGTTGAGATACCCCTGTCGCTCGAAGTACGCCTCGAGTGGGTGCTTCGCATTGTCGGCGCGGTCGGCGGAAAACTCGGCAAATCCGAGAGCAGTGGCCCGCTCGACAGCGTCCATGATCTGCTCCTCTTCGATCTTGGTGCCAATGATCTCTTCCGGTTCGAGAGCAGGTTCCGGGTCGGTCACACCCATCAGACCGTGTTCGTCGCAGATCTCGCCGATACGGCGGCCAGCCTCCTTGATGAATTTCCGCTCTTCGGGTGAGAACCGGTTGCGCCAGTTGTGACTGATTGTTTGCTGGATGAGTGGATGTGGGAAACCAAATCGTACGTAGGTGTATGACACCCCTCTAAATCGCCGAGCGAGTTCCGACTGGCTGATGCCAGTGGAATGCTGGAAGAGAAATATCTTGACGACACTCTCAAGAGGGTAATTGGCGCGGTTGGGGTCTTCGTAGTCGTCGAACAAGCTCTCATCGATGTCGAGGTTGGCGACGACCGGCGAGATGTGGCCTCGAATGTGGCACAGGTCATCCGCCTGTTCGGCAAGATCGTCCAAAATCTTCTCTGCTGTTTCGCAATCCATTTTACTCCTTATGGTACAGATCGAACCATATTGCTCGGGGTGTAGCTTCCGGGTTTCCGGGTTCAGATCTGGCCAACCATCAACAACGGCCATCGGTATACTAATTTCCATTTTTTGGCGGTCAGGTGCCAATCACAACCATAAGTATTAGAATAGTATGAGGCGAACCATGAGCCAAGATGCGGGAAAATGATAGCTCATCTGGCACGAATAGCCCGCTGAACACCTATCTGAAGCGGACGGGCGCGGTTGGATTGATCTGCAAAATCGAACCAAATGGAACTCAATTTTCCCGGTTGGTCGAGCAACTGGACATCAGTCGATCAACGGTATCGAATCGCCTGGAAGAGGGCGAGGAGTTGGGTTTGTTCGAACGGATGGAAATCACCGGGAGAGGAACCTCCCACGCGTACGTGCTGACAGAGGCCGGGGCCAAGATCCGACTCCATTTCGACCAGTGCGGGCTCAGTGAAAAACATCGGATAATCGCACAACTGCAACGGCAGTATGAGGCTCAGTTGGACGAGATAAGGGCTCGAATCGCCGAAGATGAATCACAGTACGAACCGCCCATAGAGGGTGAAACCTTTCGACAGATGCTTTCCACGTATCACGGCTCACCGGATTGAATGCCTCCCGGCGACCGTAAATTCCCCAGGCCCATCATGTAGCCGAAGACTGCGGTGGGTCGGACGCCACTACTCCAGTATGCCCCGAGGGCGCCGAGCGGGGCGAACTGGGCATCCTCGTCTTGGCGTAGTCCGCGAGCGACCCAATACCAGCAGTTGGTAGTACGGTTCTTTATTCAGTTTGGATTGTGAATATGAGTTGATCGATTCGTCACCTACACGTGCGAATTTATCACCTACACGAGTGTGCGAAAAGTATCAGAGTTAAAACCATACTCATGTCTATACACTTATATTCACACACCCTTTTTGTATATTGGAATGCGTTCAATCTATGAAGGCAAATCACTCTGAAAGTCGTAGTCGGCGTCGTCTGCTTCAGACAGCCGTCGGGATCGGATTCGCCTCGATTGCCGGTTGTGTAAGTAACTCGTCGGACGACACTAACCCCGGTGAGCAGAAGTGGAGTTACAACGGAGGGTTTGTGGAATTCTCGTCACCGACAATTGTGGATGAGACCGTCTACTTTGGGTTCGACCACAGTATGGCGTTGTACGCGCTGGACGCGAGGACGGGGGAAGAAGAGTGGGCTTTCACCGAACCAGCGTGGCGTGTAACTACGTCGCCGACAGTTTTCGAGGGGACTGTCTACGTCGGATCGTGGGACGAGACGCTGTACGCGGTAGATGCCGAAACCGGCGAGCAGGAGTGGGCGTTCACTGAGCCAGCCGGTCAGATACGATCCTTGTCGGCGGTGGCTAACGGGCTCATCTACGCTGGGTCGCTGGATGGAACCCTACACGCAGTGGATGCGGAGACGGGCGAGCAAGAGTGGGCCTTTACCGAACCGTCAGAAGGTTTGGTTTCGTCTCCGACGGTGGCGAGGGGAACCGTCTACATTGGATCGCCGGAAGGGATCGTACACGCGGTCGACGCGGAGACCGGCGAGCGTGAATGGGCGTTCACCGAACCGTCCAATGAAGTACGCTCGTCGCCGACAGTTTCCGAGGGGACTGTCTACGTCGGATCGTGGGACGGGAAATTATACGCAGTGGATGCAGAGGCGGGCGAGCAAGAGTGGGTATTTACGGAATTGCCCACCGAACCGGATATCTTACCGTCCTCGCCAACGGTGGTCGACGAAACAATCTATATCGGATCCGGGGACGCCTCCTTGTTAGCAGTAAATGTAGAGACGGGTGAGCAGGAGTGGGCCTTTACCGAACCGTCCGAAGGTTTGGTTTCGTCTCCGACGGTGGCGGAGGGAATTGTCTACGTTGGATCGTCGAATGGGGGCCTACATGCGGTGGATGCGGAGACGGGTGAGCAGGAGTGGGCCTTTACCGACACAACCGGTATTGCTCAGTCGTCACCGACGGTGGCGGAGGGAACTGTTTACATTGGGAGTATGGACGGAAACTTGTACGCGGTTGATGCAGGCATCGATGGATCGAGCGAGGACTCGCGGATCATGCTTGGGACATTTGGTCATCATGACGAAATAGCTACCAGATAATCACTTCTACCAGTGCTTTAGGGTTCAGTATGTGGTGTTACTGATTACGTTGGTTCACTACAGGCAGTTGAAAAAGCGACATTAATTTCTTACACAACGATCATATCGATCAGCCAACTCTGACATTTCTCATATATGCCTGTGCCTCCTCCGATAACTGTGTTCCCTGTACTAGACGCGAGTTTCACACAAGATTCTGGGTAAAGAAACCGTGCTACTATCTACTGTTAGGTAACCAGGTTTGATATCCGCACATGTGGTAGACACGTTCGTCGACAGATGACCGGGACAAACGAGTGGATCGAATTTGTCAAAGCCAAGGGGACGATCCACATCATAGCCGATCTCGGTGAGGAGTCCCGACGATTCTCCGACCTTGAGGACAGCGTTCCCGTCAGTACGGGCACGCTCTCTGACCGTTTGAAGCGCGGTCGCGAATTAGGTGCGTGGGAGGTCGACCGCATTCTCGACGACGACGGCGACCGAACCGTCTACCGGCTAGCTCGCCCAGGGGAACGCGTGTTCGATGTCTTGGACGAATACGACGCGATTGAGGCGTCCAGAAAGGCTCGCCGGCACCGGGAAACCATCGAAGAAGCTCGACAACATCTGATCGAACGCTTTTCTTCCATCGAATAATCGAGGTCGTCGTCTCGACCCTCGGTACTCATCATGGACAGTTGGCTTTGCATCGAAGTTGGCTTCAATTCGAAGTGGAATTCAAATCGAAGTTGGGTTCGAACCAAATCTGACTTCGAACCGAGCCACCCGGATCTGGGTTCCAGCAGCGGCGCGGCCCTGACGAACATATAGACGATCCGGTGGTTTGTAGAAATCCAAACTCCGAACCTCTGGT
>LKND01000065.1 GCA_001564275.1 Natrialbaceae archaeon Tc-Br11_E2g14 | reverse complement strand
GTAGTCCACGTACAGAACCCTCCGATCGATAGCGGGGTGCTGGATGGCCCCGCTTTACTCGGGTCACCCTCGCCACCGTCACCGATTTCGGGGTGCAACGGTGCTGAGGTGATACAGCAATTGATCCAAACGGCCCCCAGTGGAATGCATATCGGTCGAGAGGACAACGTTTTTGCCCCACAGGGTCACGGATGGGGTATGATCGCGTCCGGAGACACACGAGGGGATCCCCGATGGTGAGCAACGTGAATGCCGACCTGTGGGAGGAGGTGGTCGAGGACGCCGAGGCCATGGCAACGGAGTATCGCGAGGAGGGCTGGGACGTCGTCTGCATCCGTCCCGCCGACGTCTCACCGGCAGAGAAACCGGACCGCTTCGGAATGAGCGTCCTCTTGCCGGGAAGCGATTACGATGCCGTCGAGGCAGTGATCGAACAGCCAGATGTCGACTTCGACGGGGCCGAAGTGTTCACACACATCTCGGGTCCAACCGTGTACGCGATGGCCGTCGAGCGTGACGAGACGACGCAAACCGCCGTCGTGATACCCATGGTGTATTCGATGAGCGAACTCGATCGCATCTTCGAGGCGGCACTCGACAGCGGTCGTCTCGAGCTCCACCTCCGGCCACTCTCCATCGAGACCTGGGTCACGTTCGCCCACGACGATCCCACGCTGTTTTTCGATCCCGACACGCTCGAGAAGATCATCGAGAACGATCCACAGCGCCAGGCCGCCGATCAGCTCGGTGCAGCCCTGGACGACGGGACATCGGACGCGGCCGCTTCCACCCTCGAGGACCTCGGCGAGGGCGGGTGAGGTGACGCCCCCCGAGAGGGAGCGCAAGCGGTTGTCGGCGTGGTGACCGTTGGCGCTCGGTCAGTGCACTCGCTCAGACGGATTACGGTGGTCACTTCCCGGTGGGTGCCGACCCGGTACGGGCACTAACTGGGAAACCGACACGGCGTACTGCAACAAACCATTTCGGTGCCGGTCAGCTGCTTCAGGGATCCCGGAGCCTCACGTCCAGGAACCTGTCGCCCCGGTGCTGTCAACCGGCGAGCGGTGACGCAACCGCCCCCTCACTCCTCGGCCTCGCGCAACTCCTTGCTCGCCTCACGAACCTCGCGCATGACACTCGAGATGCGTTCTTCGGCCTCGAGTTCGTCCTCGACGGCGAGGTCGACGCCCTCGACCTCGAGGAGGAATTTGGCGACCTCGGTCGCCTCGTACATGACGTCGTCGAGTTCCTCGGCGGTAAAGAAGTCACACATGGCGCCGTAGAGGAAGGTCGCCCCGGCCGTTCGAACCTTGTCCTCGAACGACGAGCGAGCCTGGTTGACCGCCTGCGGGGAATAGGTGTCTGTCATGAACGGCACGAGTTCGGGCAGGTTCTCACCGATTTTCGTCATCTCGACGCCAGTATCGGTGCGGAAGTCCGCACAGAGGCGAGCGATGGCCCACTCGCGGGCGGTGATGTAGGTTCGATCGCGAAGAAACTCGTTGACTCGGTCGTACTGAGCGCCGTCCATTTTCTGAAAACGGGCGTACTTCTGGACGTCGTCGGGCACCTCGGGATCGTCGTTCTCGAGCGTCGATTCGTCCGGGACGCCAGGGGTGGGAGCGGAGCTCGTCGATTCGGTCGAATCGCCGGTTGCGTCCGCATCACCCGCTGGTGGCTCCTCGTTGTCGTCCGCCCCTGGATCAGTTGGTTGCTCATCGCCTGCCGACGTTCCATCTCGACTCCCAGCGTCGACGTTGGCTTCGTCACGACTCGCGGGGTCCCCCGATCGCTCCTCACTGTTGAGCTCACGACTCCCGTCCGCCCCGAGACGCCGATCCGACTCCTCGTTCATGGCCCGTTGTTCCGAGACCGCCAAAATAAGGGTTGTCCTCGGTGCCACGGGGACCACTGGCGCGGTCACGGCCCCACCCCTGGGTTTGTGTGTGGTCGCTAAATCAGGGAACTCGTCGACCTCGAGTGGGTGTGGAGCTCTCACGTCACGTCTCGTCTCGGCACGTCTCCCAGGTCACGCCGAAGTCGAACGACGTGGAATCGTCCGAGCAAGCCATACACGGCGAGACACGAGACGAACGCGATCGTACCCAGTTTTCCACCCGAGCCGCCGAAGTACGGCATCGTGTAGACGACGAGCAGTCCCACGATGGCCCCCGAGAGGGCGATCCCCCATTCGGTGGGAATCCTCGCCCGATCGGTCATGCCCGCAAACGAGGCGGCGAAGACCCCGGCAGCCATGAGATCGCCGGGATCGCCGTGAAGAAGGGGTAAGCCGACACCGCCAACGACGCCCACGATTCCCGACGCGAGGACAGGATTGGCCGGTGTCCGCGTGTGGAGTCCAAAGGTCGCCACCGCACCCACGGTCGCATATCCCACGACGAGACCGACCGTTTCGGGGCTCGGAAGTGGCTGCGATTGAAAACTCCCGGCCGTCAGCAGGACGGTGATCGTGGCCCCAACGAACGCAGTGGTGCCGAGTTTGCCGCCGATCCCGTGGAAGACCGGCCGGGCGAGGAGGTAAACGAGGCCAGCCACCCCACCGGCGATCACTGCATGCCAGTAGGACGGAAACAAGTCGGGAGAGGTCATCCCCACGAACGCGCCACAATACGCCGGGATGGCCACCGACGGGGCGAACAAGGCGACGAGAATGCCGACTACCCCAGCGGCAACGACCGGAGAGAGACCCAGTTCGATCACCGAAGCGAGTGTCACCAGTGTGCCCAGGAGAATCGCACCCGTCGTTCGGCCCGACTCCTCGGATAACTCCCCTCGAAACGTCGTCGTCCGCCTGAGACCGCGCCACTCGAAGTGGATCCCGAACAGGGCACTGAGCGTGACGACGAGCAGGGCGATGGCGATCAGCCACGACTCGGCGTGAATCGTCGCACCGCTGGCGCCGAGCACGACCAGCGCGATGGCAGGGGTCGCGAGGGCAAGCCATCCCACCACCATCGACCATCGCCGACCCGGTGATCCATCGCTCACGACGATCAGAGCAACTGGCGCGCACAACAACGTATCTTTCGTTGGGTCGTCCCCACCGGCCGAGGCGCGAGGGGGTCCACACCGGGACCGATCCCGTAACTCGTCGGTGCTCGAGGCCGTAAACTGGACTCGAGTCACGCCCAGTTTGACGGTCACTTAAGTTCGTGAGGGACGTTTCGGCGCGTATGACACAGACACCAGTCATCGTGCAGGCCGTCCGGACCGCGCAGGGAAAAGACGGCGGCGTGTTCGCGGACGTCAGGAGCGAGGACCTCTCGATCCCGCTCGTAAACGAGATGCTCGCCGAGACGGAGCTTTCGGGAGAGGACGTCGACGACCTCATGTGGGGCTGTGCCCAGCAGCGCGGTGAACAGGACAACAACCTCGCTCGCGTCATCGCATTGCTCTCGGATCTCGGCGAGGCGACGCCCGCGACGACGGTCAACCGTTGGTGTGCCTCCTCGATGCAAACCATCATTTCTGCATCGGACGCAATCCGTGCCGGCCAGCGCGAGTGCATCATCGCCGGCGGTGTCGAGAACATGTCCAAGGTCCCGATGGGTGAGGGCCACGCCCACCTCCACCCGCGGCTGGCAACCGAGTACAACGTCGGCGAACTCCAGATGGGGATGACCGCCGAGAAGGTCGCCGAGGTGTACGACGTCGACCGGGAAACCCAGGACGAGTACGCCCTCCGAAGCCACCAGCGCGCCCACGCCGCCACCGAGGAGGGACGCTTCGACGACCAGATCGTCCCCATCGAGACCGAGGAGGGGACGATCACCGAGGACGAGGGCATCCGCCCTGACACCGACCTCGAGACGCTCGCGGGCCTTCCCACCGTTTTCAAGGGCGACGGGACGGTCACCCCCGGCAACGCCTCCCAGATCTCAGACGGGGCGGCTGGGGTGATGGTCACGAGTGAGGCCTTCGCCGACGAACACGACCTCGAGGTGCTCGCCACCGTGGGCTCGAACAACGTCGCCGGCGTCGATCCGACCGTGATGGGAATCGGTCCCGTACCGGCGACGGAGGGGCTGCTCGAGCGCACCGGTCGTGACATCGACGCGTACGACCTCGTCGAACTGAACGAGGCGTTCGCGAGCCAGTGTGTCTACAGCCGTGACGAGCTCGGGATCGATCCGGAGAAGTTCAACGTCAACGGTGGGGCGATCGCGATCGGGCACCCACTGGGTGCGTCGGGTGCCCGCCTACCCGTCACCCTGATCCACGAGTTGCGTCACCGCGGCGGCGGTCGTGGCCTGGCGACGCTCTGTGTTGGCTTTGGCCAGGGAGCAGCGATCGAGTTCGACGTGCAGGGTGCGTAAGCGAGTGTCCAGGGGCTTTTGATCCAGGTTTTTCGAGGGAGGGAACCGACCGAAACAGTCGCGCCAGGGAGCGACGATCGAGTTCGACGTTCGGGGCGCGTACGTATACCGTACCGAAGCGCTCTCTGGCGCTTTGCGATCGGGTCGAGCGAGCGGGACTCGAGGACGAGTACGGATGTGTGCAGTTAAGTGCTGGGCCGTGTGTTGGTCCGATAGGAATGGGCTACTACGCGGGCGTCGATCTCGGCGCGACCAACGTCAGGGCCGTCGTCGGAACCGGCGAGGGCAAAACGGTGGGCTCGAGTCGGAACCAAACGCCACGGGGACCCACCGGAATCGACGTGACCGAACGCGTGCTCGAGACCTTGCGAGCGGCCTGTGAGGCAGCCGGGATTGATCCGACGCGGATTCGATCCGTCGGCATCGGTTCCATCGGTCCGTTCGACCTCGCCGAGGGGGCCGTGATCGATCCGGCGAACCTTCCGGACACGATCGACCGCATTCCACTGACGGGACCGATCGCCAACCTGGTCGACAGCGAGGAGGTCTATCTCCACAACGACACCAACGCGGGCGTGATCGGCGAGCGGTTTCACTCCGATCGCAACCCCGACGACATGGTCTACGTGACTATCTCCTCGGGGATCGGGGCGGGCGTCTGCTGTGACGGGAAGATTATCGACGGCTGGGACGGAAACGCCGGCGAGATCGGTCACTGGGTCGTCGATCCTCGGGAACGCCTGACCTGTGGCTGTGGGAAAGACGGCCACTGGGAGGCCTACTGCTCGGGGAACAATATTCCCAATTTCGCCCGGTTGCTCGCCGAGGACGACCCGACGATCTCGACGGAACTCCCCCTCGAGGACCCCGAGTTCACCGCCAAGGACGTCTTTGACCTCGCGGGTGCTGACGAACTGGCCGATCACACGATCGAACAGGTCGCTCACTGGAACGCCATCGGCATCGCCAATATCGTCCACTCCTACGCACCGCTCGTGGTTTCCCTGGGTGGCGCCGTCGTCTTGCATAACGAGTCACTCGTCGCCGACCCGATTCGTGAGCGGGTGCCCGACATGATCATGTCGAACGTCCCCGAGATCGCCGTCACCGACCTGGGTGACGACGTGGTCGTCGAGGGAGCACTCGCGAGTGCCATGACGGAGGGAACTGGCGACCGCCGACGATTGCGATGGTGAGGAGGGGCGACAGCTGCGGTGACCACCGCATGAGCAGTTGGCACTCGTGGACTACGGCGAGTGCGTGTCGAGAAAGGCCAGTATTTCAGCGGTGGCTGCCTCACGGGCATCGCGAACCACCGTATGGCCAGCGCCGTCAACGTGAACGAGACGACCGTTCGCCAGGGCGTCACAGCGAGCTCGGTCGCGGGTCCGCTGCCTTTCATCGCCATCCGCACGGAGGATCAGCGTCGGCGCAACCACATTTGGGTAGACGTCCGCTGGATCGGCGAATCCATGGTAACTGACCAGCGAGGCGTTCGGGTCGACCTGCTGTCGGGCCCGTGCGAGTGCTCGAGCGAGCCACTCGTCATCTTCCTGGACGTGTCGACGGAGCCCCGCATCGGCGGTCAGTAACTCGTCTGCGTCGTGTTCGTGCCACTCCAGAATTCGGTCACAGGTGTTGTGCCTGCGTACGGCCGGGTCGGCTTCGATGTCGAGCAGTCCGGCGGGATCAATGGCGACCAGTGCGTGTGGGCGTTGGGGCTGGCGTGCTGCCGCGGCGAGTACCGTGTTCGCACCCGTGGAGTGTCCCAGAAGAACGGGTGAGTCGATCGAAAGCGCATCGAGGAGGCCGATACAATCAGCCACCCTGTCGGCAACGGAATACCCAGTCGGCGGTGCAGCCGACTGCCCGTGTCCTCGAGCATCGTAGGCGACGACGTCGTGCGTGGACGCCAGCTCGGACAACAGCGGTAGCCGGCTGATCGCATTGTCGTACAGGCCGTGTGCGACGACGACTGGACGGCCACTCCCAGGGGACCGAATGTACCGCAGTCGCACGCCATTGACCCTGACTGACTCGGAAATCCACCCTGCCGGCAGCTCCTGTGTCACAGTATCCGCCTTCCAGCCGACCCATCAAGTATTGTTGGCTGCTACCTGTCGTCCAGTGGCGGCGGATCCACCGTCCACACGACGACCCCGTCAGCGAAGTGAGAGAAGCGGACGGCCCGTCGCGGCGACAGTGTAAATGGTCCCGACCAACTCTCGAGTTACTCACACGTGATCGGCCAGACCACTGTAGAGGGTGGATACGGAGGTGATCGCACAGGTTTTTGTACCACCGGTTCGTGTTTGGAATATGCAACGACGTGCCCTCCTTGCCCACCTCGCGACCACCGGTGTCGTCGCCACAGGACTCGCGAGTGCAGCGGCCGCCACGAACGACGGCTACGAACCGCTCGGGCACGTCGACCTCGACATCGCGTGTGAGGCCGTCGTCGGCGACGACGGGGAGACGGCCTACGTCGCGACATACGACGGCTTCGCGACGGTCGACATCGGCGATCCCGAAGAGCCGACCGTCCTCGCTGAACGGGATGACCTGCTGGCTGACGCGGACCTCGAGTTCAGCGGCATCCTCGACGTCAAGATCAGCGGGAATCGACTCGCGGTGGTCGGCCCGGGCAACGAAGACCGGACGGGCGAGCTCTTCGAAGGGTTTGTCCTCTACGACGTGAGCGATCCCGCCGATCCCGAACGGGTAACCGATCCCTACGAGACTGGCTATCACATCCACAACTGCTTTCTCGACGGGGAGACCCTCTATCTCGTCGCGAACGACTTCGAACGCAATCCACTCACGATTTTCGACGTCAGCGACGACGACCCCGAGGAGATCGGTCGCTGGTCGCTGCTCGAGCACGAGGACGACTGGGGCGAGATCGACCCGATCCTGTGGTATCTCCACGACGTCTACGTTCGCGACGACCTCGCGTTCCTCGCCTACTGGAACGCCGGCACGTACGTCCTCGATGTCAGCGATCCAACCACGCCAAATTACGTCTCTCACGTCGCCCAGACGACCCTCGAGGTGAACCGCGAGGTCGAGCCGGCCGCCGTCTCAGATTACCAGCTCGGGCTCCCCGGCAACGATCACTACTCGGCCGTCGACGAGACGGGCACCATCCTGGCTGTCAACCGGGAGGCCTGGGTGTCGGACGCTCCCGAAGCCGATCGACCGGGCGGCATCGACATCTTCGATCTCTCGGACCCGGCCGACCCGGTCATGACCGCCTCGATCGAGGCCCCCGAGGCCCCCGACATGAGCTATCAGGGTGGCCAGTGGACCACCTCCCACAACTTCGAGATCCGGGACGGCTGGCTCTACACGTCCTGGTACCAGGGCGGGGTCAAGATCTTCGATCTGGCCGATCTCGAAGCGCCCGAGGAGATCACGAGCTGGCGTGATCCACACACCGCCGGCTTCTGGACGGCACGTGTCGCCCACGATGGGGGCGCCTACGTGGCGAGTTCGACGCCGATCATCCCGAACGCGGACGTTCAGGGCGGGCTGTACGTGTTCGCGAGCGAGGCGGGGCAACAAATCGAGCCACCGGCGTTCGAGGGGGCCACGGAGGACGATTCGAGTGACGATGCGGCATCCGCGGGGGAGGATGACGAAGACCGCAACGGGGGCGCTGATGACGTCGCGGGCGATGACGGCGAGGACACCCAAGACGACACCGCCGCGGCCATTCCGGGCTTCACCGGTCCGGCGGCTGCTGTGGCAGGCGGCGCACTCGTCCTCGAGGCACGGCGGCGGCTGGTGAGCGACGACGACGGCGGGTGACGGGCGCGGCGGACAGCGATCAAGGAGCCTTCCACCGATCGATAGACCCCGGTTCGCCCCTGGACGGCTCACCTCGAGTCCGGCTCCAGACGGCGGCGCGCGCCCTCGAGTGTCGCATGCACCAATCCAAACGCTTTCACCAGTTCAGACCATATGGTAGCCAATGACTGATGACGAGGATGCACCGCTGAAAGAGCGCGTCGAGCGATGGCTGGCCCGCGAGATGCCCATCATCAAGATGCACGGCGGGACGAGTGCCGTTCGTGAGGCCAACCCGGAGACTGGAGAGGTGATCATCGAACTCGGCGGCGGCTGTAGCGGGTGTGACGTCGCCGACATCACGTCGGGGAACATCGAGGCCGAACTCCTGCGGTGGCCCGAAATCTCGGACATCACGATTCGGGTGCCCGACCCCAGAGATAGTCTCGGTGGTCCGGATCAGGCCGAGTCCATCATGGGCATCGACCGGACCGAGGGGGGCCGCGGCGATTGGGGATCCTCGAACCCGGGCAAAGACCACCTTTGAGCGTGGAGAATGGGTGCCCCTCGAGGGATTCAATTCTAGACCGACCCCTCGAGATCCGTCGTGCTCCAACGGCTTCCTCGAGGGCATCGAGTCCGGTGGTACGATGGCGGCCTCGAAGGGCGTTCATTGCAGAGAGGCCTCGAGGGGAGTATGCCACCCCAACGGCACCACACCTACACGACCGTCGCCTTTCAGACCCGTTAAGTTCCTCCGGCCGTAGTACTCGCACGATGAAATACCGTGTGCTCCAGCAGCCGTCTCGCTCGTGGGGGTCTCGATGAGCCGCGACACGATCGAGGTTCGTGGGGCCGCCGAGCACAATCTAAAGGAGATCGACGTCTCGATTCCGCGTGAGTCGTTCACCGTCGTCACGGGGCTCTCTGGATCGGGGAAGTCCTCGCTGGCGTTCGACACCGTCTACGCGGAGGGGCAGCGGCGGTACATCGAGAGCCTCTCGGCGTACGCCCGGAACTTCCTCGGCCAGATGGACAAACCGCAGGTCGAGAACGTAGAGGGACTCTCGCCCGCCATTTCGATCGACCAGAAGAACGCGGCGAACAACCCCCGGTCGACGGTCGGAACCGTCACCGAGTTACACGACTACTTGCGACTGCTCTACGCCCGCGTCGGCACGCAATACGACCCCATCACTGGCGAAGAGGTCGGCACCCAGAGCGCCCAGGACATGGTGAACCAGTTGCTCGAGTTGCCCGAGGGGACGCGAGCGAAGCTCGCCGCCCCCGTCGTCCGCGATCAGAAGGGGGCCTTCGAGGAGCTGTTCGACGAGCTCGTGAGCGAAGGGTACGCCCGCGTGGAGGTCGACGGCGAGGAGTGGGATCTGGCGGTCGAACAGCCCGATCTCGACAAAAACTACGACCACACGATCGACGTGATCGTCGACCGGGTAAAGATCAGCGACGACGCCCGCCCCCGCATCACCGATAGCGTGGAGACGGCCCTCGAGGAGGCCGATGGCGTCCTCAAAGTCATCATCCCCGAACCGAGCGGGGAGATCGACCTCGGCTCGAACACCCGCTCGACGGGCGCACTGGCCGGCGAGGGCGACGACCGCTTGACCGTCGAGTTCTCGACCGCGCTGGGGAATCCGAACAGCGACTTCCAGTTCAGCGAGATCGAGACCCGGAGCTTCTCGTTCAACAGTCCACACGGTGCCTGTCCGGAGTGTGAGGGGCTCGGCAAGACCAAGGAGGTCGACGAGGACCTCGTGATTCAGGACCCCGAGAAACCGCTGAAGCACGTCTTCGAGGCCTGGAGCTACAACCGCTCGTACTACCGCACCCGAATCGACGCCGTCGCCGCCCACTTCGATCTCGACCTCGAGACGCCCTGGAGCGAGATCGACGAGGCCGTTCGCCGGCAGTTCCTCTACGGCACCGACGAGGACGTCGTCTTCAAACGCCGGACGAAAAACGGCGTCCGCCGGAAGACAAAGCGCTTCGAGGGCGTGATCCCCAACCTCGACCGGCGCTACCTCGAGACGGACTCCGAGGGGACTCGCGACCACATCGAGAAATACATGGCCGTCACCGAGTGTCCGGCGTGTGACGGCTCTCGCCTCAAAGAGCAGTCCCGCCACGTTCGGGTCGCCGGCACCTCACTGGACGAGATCAACCGGCTGTCGATCGGCGACGCCCTCGAGCACTTCGAGGGGCTCGAGTCGGCCCTCTCGGGGCGGGACCTGACGATCGCCGAGGAGATTCTCAAGGAGATTCGGGCCCGCCTGGGATTCATGTGTGAGGTGGGCCTCGAGTACCTCACGCTCGACCGGGAGGCCTCGACGCTCTCTGGCGGGGAGAGCCAGCGGATCCGGCTGGCGACCCAGGTCGGTTCCGGGCTCGTCGGCGTGCTCTACGTGCTGGACGAGCCATCGATCGGGCTCCACCAGCGGGACAACGACCGCTTGCTCGACACGCTCTGTGAACTGCGGGACATCGGCAACACCCTGCTCGTGGTCGAACACGACGAGGAGACGATGCGCCGAGCCGATCGGATCATCGACATGGGGCCGGGTCCGGGCAAGCGTGGCGGCGAGGTCGTCGTCAACGGCCCGATCGATGACGTGAAAGCCTGTGAGCAGTCGGTCACGGGCGACTATCTTTCGGGCCGGAAGGGGATTCCGGTTCCCGAGGAGCGACGCGAGGCCGACGGCGCACTGACGATCCTGGGTGCTCGCCAGCACAACCTCAAAGACGTCGACGTGGACATCCCGATGGGCTGTTTCACCGCGATCACCGGCGTCTCCGGGTCGGGCAAATCCACGCTCATGCACGAGGTGCTGTATAAGGCGCTGGCTCGGCGCATGAACGACAACACGTCCGTGATTCCGGGCGAGCACGACGACATCGAAGGGCTCGAGCAAATCGAGACGGTTCGCCTGATCGACCAATCGCCGATCGGTCGCACCCCGCGGTCGAACCCCGCGACGTACACCGGCGTCTTCGATTACATCCGCGAACTGTTCGCCGAGACGAAACTCGCTAAACAGCGTGGCTACGCGAAGGGGCGATTCTCGTTCAACGTCAAAGAAGGCCGCTGTGCGGAGTGTGGCGGGCAAGGGACGGTGAAAATCGAGATGAACTTCCTCTCGGACGTCTACGTCCCCTGTGAGGCCTGTGGTGGCGACCGCTACAACGACGCCACGCTCGACGTCACCTACAAGGGCAAGACCATCGCCGACGTCCTCGAGATGTCGATCGAGGAGGCCTACGATTTCTTCGAGTCCTCGAGTCAACTGCGGCGACGATTGCAGTTGCTGAAGGACGTCGGCCTCGAGTACATGAAACTGGGCCAGCCGTCGACGACGCTCTCGGGCGGGGAGGCCCAACGCGTCAAACTCGCCGAGGAACTGGGCAAGCGGGATTCGGGCAACACCCTCTACCTGCTCGACGAACCGACCACGGGCCTTCACTCCGAGGACGAGCGCAAGCTCATCGACGTCCTCCACCGCCTGACCGACAACGACAACACCGTCGTCGTCATCGAACACGAACTCGACCTGGTGAAGAACGCCGACCACATCATCGACCTCGGCCCGGAGGGTGGCGAGAACGGTGGCGGCGTCGTCGCCACGGGCACCCCAGAGGCGGTTGCTCGCGTGGAGGAGTCCTACACCGGGCTGTACCTCCGTGACCTGTTGCCCGACGTAGACCTCGAGGGGCCACGCGGGGAGCGCGTGGAGCCGATGACGGTGTCCATGGACGACTGACCAACCGACCGTCGACGCCGTTGGCTGCACTCGATCCTGCGATTGCTGCTCGGGCACTCGAGGGAGGGATCGTGAGTAGCGTTTGGGACGGGGCGTCACCTGACCGTCGGCCGCGCAGCCGAACCGGGGGCCCCAAACGATATTCACCTCGCCCGCCAACCCCGCCACATGGACACGCTGGTAGCCCCTATGCGGGATCGACTGCTCGTCTACACCGGCGGGGAAACGCGAACCCTCCTCGAGGGAACCGACCTCGAGTGTGTCGCGATCTCCCCCCACGCACCGGATCGGGTGTTCGTTGGCACGTTCGAGGACGGTCTTTACCGGTCGAGCGACGGTGGTGGGACGGTCGAGCCAATCGCCCGGAACGCGTTCGTCAGCGACGCCGTGATGTCGCTGGCGATCAGCCCGCACGACCCCGAGGTCGTCTACGCCGGAACGGAACCGAGCCGGGTCTACCGGTCACGAGACGGCGGCGAGACGTGGACCCACCTCGAGGGGCTGGTCGACCTGCCCAGCGAGGACGAGTGGTACTTTCCGCCGCGTCCCCACACCCATCACGTGCGGTGGCTCGAGGTCGATCCGTTCGATCCGAATCGGGTGTACGTCGGCATCGAGGCCGGCGCGCTGGTGCTCCGCGACGAGGCGGCCGAGACGTGGCGTGAACGCCCCGACGGATCACGCATCGACAACCACAGCCTCGCGACCCACGCCGAGCGCGAAGGCCGGGTGTACTCGGCGGCCGGGGACGGCTACGCCCAGAGTGACGACGGTGGCGAGACGTGGTATCAGCCACAGGCGGGCCTCGAGCACCAGTACTGCTGGTCGGTGGTTCCACAGCAAGACGACCCCGATCGGGTCCTCGTCTCCAGCGCGAGCGGGGCCTCGAGTGCGCACACGGCGTCTAGAGCTGACGCCCACGTCTACCGCAAATCTGGGCCGGACGCCCCCTGGCAGCGCCTCGATGGACGCGGCCTGCCGATGGGCGAGGGCGTCGTCAGGGCCGTCTTCGACCGGGACCCAGCCACCGGTGACGTCTACGCGGTGACCAACCGAGGCGTTTTCGTGACGGGTGATTTCGGCGACTCGTGGGGCCGTGTGGGCCTCGAGTGGAGTGAGACCCTCGAGTCGATCACGCCGCGTGGCCTCGCGGTGGTGTGAGGGCAGTCACCGGCGAGGAAAACGTCTCTCGAAACACAGTTGAAGTATAGTGACAACTGAAACGGTTTACACACTGATTGCCGACTCGTCTGGCGATCAGGTGTGCAAGAATTCAGTGGCTACCATAGACTGGGCTCAACCGTGGACCGCTCGGGACGGGCGTGGCCCACTGTCGCGTTCTCGTGTTACACTTTGAAACTCACCGTAATACGCTTCAAAGAGTGTACTATCGGTCAGCGCCGAGATCGATCGCTCATCGTCGAGGGAGCGAATCGAGCCACTCGAGATCGATCGATCGTTCACCGAGGCCGACACGGCCAGTGGACCATCGCTCGCGGTCGTGTGTGAGTGCCTGAGGGCCCCCCGCTTCGAAATCCTTTTACACGTTACACGGGGATAGTAGGGTAACTGAGTGATATCATGGAAATCGACATCATCTCCGAATCGGAGAATCCAATGTTGCACCGATCCGACGTCACCTTCGAACTCGTCCACGAGGACGCCACCCCGTCACGACTCCAGGTTCGTGACAGTCTCGCCGCCAAACTGAACAAGGACGCCGACGAGGTCGTCATCCGCAAACTGGGCACCAAGTTCGGGATGCGAAAGACCATCGGCGAGGCCAAAGTCTACGAGTCGGCCGCTCACGCCGCCGACGTCGAACAGGACCACATGCTCGAGCGCAACAAGATCGTCGCCGACGAGGCTGACGCCGACGCCGAAGCGGAGGAGGCCTGAATGGCTCACTACGAGGTCTACGGCGACGACGGTACCGCCGAGCGCGAGGCCTGCCCCCGCTGTGGGGACACCTTCCTCGCCGACCACGGCGACCGCCAGCACTGTGGCCGCTGTGGTTACACCGAGTGGAACTGAGGACACCTTCGATTATCCGATGGCTCGACAACGCCTACCCGTGCGTGAATCCAGGCCGGGTGTCTCCACACCGCATGTCCCCACACCTCGTGCCTCGAGGGCCTCGACCGGCCTCCCCGGTCGACCCGTCGGTGCCACCGCTCGAGGGGGCCGACAGTGACCGACGCACCGCGAATCCTCGGCATCGAGGGCACGGCCTGGGCAGCGAGTGCCGCCCTCTACGATGCGAGCACTGACACCGTCACCATAGAGAGCGAGGCGTACGAACCCGACAGCGGCGGCATCCATCCCCGTGAGGCCGCCGAACACATGCACGAGGCGATCCCTCGAGTGATCGAGACGGTACTCGAGCACGCCGCCGAAACCGCCGAAGACAACGCGGAAGCCGGAAACGAGGGGGTTCCCGTCGACGCCGTCGCCTTCGCCCGCGGCCCGGGTCTAGGCCCCTGCCTGCGCATCGTCGCCACCGCCGCTCGAGCACTCGCACAGACGCTCGAGGTGCCCCTGATCGGGGTCAATCACATGGTTGCCCACCTCGAGATCGGACGCCACCAGGCTGGCTTTGCCGACCCGGTCTGTCTCAACGCCAGCGGGGCAAACGCCCACCTGCTGGCCTACCGGAACGGCCGCTATCGCGTCCTCGGTGAGACGATGGACACCGGTGTCGGCAACGCCATCGACAAGTTCACCCGCCACCTCGACTGGAGCCACCCCGGCGGGCCGAAGGTCGAGGCCGCCGCCGCAGCGGGCGAGTACGTCGACCTCCCGTACGTCGTCAAGGGGATGGACTTCTCCTTTTCGGGGATCATGTCCGCCGCGAAGGACACCGTCGACGAGGGCACAGCCGTCGAGGACGTCTGTTTTTCTCTCCAGGAGCACGTGTTCGCGATGCTCACCGAGGTCGCCGAACGCGCCCTCTCGCTGACCGGGAGCGACGAACTCGTCCTCGGGGGCGGCGTCGGTCAGAACGCCCGCCTCCGCGAGATGCTCGAGACGATGTGTGACCAGCGTGGCGCGACGTTCCACGCCCCCGAGCCACGGTTCCTGCGGGACAACGCCGGTATGATTGCCGTCCTTGGAGCGAAGATGTACGCGGCAGGCGACACCCTGTCCATCGAGGACTCACGGGTCGATCCGAACTTCCGCCCGGATCAGGTTCCGGTCACCTGGCGGGAGGCAGACGACCGCCCGATCGCGAGTCCAGATCGTGAGACGACGCGGGACGTCAGGGGGGCCGAAGCGCTCGTCACCCTCGACCCCGACGCGGGCGTGGTTCGGAAGCGCCGACTCCCCAAATCCTATCGACATCCAACCCTCGACGACCGCTTGCGCCGCGAGCGGACGACCCTCGAGGCCCGGCTCACGAGCCTCGCCCGACGGGAAGGGGTCCCGACGCCGCTCGTCAGGGACGTCGATCTCGCGAGCGCCACCCTCGAGCTCGAGTACGTTGGCGAAGCGGAGTTACGCGCGTCTCTCAGCCCGGAGCGGGTGGCTGCCGTCGGGAAATCACTCGGGACCATCCACGACGCGGGGTTCGTTCACGGCGATCCGACCACTCGAAACGTCCGGGTGGACCCGGAGCGAACGTATCTGATCGACTTCGGTCTGGGCTACCACACCGACCATCTCGAGGACTACGCGATGGACCTGCACGTCTTCGAGGGGAGTCTCGTCGGGACGGCCGACGAACCCGAGCCCCTCCGGCAGGTGCTTCGTGAGGCCTATGGCGCTGGCGGTCGGGAGGACGTCCTCGAGCGACTGCAAGCGGTCGAGGGACGCGGACGCTACGTCACAGACTGATCGTCGATCGATTCCGGCGTCGGTGGCATCGACCGCTTGTGTTCGGTCGCCACGTACCGCGCCAACAACGATTGGGCAGTCTCGCGATCGATCTCCAGGTCCGGCACGATCGCCTCGAGGGCCTCCTCACGATCGAGATACCGTTCCAGCAGGTGATCGATGTCGTCGTACCTCGCCCCGAGGTCGTCGATGTCGGTCTGGCCGGCCCGGAGCCCGGCCGTCGGTGTCTTGCTGATGATTCGCCGCGGGAGACCGACGTACCGAGCGAGGGCCCGGACCTCGGTCTTGTAGCAGTCGCCGAGCGGATTGCAGTCGGTCCCGCCGTCGCCGTACTTCGTAAAGTACCCCAACAGCAGTTCCGACCGGTTGGCGGTCCCACAAACCAGGAGTGAGCGACGGTTGGCGACGTAATACAGCGACGCCATGCGGAGACGGGCCATCGTGTTACCCATTGGACCGGGGTGATAGGACGGGTCCGTCCCTCCATCGATCGCCGACGCGACGACGTCGTCGAAGGCGTCGAGCAAGGGTCGCAACTGGATATCGTGGAACTCGATCCCGAGTCCGTCTGCGATGGTCCGTGCGTCCGAAACGTGCATCCCGTCGGTCTTCGAGACGGGGAGCCCGAGGCCGACGACTCGGTCGCTGCCGAGCGCCTCGACGGCGAGCGTCACCGTCAGCGTGGAGTCGATCCCGCCGCTCATGGCGACGACCACGCCGTCGGCATCGGCACGGTCGACCATCCGTTCGATGAACGCGCAGATTTCCCGTTTTTTGTTCTCGAGGGCCGGGTTAGTGGGGGGCTGATACGCGAAGCGAGCCGTCCGATCGGACGTGGTGGGTGATGACATCGTTCGGTGGGTTTTTGCGCAAAAGTCCGTACGATCAGGCACTATATAGTGCTTTTGCCAGACGACCTAAAACATATTCCTCGATATTATGTGTCACACCCAAATCGGACGATTGCCCGCGCCGGGGATCGACACCGGGTCGAAAGCGGTCGTTCGTCGAGCGTGTGGAACCAGCAGTGCGTGATCGTCACTCGTCGGGTTCGATCCCGGAGCCCTCCTGTCTCAGTCGACGACGGACCGCGCCAGGTGGGCACGCGGTGGCCAGACACCAACCGCGTCGATGACTCGGGCATTTCGCGCGTGGCCTCGACCTGTTCGCCACTCGCTTCGACACCTGTTTGCCCCGCCAAAACGGGATTCGCCGGTCAGACGACGTACTCGTCGGCCACTTCTTGGGGCGTGATGACCTCGAGGTCGCCCGCGGCCTGGTGATCGGCCACGAGATCCAGAATCGCCTCGAGGTGGTCGAGTTCGTCTTCGACGTTGAGGAAGCTGAGCGTGGCGATCCCGCCGAGTCGGGTGACCATCTCGACCGCGTGTTCGGCGTCGTCGTAGTCCGGTGCAGTGAGCCTGGGGAGGAGCGTCGCGTTGACGACCGCACCGTGACCCGTGTAGCCCCCAGCGAACCCGAGTTCGTGATACTCATCGGCAACATCGAGACTCTCGTCGTCGTAGGCGCCGCCCGGGTAGGCCACGAAGTCCGCCCCATCGTAGCCCTGCTCGTCGAGCCAACCGTGGGCATCACCGATCTCGCTCTCGGGCGTTCGGTCACCCTCGAGGCTCGTCAGGCGGCCGCCGTGGGCGGTCTGACTGGCGATCGTCCAGCCGGCATCGTGGAGGTCTGCGACCTGATCGTAGGTGAGTCGACTGCCGTCGTGGTCTGGCTCCTCGCGCAGGCGACTGGTCGGGACGAAAGCCGTTGCGGGGAGGTCCCGTTCGGCCACCATGTCCATGGCGTCGGCGTGGTGGGATTCGTAGGCCCCGTCAAAATGCAACAGCACAGCGGGCGTGGGTGCGGAGACGAACGTGAGGTCGTCGATCCAGGCCTCGGCGATGCCGTCACCGGTCCAGATACCGATGTGTATTTCGGTGACGTTGGAGAGGTCGGGATCGCCCTCGAGATACTCGATGCCGAAATCGACGTGTCGAATCGACATGCCGTGAACGTGTTGGCGGTAGACGGCCTTTTCACGATCCTCGTCGTAGAGTTGGATACCGATATTGAGGGCGTCGTGGGCCGCGACGGCGAGAGCTGGGGCGAGTTCACTGCAGTCGATCGGCTCCTCGAGTTCACGGACGATGCGGACCTGCGTTTCGGCTTCCTCGGCCTCGAGCAGGACGGACTGGGAGCCAGTCACCGAGTAGTCGGGGTAGGCGCTGGCTGATCCGTTGATGACTCGCCAGTCCGAGAGACTCTCGAAGTCGTCGAAGGTCTCGGCCTCGACGGGGTCGTCCTCAGACCCGTTCTCGTCGTCGTCATCGGTCCCGTTCTCGTCATCGTCTGCACTGTCGGTGTCGTGGTCGTCGTCGGTATCCGTATCGGAGGTGTTGTCGGGGTCGTCGTCGGCCTCCTCGTCGGTTTCACCGAATCCCATGCAGCCAGCGAGGGTGGCCACGCCAGCGGTTGCCAGATAGGTACGTCGTTTCATTGCGCGCCGAAAACTACCACGGATGGCGGGGATTGTTATGCGTCTGCTGGCCCGCGAGTAGGATCTGACTTCGCCGACACCACCGTCAGTACGAGGGAAACCCGAGATGGGGCGGGATAGCTCGTGAACGTGCTACCGCGTCCATACCATTGGTATAGGCCCGGCCTACCGAGCGATCGGTTCGAGCAAACCACCGGGTCACGCCGATATCCTCGCCGATAAATGTCCACGTTCGTGATTACTCTAGACAGGAAGACTTAAGCTGAAAGTATTGGATATGCCCGTATATCCAACATGGGACTTACAGATCAGCTTCGGACGTACTTCGATCTCGAGTCGGCCGAGACGACGATACGCACGGAAGTCCTCGCCGGGATGACGACGTTTCTCGCGATGGCGTACATCATCGTGGTCAATCCAGCGATCTTGAGCGAGGCGATCGTCATCGACGGGTACAGTCAGACGGAGGTGCGGGACATGCTCGCGGTCGCGACGATTTTGGCGTCCGTCGTCGCGATCCTCGTCATGGCGTTCTGGGCAAATCGCCCCTTCGGACTCGCCCCAGGGATGGGGCTCAACGCCTTCTTCGCGTTCACCGTCGTCATCGTACTTGGGGTCCCGTGGCAGCTCGCCCTGGCCGCGGTGTTCGTCGAGGGCATCATCTTCATCGCCCTCACTGCCGTGGGGGCGCGCAAGTACATCATCGAACTGTTCCCCGAGCCAGTCAAATTCTCCGTCGGGGCAGGTATCGGTGTCTTCCTGCTCTTTCTTGGCTTTCTCGAGATGGAGGTCGTCGTCCCCTACGTCGACGCGGACGGCCAGCCCTCCGGGACGCTCATTCAGCTGGGCAATGCCCTCGAGAGTCCGATCGCCGCCTTGTCGCTGGCCGGTCTCGCCCTGACGCTGTTTCTCTACGCCAGAGGGGTCCGTGGGTCGATCCTCATCGGCATCCTGAGCACCGCGGTTTCGGGCTGGGCACTCACGATCGCGGGCGTCGTGGCTCCGGGCACGCTCACACCAGGTGAAACCTACCAGGACGTCTCGAGTGACGGGCTGGTCACCACGCTGGCCTCGGTGCAGTACGACATCACCCCACTGATTGCCGGCTTCGTCGAGGGCCTCGGAATGATCACCGACGAGCCGCTCGTCTTTGCACTGGTGGTGTTCACGTTCTTCTTCGTCGACTTCTTCGACACCGCCGGGACCCTCATCGGGGTTTCTCAGATCGGCGGGTTCCTCGATGACGACGGCGATCTCCCCGAAATCGAGCGCCCACTGATGGCGGACGCAGTCGGGACGACGTTCGGTTCGATGATCGGTACCTCGACCGTAACGACATACATCGAGTCCTCGACCGGCATCGAGGAGGGTGGACGCACCGGGTTCACGGCACTCGTCGTCGGGGGCCTCTTCGCGCTCTCCCTGCTCACCGTCCCGCTGATACGCATGATTCCCCAGTACGCGACCTACATCGCGCTGGTCGTCGTCGGCCTCATCATGCTCCAGGGTGTCACCGACATCGACTGGCAGGATCCCGTCTGGACCATTGCCGCCGGCCTGACGATCACCGTCATGCCCCTGACGGCCTCGATCGCCAACGGACTCGCCGCTGGGATCATCAGTTACCCCCTCGTGAAGGTCGCGACCGGCGAGCGTGAGGACGTCTCACTCGGCCAGTGGACGCTCGCGATCGCCTTTGTCGTCTACTTCATTGCCTACTTCGCGACGACCGCAGGCGTCATCGAGGTCTCATAGCGACCCCCCGTCCTCCAAGCGCTGATCACGCACTGGTGACCGATCCGGCGCTGCCCACGTATCGATGATCACCACAGCGTGCGGACGTCCTCCTCACGATTGCCCCGCCCCAGCAACACACGTCGGGATCGGTGTCCTCTTTGTCACGTGGGCCCCAGTGACCACCATGGGAGCGATCACCTTCTACGAACTGCCCGGCTGTCCGTTCTGTGCAAAGGTCCGCGACAAACTCGAGGCCCTCGACCTCGAGTTCGAGACGATCGAGGTGCCCGGACCCCACAGCGAGCGCACCGAGGTCGAGGAGGTCAGCGGCCAGACTGGCGTCCCGGTCATCACCGACGCGGACAATGACGTCCACGGAATGGCCGAGAGCGACGACATCGTCGCCTACCTCGAGGAGACCTACGGCGAGGCCTGATACGGTTCAGTGTCGTCTCTTACCGGTGAGTGCCAGCCACGATTCGGTACTCACCGGTAAATAGTGATACTGATCCGTATGAATCGTCGGTTACCCCTGATCCTGAACCTGAACCGGGGCGCGAGCTCGAGCTCGAGCCAGTGACAGAGCCTGCATCACACTCCGACCCACCCTGGCTCTGACCGTGAGCCAAATCACCCACCAACCGGCCGGCAACTGTCAGGATCACCTCACTCGGGGCGGCCACCGCAGTCCCCGGTCTCACAGACCGACCCGTCGACCCAGGTGGCACCAGTCAGGTCGGCACCATCGAACGTTGCGTCCGTGACATCGGCCCCCTCGAGGTCGGCGTCACGGAGATCCGCGTTCTCGAGGTTCGCCCCGGAGAGGTCGACATCGAAGCAATCCGCCCCGGAGAGATCGGCGCCGCTGAGGTCCGCCTCCGAGAGATCCGACCAGAACAGTCTCGCACCCGAGAGCGAGACGCCACGTAGGTCCCGTCCGGAGAGCGTCGCCTGTGGCAACTCCGCGTCCTCGAGGCTCGCTGCCTCGCGCAGGTCGACGGCCTCGAGGATCGCCTGATAGAGGATTGCCCCCGAGAAGTCGGTGTTGGTGAGGGTCGCACCGGTGAAATCGGCTCCGGTGAGAGTGG
>LKND01000135.1 GCA_001564275.1 Natrialbaceae archaeon Tc-Br11_E2g14 | reverse complement strand
TCGATCTCGAGTGCTCACCCCGACGAGCATCGCGAGATACGCCACCAGCGCACCGACGCCGACCGACAGCAGGGCCGTCGGCGCAAGGACCACTCCAGCGAACCCGACGCCCATCCCGAGACAGAGGGCGACCAGTTGCGTCGCGGGCCGCTCCCACGCGGTGCGAACCAGTGAGGCGTGACGCGTGGCCGCGAGCTCGACAGCCACCGCACCGACGCCCCCGAGGATCGCCGCGGGTATCGACACCGCGGCGTCGACGACCGCGAACAGCCCCAGAAACCAGGCGAGGACGATGGCCGCGAGCGCGCCGTCTCGAGCCCGTCGTCCGGTCATTCGTCGTAGAGCACGGCCCCGTCGCCGATCCGGGTCTGGTAGGCCCGACTCTCGACCCCGGCGTCGGCGAACGCCTCGATCATCGCGCCCGCAACGTCGCGACGGCGGCCGGACCGACAGACGGCCAGGAGGGCCGGGCCGGCACCACTGACCGTGACCCCCGTCGCGCCGGCCTCGAGGGCCGCCGTTCGAACGTCGTGGTAGCCGTCGATCAGGGCCGCCCGGGCGGGGGTCACCACCGGGTCGTCCATCCCCTGGCCCACGAGGTCCGGGTCGTCGCGCTCCATCCCGACGGCCAGGGTCGCCGCGTTGCCCACCGTCTCCGTGAGCTGCTCGAGGGGTGCCGTTTCCGGGATCACGTCCCGGGCGTCCCGTGTCGAGACCACGGTTTCGGGGAGACAGGCGACCAGCGAGATCGAGGCGTCGATCTGGGTCACGCCTGCATCGGTGACGATGGTGAACCCGCCGAGCAACGCGGGGGCGACGTTGTCCGCGTGGGCTTCACCCGACACCAGGGCCTCGCCCTCCGCGGCCACGGAGACGAGTTCCTCGCGGGTGTGCCCGAGATCGTAGAGCGCGTCCAGGGCCACGGCGGCCCCGGCCGCACTCGCAGCCGACGAGCCCAGCCCCGAGGAGGGCCGAACGCCCTTGTCGATGCGGATGTGGGCGGGGGCCTCGAGCGCCTTCGCGACCGCGCCGACGGTGTTGCCCGCGGGGTCTTCGGGAATGTACGAACTGCCGACGCCGGTGACGGTAATGGAGGTCTCGGCGGCCCTCTCGACCCGGATCACATCCGCTGGCGTCTCGAGGGCGAGCCCGAATACGTCGAAGCCACTCCCGAGATTCGCGCTGGTGGCGGGGGCTCGCACGGTTTTCATGACCGGCAGTACCCACAGCGGCGGGAAAAAGGTAGCGAACGGTGCGACCCTCGCCGGCCGAGGTACCATGCGGGACCACCTTGAGAACAAACCCCGGTTCTGACGCCGCTGCGGATGTTCGACGGCACCTGGGTCGTAGTAATTGAAACGAATCACGTGCTGATCGCCGACACGTCTGGCGACCACGTTCGAAATGACGGCCAGGGCTACGACACACCCACCCAGTCAGCTGTCTTGCTCACGTATACCGTACGATGTGGGGTCACTCGCTGGTCCCAATACAATCAGGACCGTGAGGTCCTCGGTAATGTTGAAAAAGTCGTGTTCGAGGGAGGGTTCGACGTGGATGAGGTCACCCGCTTCGATATCGTGTGTGTCGTCGCCGACTCGGATTTTCCCCGACCCCGAATGTACGTAGTAGAGTTCCTCCTCGTTGTGCGGATTCTTCGGGGCGGCGCTGCCGGCGGGGTACTTCCCAACTTCCACAGTGATCGGTCCGGCCTCGAGGACCGCTTGGTGTTGGAGTTCGCCCGATTCGAGATTGTTGATTGCCTCAGTAACTGAAACGTGAGCCATCACAATCGCCTCAGGGCCGGATCGACTTAACTGGAATGAGGCGCAACGTCCACGTCCGGTCGTCTTCCTTCGGTGATTGGCGATGCGATACGGGCACTCACCGGTACAACGGTAGCACAGACCGTTTCAGCTATCGGCGTCGCGACAGTGTCGCCGACGCACGCGAACCAGCTGTGCCTGGAGGGCCACCCCGGCCGCCGCGACACCCCCGAGGAGGCCGTAGATCGCGAGTTCGACGACGGGTGAGAGGGGGGTCATCCCCTGAAGGCTGGAACTCCAGGGACAGGAAGGTCCGGCTGGACGAGTTCGGGCTTGAAGACCAGAGGTTCCTCGAGGGTGAATTCACGTGGCCCCAGTTCGAGCCCGAACCCCTGTCTGCCATCATCGGCTCGCACTCACCGGAGCCTCTCGCGTTCAATCGGGATCCGAAACGGAGCGGGGATCGACCTCGAGGGTTTCCTCGACCTGGGTGAACACGAGAACGGCTCCCACGGCCGATATCGCCGCGCCGAACACGAACGGGACGGCAAAGCCGTAGGCGACGAGCGCGCCCGAAGCGAACGGGCCGAGGGCGATGCCGAAGCCGAATGCCATCGTTAGGACGGAGAGTTTGGTCCCCGATTCACCCTCGCCCGCGAGGTCGCCCGCTAGTGCGAGTCCCGGGGCAAACACCATCGCCCCGGCAACGCCCTGGGTGAGGCGAGCGAGGAACATCCCCTCCGAACTGAGGACGAACCCCTGGGCGAGCGTGGTCGGGACGAGCAGGATCATCCCGACGACGATGAATGGGCGTCGCCCGAAGCGATCGCAGGCTCTCCCGATCGGCGTTTGCAGGAGGATCTGGGCGATAACGAAGCCGGCGAATTGGAGACCGAACCAGGTCGAGCCCTGGCCAAGCCGATCGTTGACCTGTGGCTGGATCGTCGCGAGGAGGGCGATCGAGGCGGCCAGAAAGAGCGTCGCCACCCCGAGGGTGAACACCGGATCGAGTAGGTGCTTTCCGGTGGGATCACGAACCGCAATCGAGAGGTCATCGCCGGCATTGGCCCTCGTCGCCTCGGGATCAGACACCAGGACGGTGACCATCACGTAACTGACGGCCGCAGTGATCGTCGCGACGTAGAAGGCGGCGTCGAAGCCACTCACGACGACTGCGGTTCCGGCGAGTGACTCGAGTGGAAACCCCAGGGAGGCGAGGCCCACGCTGGGAAACCCGATCGAGTAGGGGCCGGCACTCACGACCGCCCCCGCGGCGACGGGGCCGGCCCCGAACCCGATCAGCCGGAAGGTGTTGTAGACACCCATGTTGCCGCCACGGTCGCGGTTCGTGGCGAGTTCGTTCACCAGTGCGATCGAAGTGGGGACGATGAACGCGACGCTGATCCCCTGGAGCCCCCGGATCGCCAGCAGTTGCCAGTAGCTCCCGACGAAAACGTACGCCAGATTGGTCACCGTCAACCCGGCCAGGCCGACGAGGATGAACGCCTTTCGCTTGCCAGCCCGATCGGAGAACCGGCCCGTGAAAGGCTGGGCGCTGCTGTTGAGGAATCCGTACAGCGAGAGGATGATCCCGATGATCACGGCCTCCTCGAGGCCGAAGGTTCGCCCACCGACGACCTCGCTCGTGACGTACAGCGGGATAACGATGATGAGAAACGAGTTCCCGATGCCGTCGGCCATGCGGGCGAACGCGAGGGCGAGCACGCGGTTGTCGACGCTGAATAGCGCGATCAGGCCGCGGAGGAACCCACCCATATCACTCAGGTCACGGGCCAGGCACGAATATGGTTCCGAAAGCGGAACGGTCCACTCGGCCATCGACAGGAACGTCCCCTCGAGGGAGGCGATTGGGTGTGACTTCGAACGCCCCGAAGCGCCTCGAGGGATTAGAAACCCCTGCCGAGGCCCCGAGCGGTTGGAAGCCTCTTCGAGGATCGCGACTGAGGATTCCCTGGGCGGTCACGGGCGGCTGTGGCGGTCAGTCCTGGGCTTCCCTCGCCCCGACTGACGGTGACGCGCGACCAAAGTTGCTATGGGCGTACGCCACCCATAGTCGGCCATGCACGGAATCGGGACACTCGAGTGCACCCTCGAGGCCGAACACGCGAGGTGGGCAGCGTGATCGAGGAGGCTGACGCGATCCTCGAGGAGATCGGCTTCGATCCGGAGACGAGCATTCTCACCCAGCGACAGGCCCAGGTATTGGCGTTACGCGACCGTGGGGCTTCACAGGCGGCGATCGCCGACGCGCTGGGGACCTCGCGAGCGAACGTCTCCTCGATCGAGGGGAGTGCACGGGACAACATCGAGCGCGCTCGCGAGACGGTCGCCTTCGCGGAGGCGCTTCGCGCCCCGGTTCGGGTGTTCGTCGACGCCGGCACGGATCTCTACGACGTGCCCGAGGCGGTGTACGCGGCGTGTGACGAGTCGGGCGTGAAGGTCGAGTACAGTGCCCCGGATCTGATGAAGATCGTCTCGGATGCAGCCGGCGGCGCGATCACGGGGCGACAGGTCAGTCGACCGCTGGTCGTGGGCGTCACGAGCGACGGCTCGGTGAGGGTTCGGCGCTCGGATGTCGGTAACGAACGGGCCAATTAGGCCTCGCCTGGCGTCGACCGCTCGAAACCCCCGGCCACCATTCGAATCCAGCCAAGAGACGGCAGCTCCCGAGAGCCGTTCGCCCGATCCCCGAACCCTTTGACCACCGCTCGCGTACCCCTCCGCATGGATCTCGACATCGACGGCAATGCAGCACTCGTGACGGCATCGACCAGCGGCCTCGGCCTCGCGAGCGCTGCCGTCCTCGCGAGACAGGGCGCGAACGTGGCGATCTGTGGCCGAAACGAGAAGCGACTCGAGCGCGCTCGAGACCACGTCGACGCCCAGGGAGATGGTGACGTACTCGCGAAACGGACCGATCTCACGGATCCGTCGCAGGTGTCCGGTCTGGTCGAGGCGACCGTCGAAGCCTTCGGCGGGATCGACCACCTCGTGACCTCCGCCGGCGGGCCACCGAGTACGACCTTCCTCGAGACGACCGAGCGCGACTGGTACGAGGCGTACGACCTGCTGGTGATGAGCGTCGTCTGGACGATCCAGGAGGTCCACCCCTACTTACTCGAGTCCGAGCAGGGCTCGATCGTCTGTATCACCTCCCGGACCGTCCAGGAGGTTGCCGACGGCCTCTTGCTCTCGAACGCCGTCCGCCGAGGCGTCATCGGCCTCGTCAAAACGGTCTCGCGGGAGTTCGCCCCCGAGATTCGGGCGAACGCCGTCCTCCCCGGGACGATCGAGACGCCCCGCATCGAGGAACTGCTCGAGGCCCGCGTCGCAGACGGTACGTACACCGACTACGAGGCGGGCCTCGAGGCCATGG
>LKND01000001.1 GCA_001564275.1 Natrialbaceae archaeon Tc-Br11_E2g14 | reverse complement strand
GGGATCGACGGCAACTTCGAAAGGACGCACCTCGACATCCAGATCGGGGACGAGGAGTTCGTTCGGTTCAACCTCAATCCCGATCCAGACCACTCCCTGACCCAGGGGGCAGTGCGGAGACGATCCCCGGGTGAGGGTCATCCGAACGCACCCAACGTCCTGCAGGGAGTTCCAGAGGAACGGGACCATCTCGTCATCGATCCGATCTTCGACGACGCGAAAGTGGTTACCGGGAGCGAGCGGGCGACCGACCTCGATTCACCAGGGAGCAACGAGCTGTACACGAATTCGGAGCCGCTTCAAGTGGGCGACATCGAAGGGATCTCCATCCACTGGGGAGACGAGATAGATGAGGATGCCATGGAGGCTCACGAACTGCAGAATTCCCCGGAGGGTCCCCTGATCGTCGGGTGGACGGTCGCGAACGGTACCCTCTGGATCAACGGTCGTGTCGTTGGAGAATTGGACGAGGCGGTGTTCGGAGTGACGGTTCCCGACATCGAGGGAGACTCACAAGCAGTCGGAACGACCGTTTCGTTTGAGTCGGTGTTCGACTCCTGATGTGTTGGCATCGGGTTTGAAAGGTTCTCTCAGGCGAGTCGACTCGCCGTATCCGCCTCCGAATCGTCCGGCCCAGTCGAAAGCAAGAGGCCGACGAAGAGCCCGAAGACGACCGCCGAGACGCTGAGCCCGCCTAGGAAGTGAGACTCGAATAGCATGTACACGTAGATTGCACTCGCCGTCCCGACGACGTAGGCGTTCCACAGCGTCCATCGGGCCCTGATCCCACAGGCCAGGGCGTAGGCCACCGAACTGAGGTACAACACCCCAGTGAGCAACCCCGTGCTGAGCAGTGGATACACGTAGGAACTGTGCGGTCCACTACTCCGTCCCGTGTCCGAACTCAGTGGTGGGAAGAGCTCGGAGTACTCGAACTGCTGTCCCAGTCCGATCTCCGAGCCGACGTCCTCGAATCCGATACCCCACAACGGGTTGGCGATGAGCAATTCCACCGATCGAACCCAGTATTCGACTCGGCTCATCAGCGTCGTTCGCATCACCTCCGGGACGTGACCGATGCGTATCATTCCGTACAGGATCAGTGTGGCGACGCCAATTCCCAGATACGAGAGGTACCGGTGTCGGCCCGACAGGACGACAATTGCACCGATCATGAAGCCGATCAGTGCGGCGTCCCCCTCACTCATCACCAGACCGATCAGGCAGAATCCGAACGCAGTCACCCAGAGGAGCCCCCCACGGACGAGCAGCGTATACAGCGCGGCCAGACACCCAACCATCATAAAAAAGCCGTACGGGTTTGGGTTGCTGAACACCGACACGGTTCGGATTGGGGACAGTCCCATGACCGTTTCGCCGACGAACCCAGAGACCTCCAGTCCAGTGTTGGCAGTCGCCCAGAGGACCCAGATGCCGATCACGGCGATCGCGACGCTCCCGAGGGTCAGCGCCATCGAGAAAGTCTGTCGGCGGCCCTCGATGAACTGTGGTAAGACGACGACGGTCGCGAGGATCGCGATAGGGGTACTGATGATGACCGATAGCAGTGTGGAGTGAGGATTGTGAATCACGTAGTGAGCCACCAGTCCAAGCCAGTAGCCACCAAACAAAACAACGAACGCGGGCCGTGTCGAGAGGCTGACGCTGGTACAGACGATACCGTAGAGAGCCACAATGCCGAGCATCGCGCCGGCGACCAGATACCCCCGGTCCGTGGCAACAAGCCACGAGGACGGGGCGATCGTCACCAGTATCGTGGCGACGGCAAGCAGCGGATAGTGCAGGGGAACGGTCGGCGTCGTCGCGGGTGCTCGTCCCCAGATTGGATCCACGTCTCCCTGATCCCGCATTCATCATAGGTTGACGGCATTGGCCGTTAGTTACGCGCCACGGGACTCGGGTACCAGTCACGGTAATCAATTCATACCGGCCGAAGACATCCGGTCAAATCCCTCATGAATTTGCAAGTCAATTCGATGACCCTCGAAGGACCTGTTGAAATTGTAGCGCACGTATATCGTACACCTCCCCAACTGTCCGAACGTCGACCGCTTCGAGTGCAAGCGACGCTGGGTACGCCACGTCGTTGCTCTCGTTGCCCCGGGTCGAACCCCCCGCCAGGTGACCGCTCTTGTCGACATGTATCTGCGCCATTGGTGTGAACTCGTCCTCGAGACGTCTCCCCTGTGGACGAGATTACACGTGACGAGTGACCGAGTGGTTCGAAGTCACATGAGTGGGTCCGAAGAAACGCCCTGTCTCGTCGTGCTCCTGAGCCCTGTCTCGATCACCTCATGCCTTCGTACAGTTCTCGATTGACGATTTCCAGTCTCTGTCGACACTTTCAGCGGTTCTGAGTGTCTTCCCGGTCAAAAAACGGTAATACCCGATTCCCTGCATACGCTGATATCGAGTGGAGTTTAGTGATAGCTGTCTATCATCAGCAAGTGGGCCTCGGTACTCATAGGGGTCACCATCACCGGATGCCGAGTCCGGTTCAGTGCGGATCCCTCGTCATCGGCCACTCGAGGGTACTCGACGGCTCGGAATAGGCGTTTCCACTCGAATCGGCGATCGATCATCCATCGCCCTGTGCGAGCCAGGTTTCTTCGGCGCGGTCGGCTATCGATCGGATCGGCCGGCCGGACTCACGGGCCACAGCCGCCACATCGTCGTATTCGGCGCTGACGTCGTAGACCGCACCCTTGTCATCGCTCGCGATCTTGACTGTGACCTCGTAGGTGGCGTCCTCGACCTCGAGGGTCACCGTGTCGAACCGGCGCTCGGCGATCCAGCGATGGGTGACGCCCGCGTCGCGAACCCCGAGGGTGCCCGTCTCCGCTGCGAGTTTGCGGGCGACACGTTGGCGATCTGCGGGCCTGCAGATGACCTTGACGAGGTGGCCAGGGCGTGACTTCTTCATCGTGACCGGGAGGATCGAAACGTCGCGAGCACCAGCCGCGGTGAGGGTGTCCTGTAACCCGCCGAGCACCTCGGGGGTGGCGTCGTCGAGGTTCGTCTCGAGGACGGCGATGTCCTCACGTTGGAGCCCGCCGGCCACGGTACCGACGGTTGCTCGAAGGACGTTCGGGTGGGGATCGAGGGCGTAGCCGCCGGCCCCGTAGCCGGTGGTGTCGACGGTCATCGCCGGGAGGTGTTCGACCCCGTCGGCATAGTGGCCGAGTATCGCGGCCCCAGTGGGCGTCAGGAGTTCCACGTCCACCGGCCCGCCGGTGAGTTGCCAGTCGGCTCGAGTGGCGATCTCGAGGACGGCCGGCGCTGGGATCGGGTACTCGCCGTGACTCATCGAGACCGTGCCACCGCCGGCCGAAATCGGTGTCGTCACCACGTGCTCGATGTCGAGGTCCTGCACCAACAGGGCGACGCCGACGACGTCAGCGATGGCGTCGTCAGCCCCGACCTCGTGGAAGTGGATCTCCTCGAGGTCGGTGCCGTGGATGGTCGCCTCGGCCTTCGCGAGAAGTTCGAAGATGGCGAGGGCGTCGGCCTCGACGACCGGCTCGAGGGCCATGTTCTCGACGATCGTACAGACCTCGAGGTAGCTGCGATGGGGGCCGTGGCCCTCGGCGTGGACGTGGGCTTCGGTTTTGGCGGGTGTTTCGGTGTGTTCGTCGTCGTGCTGATGGTCCCCATTGTGATGGTCCTCCCCGTGGGTATGGTCATGGCCCGCGTGGTCCTGATCGGTGTGATCGTCAGCCTGGTTGTGTGAGGCACTGTCCTCCTGGTGATCGTGCCCGTGAGCGTGATCATGCTTCTGTTCGTGATCGTGATGGTGACCCTGTCCCGCATCAGTGCCGTGGCCTTCCGACGAGGGGTCCGTTTCCCGGAGCATGACCTCGACGGTCGTCGCGTCGATCCCACACTTCGTCGTCCGTCCGATACGGTACTCGAGGGCGAGTGCCGACTCGACCGGCTCGAGGACGGCAGGGTCCGCCCCCGCATCGACCAGGGCAGCCAGCAACATATCCCCGCTGGCTCCCATTCGCCCATCGAAGGTGAGCGTCTTGGGTGACATACCGTACTGGGAGCGGGCGAGTACCTAAAGTGATTTCACTCGGGTCGAAGGGGCGGTGTACTCGAGGGTGAAATAGCTTCCGTCGAAACCGCGCAAAACGACCGATGCCGGTACATCTATGTAGCCTCCTGCCTCACCATCATATGATAGTCGCTAGCACAGGTGGGTACCAGTGGTAGCAAAAAACCTATCCGACGTGGAGTCGGAGTCAGGAACATCCCCGTCTATCCCCAATCATGAACGAAGTGCAACTGGAGGTCGCGAAAGCGTACCCGAACGATTCGGGTCGTGGCATCGCCCGACTCGATCCGGACACGCTGTTACATCTGAAACTGAGCCCGGGTGACATCATCGAGATCGAGGGCTCGGAGACGACTGCTGCGAAGGTGTGGCGTGCGGACCGGCAAGACTGGAACACGGACACCGTCAGAATCGACGGCTTCACCCGACAGAACGCTGACGTCGGGATCGGTGAGCGGGTCACGATCCGCAAAGCCGAGGCGACGAAGGCGGAGAGTCTGGTACTCGCGCCGCCCGAGGAGGCCTCCGTCCAGTTCGGGTCGGACGCTGCCGGGATGGTCAAACGCCAGATTCTCAAGCGGCCGGTGGTGGGCCGCGACATCGTCCCCGTGATGAGTTCGACGAACCATCCATTCATGCGGTCGCCGGGTCAGGCCATCCCGTTGATCGCCGTGGAGACCGATCCGGAGGGCGTCGTCCTCATCACCGAAGACACCGACGTCGAGTTGCGTGAGGAACCCATCTCCGGGTTCGAGAAGACGGGTGGTGGCATTACCTACGAAGACATTGGGGGCCTGCAGGGCGAGATCCAGCGCGTCCGGGAGATGGTCGAACTGCCGATGAAACACCCCCAGATATTCAAAAAACTGGGAATTGAACCCCCACAGGGCGTGTTGCTGCATGGCCCACCGGGGACCGGGAAAACCCTCCTGGCGAAGGCCGTCGCCAACGAGACGTCCGCGAGTTTCTTCTCCATCGCGGGCCCGGAGATCATCTCAAAGTACTACGGCGAGTCCGAACAGCAGTTGCGCGAAATCTTCGAGGATGCGAGTGAGGAGTCGCCCTCGATCATCTTCATCGACGAACTCGACTCCATCGCGCCCAAGCGTGAGGACGTCACCGGTGAGGTCGAGCGTCGAGTCGTTGCCCAACTCCTGACGATGATGGACGGCCTCGAGGCACGTGGGCAGGTCATCGTCATCGCGGCGACCAACCGGGTCGACAGCGTGGATCCAGCCCTGCGTCGCCCGGGTCGGTTCGACCGCGAGATCGAGATCGGCGTTCCGGACGAGGTGGGTCGTGAGGAGATCCTCCAGATTCACACCCGAGGGATGCCCCTGTCGGACGATGTGAATCTGGGGCATCTGGCGGACGAGACCCATGGCTTCGTGGGTGCGGACGTCGAGAGCCTCACGAAGGAGGCCGCGATGAAGGCGCTCCGTCGCTACCTGCCGGAGATCGATCTCGACGAGGAGGACATTCCGCCGAGTCTGATCGACCGGATGATCGTCAAGCGCGAGGACTTCCGCGGGGCACTCGCCGAAGTCGAACCGTCGGCCATGCGCGAGGTCCTGGTGGAACTGCCGAAGATGTCCTGGGACGACGTCGGCGGCCTCGACGACGCAAAGTCGAAGGTCCAGGAGTCCGTCGAGTGGCCCCTGCGCGATCCCGCGAAGTTCGATCGGATGGGAATCGATCCACCAGCCGGGGTGTTGCTCTACGGTCCACCTGGTACCGGTAAGACGCTGATGGCGAAAGCCGTGGCCAACGAGACCAACGCGAACTTCATCTCGGTGCGTGGTCCACAACTCCTAAGCAAGTGGGTCGGTGAGTCCGAAAAGGCGATTCGCCAGACGTTCCGGAAGGCCCGACAGGTCTCCCCGACGGTGATATTCTTCGATGAACTCGACTCGCTGGCACCGGGACGGGGCGGCGAGGTCGGGAGCAACGTCTCCGAACGGGTCGTCAACCAGCTGTTGACGGAACTCGACGGCCTCGAGGAGATGGGGAACGTGATGGTCATCGGCGCGACCAACCGGCCGGACATGATCGACCCTGCACTCCTCCGGTCGGGCCGGTTCGACCGGCTCGTGATGATCGGCGAGCCCAGTACCGAGGGGCGCGAGCAGATCCTCGAGATTCACACCGAAGCCACGCCACTGGCGGCAGACGTCAGCCTGCACGAGATCGCCGAAATCACCGAGGGCTACGTTGGCAGCGACCTCCAGTCGATCTGTCGCGAAGCGGCGATCGAGGCCCTGCGCGAGGACGACGACGCGGATATCGTCGAAATGCGTCACTTCCGACAGGCGATGGAGAACGTCCGCCCGACGATCACGGACGACATCCTCGAGTACTACGAGCAGATCGAGCAGGACTTCAAGGGCGGCCAGCGGGCCGTCGAACCCGGGACGGGTCGCCGTGGCAGTCGTATCGGCTTCCAGTAGGAGCCGGCGTGCTTTCCAGTTTTCGACGGTTAGACACTCCCTCTTCGAGCCATCGGGATGGTCGTGGTCGGTGCGCGGGCGATCGTAGCCACCGACCGTCACTGTAACCCCAACACGATACCCTCGCTGGGACGCTGGCCATCACCGGGGCTGAGACGTCTGGTTGTGGGGAGCTACCAGCGTCGCAAGTGTACCACCGCGTTCGTGCTCCCTCCACGGACCACTGACTGCCTCGGCGAGTTAGCAGGGAGGTGGCCAAAAAATCCACCGCAGCAGGCTCGCGTTATTCGTCGCCGAGCGCGAGGGTTCCCTAGGCCCATCAGTGAACCAGGGGCTGCTCCTCGGTCTCGGTACCGGGTTCTGTCTCACCTGCACGCTGACACTCCTGCTCGAGGGGCTCGAGATCCTCGACGCTTACACCGATGCCCGCTTCGAGGGCACGCCTGGTGACGGCCAGGTCCTCGCCTCGATCACCGACCACCACGACCTCAGTTTCGAGGGTGACCGTGATGTCGTTGAGGCTGGGCTCGAGGCCCCGGACGGTGGCGTCTGTGACGCGGTCGACGGCAGTTGCTCGTTCGACGATGCGCGTACCGGCGGTGACGAGGTCGCCGTCCGCGTTCAGGGGAACGCGAACCGCGACGGTCGCCCCGACGACATGGGTTGATCGTGCCATGAGTCCCCCGCCGAGAATCGAACTCGGGGTGGGCTGGGCCCACGCGGTGTCCACACCAGGGGAAACCGCGTGGTCCGGGCACTCGGCCACGAGGGCAGCGGAGAACGAGTCTCCACCTCGAGGGGTGATTCCTCGAGAATCGCCGTCCAGCCGAGCGCGCGGACCTACGCGGCGGGGACGGCGATGCCGTCGATACCGTTCGACGGCATGGAGTGACCGACCACCGACCGCCATCCACGTCCCTTGGGTCCGACACGAAGCGTGTCGGTATCGGGCCCGGTAGCGGTCCCATACCGTCCGGAGACGGGGGACCTACCGGTGCCGGCGACGTCCGCGTTGCCACTTGGGGCGTCGCGAACGTCGGCCGGGAAGCGTGGAGTGGTGGTCATCGTCGGTCGGGATCGCGCAGTGGCGATCGGCTACCCGATACAATTGGAGGGATTGACATAATTGTTTCTTTGGAATGTGGTGACATGACATACGTACCGATCCGTGATCGTCACGTGAGGCGAAGCTTCAAGGGTTCCCGATGGGACGTGGAATCAATGAGTTATCGGCGCGGACGGCGCGTGATCGAGGAATGAGTGACACTCGTGAGGTCATCGTTGGGGAGGAAAGCGACGGTTCAGAGGTCGCCCTGCCAGTCGTCGAACTGCTGACCGGTCGGGGGTTCGTCACAGGTAAGTCCGGCTCCGGTAAGTCGAACACGGCTTCGGTGATCGCCGAGGAACTGCTCGAGGCCGGATTCCCGCTCCTGATCGTGGACACCGACGGCGAGTACTACGGGCTCAAGGAGGAATACGAGATGCTCCACGCGGGGGCTGACGAGGAGTGTGACATCCAGATCGGGGCCGAGCACGCCGAACAGATGGCGTCGCTCGCCCTGGAGGAGAACGTTCCCGTCATCCTCGACGTGTCTGGCTACCTCGACGAGGAAGAGGCGGACGAACTGCTTCGGGAGACGGCCCGCCAGCTGTTCGTCAAGGAAAAGAAACTCAAAAAACCGTTCTTGCTCGTCGTCGAGGAGGTTCACGAGTACATTCCCGAGGGTGGTGGAGTCGGCGAGACGGGTCGCCTGCTGATCAAGATCGGGAAGCGCGGTCGCAAACACGGCCTCGGCATCCTGGGCATCAGTCAGCGTCCAGCTGACGTCAAGAAGGACTTCATTACCCAGGCTAACTGGCTCGTGTGGCATCGCCTCACCTGGGACAACGACACCAAGGTCGTCGGTCGGATCATCGACACGGAGTACACGGAACTCGTCTCGGATCTCGCGGACGGACAGGCGTTCGTCCAGATGGACTGGACCGACGCCGAGGTCCAGAAGATTCAGTTCCGGCGTAAGCGCACGTTCGACGCGGGGGCGACGCCGGGGCTCGACGACTTCGAGCGCCCGGAACTGAAGTCGGTCTCCGACGCACTTGTCGACGACCTCCAGTCGATCTCGGAGCGAAAGAACCGGGAGGAAGACCGCATCGAACAACTCGAGGAGCGTCTCGACCAGCGTGAGAAGCGTATCGACTCCCTCGAGGAGGAACTCGCCTCCGCCCGAGACGTCTCGTCCGCCGCTCGTCAGATGGCCGATGCCCTCGCAGGAGCCGACACGGTCCAGACGACGTTTCCCGACTCCGGGGGCGACCTTCGCCGCCTCCACGACGAACTCGTCGACATGGAAGCACGCGTCGAGGAACTCGAAGCCGAACGTGACGACCTCCGCCACGAACTGGCCGAACGCGATCGGGCCCTCGAGCAGCGCGAGGCGGCGGTGGCTACCCGGGACGAGGAGATCGCCAGGCTCGAGGCTGAAGTGGAGCGCCTGGAGGCCGAAACCGACGCCCTTCGTGAACAGATCGCGGAACTCGAGCGGTGGCTCGAACCCGTCGACGACGAGGCCGGGGGCGATGCCGACGGTGATGCGGACTCGATGATCATCGCGGGGGAGGCGAGCGACGACGAACGCGATGACGTGGCGTCCGAAGGGGGCGACGGTAGCGACTCCAAGTGCGAAGATGACACCGAGGACGGGGACAGCGAAACGCCCATCGTCCAGGTGGGCGGCGCGGCCCACGAGTACGGATTCGCCGAGATCGATGCAGGGGACGAAGGTGAAGAGATTGTGGACGGCGAGGCGGCCGAGCCAGCCCACGAAACCGCCGCGATGGTCGTCGACGACGACCGGGAGACCATCGCGTCGCTACTCGCCCTCGAGGACGTCGACGAGCGGGTGACCGCTGCCTGTGCCGACTCGCGGTGTACGGTGCCGACGGCCCACCGCGTGATCGAGGCGATCGCGCTTGACGGGCCGCTGTCGACCGAATCCGTGGCCGACGCGGTGGAGCGGTCGCCCGTTGCCGTCCAGAGTTTACTCTCGGAACTCCGGAGCCGGGACGTGGTCGATCGGGGCGATGCGGGCGAGTACGCGCTCGATTCGACGGTACTCGAGGCGATCCGAGAGATTCCGGAGACGGACGCGTGACAGCCTCCAGACGGGCGAAGTCTCAGCATTTGGCCTGAACACCCTGCAGGGGGCTCCCACCGGAACACCAGCGGGCCCGCCGCCGGTGGCGGTCGACGGAAGAGTACCAGTTTTCACCGTGGCCGACCAACCTCGAGCCATGGCCGGGACAACGGACCTCCTCGACGTGTTCGGGATCGATGGTGGAGTGACGAGTGTCGTTGGCGCTGGGGGCAAGAAGACGACGCTCTACACGCTTGCGAGCCACCTCGAGCGGGCAGTGGTGACGGCGACGGTGCGAATCCCGATTTTCGATCGACAGGTCGGATCGGTGACCGTGACTGCGAAGCCGATGGACGCCCTCGAATCGAGACTCGAAAGCGAGTCCACGGATCGTTCGCTCGAGGCTACCAACGGCAACTGGCCCCTCGGTCTCGTGCCCGAACGCGAGGGTGACGAGCGCTATCGCGGGTACGAACCGACAGTGGTCGATCAGCTCACGACGGTGGCCGAGGACCTCCCGATCCTCGTCAAGGCCGACGGCGCGCGAACCCGCCACCTGAAGGCCCCGAACGATCGAGAGCCACAGATTCCTGCCTCGAGCGATGTCGTCCTCGCAGTCGCGAGTTGTCACGCCGTTGGCCACCCCCTGACCGAGGCGGTCGTCCATCGACCGACCCACGTTTCGGCGATCACCGGCCGAGACGTGGGCGAGTCGATTCGTCCGACGGACGTGGCTCGCGTGCTCGCCCACCGAAGGGGCGGGCGCAAGCGAGTCCCCGATGGCGCTCGATACGTTCCCGTGATCAACATGGTCGACGACGACACGGATCGGGAGGTCGCCGAGGAGATCGCCCGGGAGGTGCTCGAGCGCGCACCCGACGCTGTCGACCGGATCGCGTTAACCAGGATGATCGACGATCGGCCACTGGTCGACGTCTTCGAGTGAGTATCCCACTTCGAAATATGAAGTGATACACTCCATTACTCAATGTATTATGCTTTGATATTCGAAGTATAGGGTCCACCGCTCGCGGTAGCCCAGTTACCGTCTCGAGGACCACCCGACTTTTGCCGTTGCCGCCGTAACGAGCGATCGATGGACATCCGTGGCGACCGCGAGTGCACCGACTGTGGGACCCGCTGGTCGTACTTCGAAACCGGGAGCGTCGGCTGTCCGGCCTGTGGGAGCCTGCGGAGCGTCGCGACGGGCGAGCGCTCGAGACACACTGATAGGCAGGTCCGCTTCGATCTGACGGCCGTTCGTGGGCTGATCGACGAGGAACCACTCGCTGACGTTGCCGACACTGCCACCGAGGCGTGCCGGGAATACGTCCGCAACCGTGGCTTCGTCCGCGGTGGCTCGTTGCAGGATCTCGACGACACCTACCTCGCCGCCGTGGAGTTGCGCCACGTCGCCCACGTCGCCGCGCGGCGAACCCGCTTGACGCCGGACGAGGAGCTGTACGTGCTGGCGCTCCTTCGAGACGCCGATGCGGGTGAGCGGCCCGACCTCCAGGACGTGCCGGCCACGATGCGCGAACCACGCGGACTCACCGTCGCCGACGCCGTCCGGGCCTACCGGCGTGACGTTCGTGCGTGGCTGGATGCGAGGGACACCGCACCCCCACCGGGGGCGGCCAGCCTGCTCGAGACGCTTCTCGATCACGAGACGAGATTGCGGCTCCTCGAGGGGGACGTCCCGCCCGAGACCGCTGAGGGATTGCTCGAGGCGACGCGAACCCTCGCCGATGGGTTGCGGGGGGATCGACAGGCACTCGAGGCGGCGCGGGCGTCCCTCGAGGACGGGGTCGACTTCTCGTAGTGAGTTCTAGCAGTGTCGACCCAGAAAAGCACGTTCCAGGCAGCCGGCCGGAGCTCCCGGGTGTCTCTATCCGAAGAGATCCCGAAATCAGGGCAACTCGACCGGCACGTCAGCCTGCTGGCTGGCGGCCTTGACGGTGTTGTAGAGTAACATCGCTCGAGTCATCGGGCCAACGCCACCAGGAACCGGCGTGATCGCCGACGCGTGTGCTTTCGCGCTCTCGAACTCGACGTCACCCACGAGTTCGTATCCCCGCTCGGTGTCGGCATCTACGCGATTGACGCCCACGTCGATCACGACTGCGCCGTCGCCGATCATCGACCCATCGACGAGTTCGGGGACGCCCGCTGCGGCGATGACGATGTCGGCCCGACGCGTCTTCACGGCGAGATCCTCGGTGCGCGAGTGGCAGACGGTGACGGTAGCGTTGCCGTCGTCGGCCTTCTGAATCAACAAGTTCGCGAGCGGTTTCCCGACGATCCTGGAGCGGCCCACGATCGTCACGTCCGCACCCTCGGTCTCCACGTCCGCGGCCTCGAGCAACCGCTGGACGCCATGGGGGGTGCAGGGTCGAAATCGCGCGTCCCCGGCGACGAGCCGACCGACGTTCTCGGGATGGAAGCCGTCGACGTCCTTGCGCGGATCGACCCGCCGGATGACCTCGCGGTAGTCGACGTGATCCGGAACCGGCGACTGGACGAGATAGCCGTGAACGTCGGGGTTCTCGTTGAGTTCGTCCATGGTCTCGTAGAGGTCGATCGGGGGGGCAGTGGCGGGCACGTCGACGTGGTGTGGTTCGATTCCCACCTCCTCGCAGTCGCGCTGTTTCATCGAGACGTAGGTCTCGCTGGCCGGATCGTCCCCCATCAGTACGGTCGCCAGTCCGGGGCGTGCCCCGGCGTCCGCCAGCGTCTCGATTGCGTCCTCGAGGCCCGCTCGAATATCGCTGGCGACCGCGTTGCCGTCGATGATTTCGGTCATTGGATAAATTCGGGACGCCCGCCGTCTTCAATGCTCGGGTCCGTGCGCATCTCCCGGTCAATGACTGACGGAATGTGCACAACTGTGTGTCACCGAGTTCGAGTGGCCGACCCCGGGATCCCCATGCTTACACCGCATCCTGGCGAGTTCCACTACCGTTATTTGCTCACCACTACTCGGATACCCTGTGGAGAACGTTACCGACCGAATGCGCAACCCCTTCGGGATGCGGCCGCCCTTCGAGCGACAGGACCCAGGGGCCCGGCCCGCCGTGTTCGGCTACGGCGACGCGAACGCCGATTTCCACCTGATCGGCGATCACCCCGGAGTCCACGGCGGTACGCACTCGGGCATCCCGTTTTCCGAACGGGCGGCGAGTCAGCGCCTGCTTTCGATCTTTCGGGAAACCGGCTTCGTCGAGGGACCCGTCGATCGACCCACACTGTCGAACCTCTTTGTCGACTATTTGCACATGTGCTGTCTCCCAGGGAACCGCTCACCAACGCCTGAAGAGTACGCCGAACTCGAGCGGTACTTCGACGCGGAGTTGCGGGCGATCAACGCCCACATTCTCCTGCCGGTCGGCGCGCGAGCCACCGATCACGTCCTCCGGGAGTACACCACCCACCGCCACCGGATCGACCTCGAGATGTCGGACCTCCACGCCCGAGAGGTTCGCGGGCGCGGATTCATGATCGTCCCCGTTCTGGACCCGAGCGAATGGACCGGCGACGACGACCTGATACTGAACGAGCGCCTCGAGTCGATTCTGGACTCGGATTATCGACAGACGAAGGGGGTCGCGACGCGGGTTGGGTGAGGTGGAATCGACGGTTGGTCATCGCCCGAAGTGCTTCCGGAGGGTGACGCGGAACTGGAGGCCGATCGCGCCCAGCAACGGGAGGACGACGAACAGGAGCAGGTCACCGACCAGCGTCGCGTAACCCGCTGCGTTCACAGCGAGGCCCGAAAGCGGCGTCGAGACGAGCAACGCGTAGACGAACGACGGCGACCATCCAGGAAGTTGGCTCGTGCGATAGAGGACCACGCCAAACAGGAGTGGCATCAGTACGACGCCGGCGAGCAGCGGGCCACCAACGGCGCTCATGGCGACCGTCAGTGCGATGGCGACCACCATGGTCTCGTCGATAGATACTGCACCCCAGGTGTCCCCTCGCCAGGCCACTCGAGCCGCGATGACGACAACCAACGAGAGCGCGATTAACCCCGCGAGCGCGCCATACCATTGCGGTTGCTCGAGTGGTGGCTCGACGAGATCCACGGCTGTGATGAACGCGAGGGCGGTATCGAGGCCGTGACGACTCTCGGTCAGGACGGCCCAGAGCCCGTTCGGGTCAGTTCCAACGCCGGCCAGCTCATCGACGAGGGTGGACAGTTCCCCCTCGTGCACGAGAGCGAAGTGACCCAGCCCGGCGACGTAAACGAGGACGGAGGTCCAGATGAGCGGCCAGGCGAAGTTCTGGTTGCGCCACCACCGGACGAAGGCGTTGTTCGTGAGTGGGCCCGGCCGTGAGTGATCGGTGGTCGGTGTCGACTGGGTGGTGCTCGAGGTGGTGGCGGTGGTGGCACCTGCCCGGTCGCTCGAACGCCCATGCCCACTCGCAGTCGTTCCGCTGGTCGCCGAGCTGGCTGTCGAGGTGCCGGCAGTGCCTGCTGCGGTGGCCCCGGCCGTGGTGGTCGATCCATCCGACCCACTGGCCGTGGATCGGGATCGGCCCCCAACGGTCCGGCCCGAACCCGATGCCGAACCGGCGGCGCTCCGCTCTGAACGTCCACCAGTGGTCCGCCTGCCCGAGCCGCCAGCTCCCGTCGAACTACTGCTCCCGCCGGCCGATGCCCCGGAAGCGGCCGTACTCCGCCCGTCATCGCGAGTATCGTTTTTACTGCCGTCGGCGTCGGACTCCCCGTCCGAATCGACGGATCGTTTCCAGAGGTCCGGGGACGGCAGCCCGGAGGTTCGCTTGGCGACGTAGTCCTCGTGGCCCAGTCGGTCGTAGGCCTGGCGCTCGACGGGATCGCCCAAGATGTCGTAGGCCTTCTTCAGCGCCGTGAACTGGGCCTGAGCCCGATCGTCGTCGTTCAGATCCGGATGGTAGACCCTGACCTGCTCGCGGAAGGCACTCTTGATGTCGTCCTGTGAGGCGTCTTCGTCCACCTTGAGCAGGTCGTAGAAGTCGATATCGTCGGTCATGTGGGGTTTGGGACGGGTCGTCGCCGGCGATCTGTTAGACGGTTTTTCTGTGGTGACTTATATTTTCAATTTCGTCTGCCACGGGGTCATCTGGCACTCTCGAGGGAACCGTCATGTGTATTTCGGCCCCAACGCGATCGTTCTCGAGCGATGGGAGGTAGCGACCAGCGGGGGTGGTGAGCGGCCAGAGTGGGACACGCTATGATCAACTGACACGACTCACACACCACCCGTCGACACGTCTGGCGAGCAAATGTCAATTACTTATGAGGAATACCATAGCTGTCACGTCGCGTCCGCATCGAATGCCCCGAGTGATAGCTGTCCCGATTCCGTTGATTCGTCGTCCAGTGCGGTGTCAGGCTCGTCGGTGACGTCGGCTGGGTCGACAGCAGGTTCGGTGGCCGACTCGTCCTGACCACTCTCGTCCAGATCCCCAGGCCGGGAGCTTTCCCCGTCACCATCGGGTCCCCGAACCGATCGAACTGCCGTGGAGAGGTCGAGTTGGCCTGCCTCTCTGGACTCCCCGTCGCCGACACGATCGGTGGCCGCCACGTCGGTCGAGGGGTTTTTCGGGTCGATTCCCGGCCTCGAAGCGGTTTCGTGGCTCGATTCGCCCTGACCAGTCGATTCATCAGCGGGTGTTCGAGTTCCGCCACCCTGTTGGTGCCAGTCGACGTCTGCGAGACTCGCCTGGTCGGCGCCCGTGAACTCGAGGTTCGCAACCCGGACGCCGAGCTTGCGAACCGGGTCGGCCTCGAACTCGGCAAAGAGGTCCCGCGCGATCTCGCCCACGAGAGTTGGGTCGTCGACCGGGCCCGGGAGCGATCGTTCCCGCGTGTTGACATCGAAGGGTGGCAAGACGGCTTTCACGCCCACGGTTCGATACAGTGCCCCCTCCTGTCGGGACCGTTCGGCAACCGCCTGTGCGAGCGTCGCCAATCGGTCTCGCTTTGGCTCGGGATCTTCGACCGGGCCGTCGAACGCCGACTCTCGGGAGAAGCTCTTGGGGAGCCCCTTCGGCTCGACCGGCCTGTCGTCGTTGCCACAGGCCTGATCGTAGAGGTCCCGGCCCCGTTCGCCGAACCGCTCGACTAACGGTTCGGGGTCGGCCGCTGCCACGTCGCCCGCGGTCTCGAGGTCCATCGAGCGCAGTTCGCGAGCCGTCACGGGGCCGACACCGTGCAGTTCGTCGACGGGGAGGGGAGCGAGGAACGATCGCACCTCGTCGGGGCGCACCACGGTGAGGCCGTCCGGTTTGTCGAAGTCACTGGCGATCTTGGCGACGCTCATCGACGGGCCGACGCCGATGCTGACGACGATGCCGACCTCGCGCTGGATTCGGTCCTTGACGTGTCGGGCGAAGCCGTCGACGACCGACCAGGCGGTCCGCTCGGTCACGTCGAGGTAGGCCTCGTCGACGCTCACCTCTCGAACGACGTCGGCACACTCGTGCAGGACGGCCTTGGCGTCGGCGGCGACGTCCTTGTAGTACTCCATATCGACAGGCCGGTAGTGGCCCGTCTCCTCGAGGGGTGTCTCCGGATCGGCCGCGTCGATCACGTCGGCCCGCCTGGGGAGGCGCTCGAGGGCCGTCGAGATGGCCTGTGCGCTCTCGACGCCGAATGCGCGGGCCTCGTAACTCGCGGTGGCCACCGCCCCGACGGTGTCGCCGGGTTCGTACCCCATCCCGACCACGACGGGTTTGCCCTCGAGGGCTGGCTCTCGCAGGCGTTCGCAGGCCGCATAGAAGCAGTCGGCGTCGACGTGCAGGACGATTGGATCTGCCGTCGACTCCTCGGGTGCGTCCACGCCGGGAAGCTGGGTGCCGTCTGCCATCGATTGCTGTGCCCAACGATTCGTTCGAGACACCGTCAACGTTGTGCTCACGCCGTACTCGTGGGTGCCGCCCGAACCACACTTGCTGAAAGACGGTTTTGACCTTGCTGAAAGCACTTATGTCGAGCCAGTTTAGGGCCGTTATGAACCGCAGACGCACCATAGTGGCTGCCGGTGGCTGCCTTGCCGGCGTACTCGCTGGGTGTCTGAGCGATGGCGACCCGTCCGACGGGACAGGAGCCAACGACTCGAATGACGACGATTCGGGCAACGACGATCGCGATCCGGAGATGGATCCCGCGGAGGCCCCGTACGTCGTCTCCCTCGACGACGCCCCGCACTCGGTTTCGGGTGACCTCGCCTCCCTCGAGGTCGAACTGGTCGATCCGTACGTGACGGAGGATGGCCCGGCCGTGCTCGAGGTGACGCTCACGAACGAAACGAACCGCGAGTTGACGTCGGAATCGGGCATTCCGGCTCCCTTCGGTGTTCTCTGGGGACACTACCGGGACGGAGACGGGAGTGGCGACGAGGACGCCACTGCGAACGACACGATCACCTTCTGGAGCGAGGCCTACGAGGAAAGCGAGAACATGCGCGTCGATCCCAATGAGCGCAAGCACGTCGACGGTGTCGACAGTCTCGCGGTGTCGAAAGCCCTGAGTGCGGGTGACCGTCTCTCCCAGGAATTCGAACTCCACGTCGATACGCCACACCTCAGGGCAGGGGGCTACGACGCGACGATCAGCACTACCGTCCACGAAACTGACGAGACGGGAGACGGGGACACGCTCGAGATCCCCATCGTGGTAAGGGTCGAGGTGGACGAGGGTGACGATGGTAACTCGAACGAGGGTATCCCGGAGGATCCACGCGTCGACGAACCGCCCTACGATATCGATCTCCCCGAGCCACCTGCCGACATCACCGAGGAAGACGAGTGGGACGACCACTACCTCGGCGAGCACCTGCCGCGGGAACCGAGCCTCGAGTTCGAGGGGATCGAGACGCTCGGCTTCGACGATCGTACGCTGCGGGGAACCGGCGACGGAAAAAGCCACTATGCTGCCCATCTGATCGACAGTGAAGATGCGCTCGAGTCGGCGTTCGATCTCGGAGGCATGGACGACGAGACCGCCGACAGATTCGAGCAAATCAATTTCAGCACCCACTGTGTGGTCGTTGTCGAGTCAGGGTGGGGATCGGGCTCGGTTGGCCACGAGTGGGCTCGCGTCGAGGAAGCCGACGACGGCGTTCACGTTCACGGCTACTATACCTCGCCCTGGGAACAAACCGACGACATCACGAATCGGCTCTCGGCCCTCCTTGTCGAACGTCCCGATGGGGACAGCACCCTCGAGTTGGCCCGTGTCAGTCTGACCGTCACCGAGGAGCGTCGCGTCCACTTCAATTCGACCGAGGGTGTAGTCGCGCTCGAGGACTGAGGTCGATCTGCCTTTGGTCGCCTCGCGGACAGTTCACAGGCTGCCGGGAGGCCCGCGTTTTAGACACTCCTCCGTGAACGGCTGGGCATGGACTACGATCTGGACAGATTCGATTCGAGACGCTCGGCCGTCCACGCCACCGGTGGGATGGTCGCCACGAGTCAGCCACTGGCCGCCCAGGCCGGCCTGTCGATGCTCAGGGAGGGTGGCAACGCGTTCGACGCCGCCGTGGCGACGGCCGCGGCGCTGAACGTCGTCGAACCGACCTCCACGGGCCTCGGTGGGGACGTCTTCGCGCTCTATCGAACCGCCGACGGCGAGGTGGGGGCTATGCGCGCCTGTGGTGGGGCACCTGCCGACGCCACTATCGAGAACGTAACACGGTCGGTGCGCGAGCACGAGGCCGCCGCCGATTGGTATCCCGACGCACGGGGCTATGCCGTGGACGAAGCTAACACGGACGCCGACGTCGAGATGCCGTTCCACGGCCCGCACGCGGTGACCGTTCCCGGCACGGCTCGTGGCTGGGAAACCACGGTCGAGGAACTCGGGAACCTCACGTTGGCAGACGCACTCGAGCCCGCGATTCAGTACGCCATCGACGGCTATCCGGTCTCGGAGGTCATCTCCTACTACTGGCAGGGAGCGACTCGACTGTTCACCGACGAGCACGCCCGTGAGGCCTACCTGTTCGACGGGGAGGCACCCGATCCCGGCGATCTGGTCACCCTCGAGGCACTCGGCCAATCGATGCAACGAATTGCCGACGAGGGGGCCGACGTGGTCTACGAGGGTGCGATCGCCGAGGCCATCGCCGAGGAGGTGCAGGCAAAGGGCGGGTTCATGACTGTCGAGGACCTCGCGGCGTTCGAACCGGAGTTCCTCGAGCCTGTGAGCACCACCTACAACGGCGCGGAAATATTCGAACTGCCCCCGAACAACCAGGGACTGATCGCCCTCGAGGCCCTGAACATCGCCGAGGAAATCGGGGCTGGCGATCACGACTACGATTCTCCCGAGCGCGTCCACGCCTTCGCGGAGGCGATGAAACTCGCGTTCGTCGACGGCCACCACTATATCACCGATCCCGAGTACGAGACGGTGCCACCGCTCGCCTCGAAGGCCTACGCTCGAGAGCGCGCCGATGCCATCGGCGACAGTCCGATCCAGGACCCCGAGGTGGGGGTCCCGACACAGGCTGCCGAGGACGCCGACACGGTCCTCCTCACCGTCGGTGACGCCGAGGGAAACCTCGTCTCCTACATCAACTCCCGGTTCGCCGGATTCGGGAGCGGCCTGGTCGCCGACGACACCGGTATCGCTCTCCAGAACCGCGGGGCTTCGTTCTCACTCGATTCCGAGCACCCAAACAGCCTCGAGCCGGGCAAGCGCCCCTTCCACACGCTGGTTCCGGCCATCGCGAAGTTCGACGAGGACGACTGGGCAGCCTTCGGCGTCATGGGTGGGTACATGCAACCGCAGGGCCACCTCCAGGTCATCTCGAACCTCGTCGACTACGGAATGGGCGAACAGGCGGCCCTCGATGCACCGCGCTGGCGCTACCGCGAGGAGGGAGCAATCGGGGTCGAGGAGCGACTCCCCAATCAGATCGGCCTCGTGCGGAAGGGCCACGAGGTGAAGGTCCTGCCGCCGTCGCTGTTTGGTGGGGCCCAGCTGGTTCGAAAGCGCGGTGACGTCCTGACCGGGGCGACGGAACCCCGCAAGGACGGTCAGGCACTGGGCTTTTGAATCCCAGCAAGCGGTAGCATCCGTCTCGAACCTCGAGCGCCTATTGTCGAGCGGCGAGTGTCGAGTGGCGGATTGGAACTGGTGAGTTGGGAGTGGCAATTGTCGAGTGGCGGATTGGAACTGGTGCCTTCTGACAGGTAATGAGTGAGGTGCGAATGAGGACTGGCGATCAATCCGCCACGTCACTCCCATAGGATGCCCGAACGAGCACCGCGTCCCCACGAGTCTCGAGAAGCATCGATTCGGCGTCCCCCTGATCGAGCGTCTCCTCGAGGCCCTGGATGTCGACGCTGTCGACGTCCTCGTAATACCCGACCGCACGGGCGGTATCGCCACCGCCTGCGCCCTCGCCACCGTCGCCGTCCCCGATTTCGCTGCTCTCACCACCAACCGTCTGCGTCACGGCCAGGGCCCCCTCGAACGGCGCTAGATCGAACGCGACGTCGTTCTCCGGATCGGCCGTCGATTCCGTCTCCTCGAGATCCCTGAGTTGGTCACCGCCCCCGGCGAGGAGTGTCGTGATGCCGGTTTCGGGGGTCGAATCGAGTGCTCGCTCGATGGGGCCACCCGACTCTCCCAGCGCCAGGTCCGCCTCCGCACTGGCGTCCGTGATCGCGGCGACAACCGCCTCTCGGGCCTCGGCGTCGCCGCCCGCCGTCGACCCGGACGCGTACACGAACGCCGCCTCGGTCACGCCGACGACCTCACTCGAGGCCTGGTCCGTGAAGATGGCCCTGTCGGCGTCCGGCGAGACGTCGTCGTAGCCGGCCGCCTCGAGTTCCGAACGGGCCATCTCGAGGTCGTAGGACCCGACGAACACGTATGCACCGTCGAGATAGCACAGCGTTGGTGTGCCCTCGGCAGGCTGCTCGGCGTCGGCATGCACGCCCCCAACGGGGGAGGCACCGAGTGCGAACATCCCGAATACACCGAGTGAGATGGCGGCGACGGCGTTCGTGAGGAGTGGGTCAGCGGGCGCCGTCCCCTCGCCTGGGTCGTCGTCGACGGCCCCGCGCACGGTCTCGAGGTCGATGGCCACGACGAACGTGTCTTTGCCGACCAGGTCGCTCTCGAACACCTCGGTGCCGTACGCTGATCGGTCCGGCAAGGCGCCTGCGTACGTCGGTGGTCCCCCGGCCGAGAGTGCGTCCTGACTCCCGTCGTCTTCCGCCGAGTCATCGTCTTCGTCCGACGCGCCGTCCTCGTCCCTGGATTGCTCGTCGTCCGTCGCCTCGTCCGCTTCGTCACCGACCCCGAGGTCACTCTCGTCGTCTCCCTCGAGCGCCGAACACCCCGCGAGCGCGGTGGACGCCAGTCCCAGCAACGCGAGTACGTGGCGACGGTAGGCCGTTTCCATTGGCGGATGCTCTACGCTCGAGGTATATTGGTTTGGTGGCCCGGGGCCCGATGTGGCGAACAGAATCCGCAGGCTCGGGTGAAACGGTCTGAAAGTGATGTTTGTGACCCTTCGTGGTGAATACTGAGGATATGTGTAGCGTGACATCCTCCCACGACTGAAGTCGTGGGCTTCCCACCGCACCGCAGCGGTTGAGTTGGGTGTTTGCAGGTTTACAGCCCACCGTCGCGGTTGGGGTTGGAATCCCCGACGGCGACCCGTCTGGCAAGGGATGGACCGCTGGCAGTGCCACACCGCCGGTACTCCTATCCTCGCTCCGTTCGGAGGCGACGTTTTGGTTCCGACAGGAACCGAAACGGGGCGTCACCGGACTCGGAGTTACTTGAGTTGCGGTTTGAAGCCCGGTGCTTGGTTTTTGTTCCCACGAAGGGCACACCCCGTTTCCGAGATGGGCGGACACTCGAACCGCCAGTTTCGGGCCATCGGGCATCGAAGCGGTCGTAACCTTCGAGCCGACAGTATAGAGAACGCGACCAACGCTTGTAAGCGTTACCCTCAGGGCGTGTACGGCGCGTATCCACTTGGCGGGGAACCGCTCGCTTCGCTCGCGGATGCAAGTGGTATCTGCTTGGCCCTTATTCAGCACGTTAGCTTTGGCAACTCCGTACGCTCTCAACGGAGCCATGCCACGGCAAGCGTAGCATGGGCCCGCTTAATTGTCTTCCCGATCCGGCCGTTCAGTGGCCCGCCGTAACAGACCCAGCAACGTATTTGCCTCTCTGTCGGTCAGATCGGCGCGCCCGAACACCCGTCGAAGCATACGCATCGTCTTCGGTCGCTTCTCCTCGGGGTGGTTGAGTTCCGCCAGCAGGGCCGCCCACTGCCCGTAGAGTCGCTCGAGCGTCACCTGGTCGGCCCGCACCCGCTCGACGTCCGGGAGTTGCGTCCCATCCGGACCGAGGGTCAGGGTGCGGAGTTCGTAGAGGGTGATCGTGGCGGCCTGTCCGAGATTCAACACGGGATACTCGGCACTCGCCGGAATCGAACACACCTCGTCGATTCGGGCCAGTTCCTCGTTCGTCAGACCGATCCGCTCGCGTCCGAAGACCAGGGCCGTCTCGGCCTCGACCATCGGCAGACGCTCCCCGAGTTCGCGAGGGGTCGAAAACGGAAAGCGGACGTGTCTTCGGTCGTCCTCGTTCGGGATCGCCGTACAGCCGATGGTGTGATACTCGGCGACCAGTTGGTCGAACGGCAGCTCTCTGGCGTTCGCCAGGACGTCCGCTCGAGCCTGCCCGGCGTAGCCGTAGGCCTCGCCGTCGGGGTCCAGTTCGGGTGGGTCCACGAGGAGGAGGTCCCGGAAGCCGAAGTTCTTCATCGCTCGAGCGATGGTGCCGACGTTGCCCGGCGTCTCGGCGTCGACGACGGCGACGGCGGGGATCGATCGGGCGGCGTCGTGCGACGTGTCGAGATGGGGTGGGTCGTCGGACGGGGTTGACTCCTCGGCGGTCATTCCGTGCCGGGGTACTCGGCGTTGAAGTCGAGGTCCGCGTTGGCGAGGTCCTCGTCGCTGATACCCACCTTGTCGGCCGTCCCCTCCTCAAGCAGTTCCTCGCGCTCGCTGGGATCCGGTTTCGGTGGTGGTGGCAGGTCTGCAGGATCCGTCTCGACGTACTCCATGCCCTCGTAGTCCTCGGGGGCACGGTTGCCCTCGAGGAACCACTCGTAGAACTGCTCCTCGAAGTCGTCACTGCCACGTGCCTGGCCGCCACCGTCCTCGCGGAACCAGTAGACGAAATCCGGCTCGTGTGCCTCACAGAGGATGACCTCGGAGAGCGGTTCGCCGTAGACGTACTGGGCCGTGTTGCACTCCTCGAGATGCTCGTCGCCGTGGATGAGCCAGCAGGCGTGACAGGGGGCGTTGTAGATGACGTCGAGGCGGATGATTCGTTCCCTGACGTCGGGTGGCATCTCGGTGAGGGGCAGGAACTCGCCGTCTTCGTCGAGGACGTGGGCCTCGTCGAAGCGCCACCCGAGCATGCCGATACTGATCTTTCCCATGTGGTGGGGTTTCGCCCGGGCAACCAAAAACCGACTGTTCGTGGGTCGGGAGGCCTCGAGTCACTCACAGACCACCTGGATTGTTTCGTCACGGTCGGTCGCCACTGGCGGCCCTGGACCCGTGGTGGCTCTCCTGTTGGACGATCAGCGATGCTCGGGTAAACCGGTCCTCGACGGGCGAACCTGTTTCGCCGGTATCACGACCCCTTTTTAGCTCCCATCCCCAGAGATGGTATGGACAATGTCGACGCCGCTGGACTGGGCATCGGGGACGACCACCCGCCACGAATCATGGGCGTGCTCAACGTCAGCGAGGAGTCCCCCTACGACCCGAGCGTCTTCGACGACCCCGGCGACGCCGCCGAATACGTCGACGAGCAACTGATCGACGAGGGCGCCGACATCGTCGACATCGGCCTGGAGTCGGCCAACAAGCGCTTCGAGGTCCTCACCGCAGCGGAGGAACTCGAGCGTCTCCACGTCGCCCTCGAGACCATCGAGAGCGTCTCCGGTGACGCGGTCTACTCCATCGAGACCCGCTACGCATCGGTCGCCGACGAGGCCCTCTCGAAGGGATTCGACATGGTCAACGACATCTGTGGGTTCGCGGATCCGGCGATGCCCGAGGTCTGTCGGGACCATAACGTGGCCGTCGCCAAGATGGCCAGCCCACCGGACCTCGAGCGCCCGGGCGCCGTCGAGGAGACGGACTGGGGCACGCGAAAATCACCGGAGTGGGCCGATGCGGCCGATTATGTCGATCAGGTGTACGAGGCCCTCAGGCAAAACGGGTTCACCGACAAGACCATCATCGATCCCGCCTTCGGTGGATGGAGCGAAACCAAATCAACCGCGGACGACCGCGAGACGTTCAGTCGACTGCGCGAGTTTAGGGCGCTCGGGCGGCCGATGCTGGTTTCGATCAACCGGAAGAACTTCCTTGGAGAGCTCGCGGGCCGGGATACCGACGAACGGTTGCCGGTGAGTCTGGCGGCCACCGCAATGGCCATCGAGCGAGGGGCCCACATCATCCGAACGCACGACGTCGCCGAGACGCGAGACGCAGCGATCATCGGCGACGCGTTCACCGAACGGTCGGCGACCGCGACGAGCGAGGTTCGGGTGTCACAGCTGCAAGTTGAGTGCAACCGCGACGTTCGAGCGCATCTGCGAGAGGGTGGCGTCGATCCTGAACTTGCAGACGACTGGATCCACCACACCCTCGAGATCGACGGCTTCGACCCCTCCGCACGGGATCGGCTGGGCCAGATCGCCCAGGAGCAGGGGGCCCACTGGGTCGATCTTGCCGATGGGCGCTCGCTGTTGCTCGGATCTGCTGCCGCCATCTCCCGCGTCTCGCGCTCGCTCGACGCTGCCGACGGCGATATCGGGACGTTGCAGAACGAACTGTGTAACGTGGTTCGGTAAGAGAAAGCTTATGCCAACGGCTTCGAAAGAACGAGGTGGAAGCCGGGTCGCCTCACGGGTAGGGGTACTTGCGAGGCAGCACCTGGCCCACAACCGGATTATTGCGCTGACCCACAGCCTCGAGCCCCAGCCATGAATTTTGACACCTGGTCGCCCGTCTACGAGGCCATCCTCGAGGACTTCGGCTTCGATCGAACGGCCGACGAACGTGCCAGAGACGCCCTCGAGACACGCACGCAACCGTTCGACTGGGACCACCTCGGGGCACTGGCTGGTGCACACGTCGCAGTCGTCGGGGCTGCCCCGTCGCTGGAAACCGAGGCGTCCCTCGAGCGACTCCGAAGGGCCGGCACCGACGCGATCGTGGCGGCTTCGAGCGCGGTCGACGTCCTCGAGGACCACGGGTTCGAGGTCGACTGTATGGTGACCGATCTCGACAAGAATCCCGACACCGTGGTTCAACTGACCGAACGAGGGACGCCGGTCGCCGTCCACGCCCACGGGGACAACGTGCCGATGGTCAAAGCCGTCGTAGTCGACTGTCGGGGAGCGTGCGTGCTTCCGACGACGCAAGCCGAACCCGTTGGGTCGGTTGTAAACGTTGGCGGGTTCACCGACGGCGATCGCGCTGCGTTTCTGGCCGACCACTGCGGGGCCGATCGGTTGACGTTCGTCGGCTGGGACTTCGACGATCCCACCGTCGATCCGATGAAGGCGAAAAAACTCACCTGGGCCGAGCGCTTGCTCTACTGGCTCGAGCGACGTCGAGGTGAGCAGTTCGGCGTTCTCGACGGCCGTCGAGATCCGATCGACACGACGGCGTTGCCGGTCGAGTGATCCATCGGCCGCCACCGGTTCTCGAGTGATCCTGTCGAGTGGCAGTCGACGCTATAGTAGCCACAGAACCTCATTGCACACACCCTCACGATACCATGGCGCAGAACCGGTTTGACACCGGTTCTGAGCCGACTCGCTGGGAGGGTGTCTACAGAGATGCAGCGAGAGTGCCTCGGGGTCGTTCGAAAACCGAAGGTTTTCGTGATCACGAGAATCGTCGATTCTCGAACGACTTGACCCCGAGGGTGAATCGCGTAAGCTATATACCGCATCTAACCGTCTTGGTTAAGACAGTTGCGACGTGGATTAAAGATCTTAATCCGAAGCAACTGCGCGCAGTTGCGAGGAAATGCGACACCTCTCAAAACCCTGCTACGGCAGGTGAGACGGGTGTTGTCGCGCGGGGTGGAGCCGCCGGCCCTCACGGACGCACCGAGCGTTCGGGTGTTAATTCCAACCAACCCTACCCGGGAAGGTCGAGGGGAAGTAAATTCGCCTGCGACGGCAGGGTCCATTTTAGGACGTGCGGTCAAAACGGTGAAGCCTCGGGGCTTGTCCCCGAGGTACTTCACATCGTTTCAATTGGTACTAAAGGCCTCGTAGTGCAAGACGCCACTCCGCCGTGAAGCACACACCACGTCACGGGACGCGAGAGATTCCAGGTGGGCCGCAGCCTCCCCTGCACCGAACGTGGCGTGCACCCCCTCGAGATCGCCGAACAGCGTGCGAGCAACCTGCCAGGGAGTGCGGGGCTCGCGTCCCTCGAGGGCTGTTACGACCCGAGCCCTTCGGTGGTCGTGGTGGTCCTCGACGGTGGCCAGCCGTTCGGGCGAACAGGGTTCGCCGTGACCGGGGTATATCGATCGGGTGGTGCCAGTAGAGCGGTGAGCGGCTACGCCGGTACCGCCGACGAGGTCGGTGATTCGCTCGAGGGTGTCACGGTAGGTCTCGAGGGGATTGGCTCCCAGCGTTCGGGTGTCGCTTCCACCGACGTTTGGCGTGTAGGTCGGCAACAGGGCGTCTCCGACGAGCAGGCCACTCTCGGTGAGCAGCGAGATGTGTCCCTTCGTGTGACTGGGCGTGTCAACCACCTCCAATCCGCCGACAGTCTCTCCCGCGGACAGGGGATCGACGGGAAACCGATCCGGAAGGGGAGACGGCCGGTTAGCCTGGATAATGGCGTCCACGATGGCGTCGGGAACGCCCCAGGCCCGCATCGCCGTCGCGTCGCGCTCGAGACGACGCTCCCGTTCGGTTGCGTAGGCGGCGGGCAGGGGCGCATCGTCGGCACCCAGACAGCATCTGGCGTCAGCCAGGTCGGTGAGCCGTAGAGCCAGGCCGACGTGATCGGCGTGCCAGTGGGTACACCTCGAGGTCCGCGATCGATGCGAGCGTTCGGGACCGCTCGAGGCCATCCAGAAGGTCGCTCCAGGCCTCCTCCAGTAGTGGCCCGGGATCGACAACAACACGCCCATCGACAAGGTATGCGCTGTTTTGTCCCTCGGGCGTGCCACCGCCGACGGGGATTCGCTCGATCGTCACGATCGTTATTCTCAGTCGGAGAGGTCGAGTTGCACGGTTCCACACGAGTCTCTCGAGTGATCACTGACAACTCCGTTGCCAGCCAGGGTAATCGATTTGCAGTGGCTACGAACGCAGTGACTGCACAATCGCGTCAATGACTCCTCCGCACGACCACCGTCGGTTGTCTTTCGCCTGTTTACCACCGTAGAAGCGTTACTCACCCATAGCTACAGCGATCGAAGTGATACACTTTGAAAGCTGGAGTTGATTTGAAGCCATCCCAAACGCCCGTACCAGCAACGGAATAACGGATGTTGGCTTCGAATTAGAGACGCTCCTTCGAGGTCCGGCTCTCGGCCTCGAGCGGCTACGGCGCCAGCGCGTCGATCGTCGACTCGATCTCGTCCGTGGTCGCCCCACGTGGGAATCCCACGGCGATCGCGTCCAGGCCCTCGATTGCCTCGAACTGCCCGAGCAGTTCACGCGCCTCCTCTGGTGTTCCAGCAGCCCCGAGATCGTCGAGCAGGTCGTCTGGGATCATCGCGCAGGCCTCCTCGTGGTTCCCGCTCGACCACGCGGCGGCGATCTCGTTCGCCTCCTCCTCGTACCCCTGCCTCGAGAGCGACTTCCGATAGTAGGTCCCCATCGCACCGACGTAGAACGCCAGGTGCTGGCGGGCCAACTGGCGGGCCCGGTCGCCGTCCTCGAGCGCACACGCCGTCAGCGAAAGAGTGACACGGACGTTATCTGGGTCGCGGTCGCCGAGATCGATCCCCCGTCTGAGGTCCTCGAGGCGGTCCTCGAGCCCCTCGGGGGTGAAGACGGTCGCGTGCCAGCCGTCGGCGAAGCGCCCGGCCAGTTCGACCGATTTCGGCCCCATACCCGCGGCGTCGATCGGAATCGGCGTCGCGGGGGGATCACAGCGAAGTCGGAACCCGGCAAGCGAGAAGATGTCGCCGTCGTAGTAGAGGGTCTCCCCCGAGGTGACGGCCCTGATGATCTCGATGTACTCGCGAGTGCGCCGCAGCGGCCGGTCGAAGTCGGCACCGTGCCAGCCCTCGATGACGGCGGGCCCGCTCGGACCGATTCCGAGTCGGAGCCGGCCATCGGCGACCTCCTGGAGCGTGGTCGCTGTCTGGCCCAGCAACGCCGGTGAGCGGGAGTAAACGTTAGCGATGCTGGGGCCGATGCCGATCTCGTCCGTCTCGGTTGCGATTCTGGTCAGAACTGTGACGACGTCACGCCCCCAGGTTTCGGGCAGCCACGCCCGGCCGTACCCACGCGTCTCGCCACGAACCGCCAGGTCGACGAGCGACTCGACGGTTGGCTGGGCGGCCACTGGGAGGTGAAGGGTTCGGTCCGTCATGGTCAAACCGATGGATCCTCCATGATGGCTGGTTTCCCGGCCACCTCGAGTGTCTGGCCGACGATGTACGACGAGGCGGAACTGGCGAGAAACTGTGCGACGTCGGCGATTTCCTCGACCGTCCCCATTCGTCGATCGATCTTCGTGCGGTCGACGTCACCGGCGCTGATGCCCATCTGCTCCTCGACCCCTTTCGTGGCGACGAACCCCGGTGCGATCCCGTTGACGCGGACGCCCTCGCTGGCCCACTCGAAGCCGAGTGAGGCGGTGAGCGCATTGACGCCTGCCTTTGCCGCCGCGTAGTGGCTCATGAAGGGCGCACCCTGGATGCCGGCAACGCTCGAGAGATTGACGACGGTCCCGCCGCCGTCTTTCAGCTGCTCACCGGCAGCGTGGAGACACTGGTAGGTGCCGGTGAGGTTGATGTCCACGATGGTCCGCCAGCCGTTCTCGCTGATGTCGTCGAAGTTGGCCATGAAGCTCGCACCGGCGTTGTTGACGAGCACGTCAAGTGCTCCGAACTCCTCGACGGTCGCCTCGACGAGTGCATCGACCGCCTCTCGGTCCGTCACGTCACACTCGATTGCCAGTGCCGATCCAGCGCGGTCGCTCTCGGTTATCGCCTCTGCAACCGGATCGACGTTTCCCTGTTTGCGCGAACAGAGTACCACGTCCACGCCGTCGTCGGCGAACCGCTCGGCAATCGCCCGGCCGATCCCACTCGACGCGCCCGTGACGACAGCGACATTGCCATCGACGCTGAACTGTGCTCTCGTCATCGTCTCTCACCCAGAATCATAGGTCCTGGGCTCGAATACACAGTCAACGCTCTTAACGTTTCATGTTCGAACGTGATAGTTCCAGTTCGACTCCCCAGGGCGATCGCAGTCCGTTGGATCAGTAGAAAGTCATATGCTGGCCGACCGGATAGGTCTGGGTGTATGGACGACCACGTGCGTCGCCGCCGGCTACTGGCCAGCCTTGGAACGGCCAGTATGGCGGCGCTCGCGGGTTGTACGAACCTCTGGTCCCGCGCAGAGAGTCCGGCCCCGGAGCCGATCTCCCTCGAGATCAAGACGGTTCCAGCCGACGACGATCTCGTTGCAGCGCAGCTGTCGAACCGGTTCGCAGATAACCTTCGGACAGCCGGGGTCGATGCCGATCAGTCCGCCATCGACGAACCCGAACTCCGCCGGGAGGTCCTGATGGAACGTGACTTCGATATCGCCATCATCAAACACGGTGGGCTCAACGACCCGGACGCGCTGTATCCGCTGTTGCACTCCGATTTCGTCGGCGAACCCGGCTGGCAGAATCCGTTCAGCATCTCGGATCCGACGATCGACGACCACCTCGAAACGCAGCGACGCGGCAGCGAGAGCGACCGCGAGACGACGCTCGATGATCTGTTCGACTACCTCATCGAGGAGTCGACGATTCCCTACACGGTTGCTGCCTACCACGACCACCTCGGTGCCGTGGATTCGGCTCTCGAACTCGAAACCGTGCCACGCTCGCCACGCGAGTACCTGAACGCCCTGTACACCGCCCCCGATTCAGATGCTGCCGCGAATCCGCTCCGGATTGGACTTTTTGGCCAACAATCCGTCACGAGGTTGAACCCGATAGTGATCGATTTGGCTGACCTCGGTCCGATTCTTGATCTTCTCTACGATTCACTGGTCTGTCGTGGGGACGAGGGACTCGAACCATGGCTTGCCGACTCGATCGAGTGGTCGACGCGGGGCGACAGCGTGGAGGCCCTCGTCACACTCCCTGAAGCGGCCACCTGGCACGACGGGGAGGCACTCACAGCAGCGGACGTCGAGTTCACTGCCGACTTCCTGGCAGACACCTCACTGGGCGACGCCGAAAACCCGATCGTGGCCCCTCGATACAGAGGCCGACAGACCCTCATCGACGACGTGCGCGTGGATGGAACCGACGCCGCAAGGGTGACCTTCGACACGCGGTCGAAAGCCGTCGCCAAACGGGCCCTGACCGTCCCGCTGTTGCCGGAACACGTCTGGGAACCTCGATCTGAGGTGCTAACGGATCAACAGACGGAAGCGTTGGCAACGGACAATGAGGAACCGATCGGTTCAGGGCTATTCCAATTCGCCGAACCCGACACCGATGGTCGGATCGCCCTCGAGGCGTTCGAGGAACATCCCCGCTGGGATGCGGAAACTGCGGAACTCGAGGACAGCGAGGAAACGGAGATGGATATGGATACGGAGAACGGTGGCTCGAGCGACCGACCGCTCAGATTCGACGGCCTCGAGTTCGAGACCTGGCCGAATCCGGGAGCGGCCATCGATGCCCTCGAAGCAGGCGAAGTCAATGTGATCGCGAACGAAATCCCGATCGAGGAGTTCCAGACGCTCGAGGACCGCTCCGGGGTTTCATCGGTCACCCGCGAGAGTCCGTCGTTTTACATGATTGGGTACAACCTCCGACATCCGGCCCTGGCGAACCGGCGGTTTCGAGGGGTTGTTTCGAAACTACTCGACCGCGAGACTGTCGTCACCGAATTCTTCGATGGCCACGCGAGCGTCCCCGAAACCCAGACCGGGTTTGCTGGAGTGCCTGATTCGAACTGGTCGGGTGAGACACGGGCCACGCAAAAGGAGTTTCCAGGGAGTGACGGGGAGATCGATCCCGATCGGGCACGACAACTTTTCGAAGAGGCGGGGTACAGCTATGCCGATGACGAACTGGTGGAGTGACGCCTCTTTTCTGGCCACAAAGGGAACTTGTGACAAGGTACCTGCGGACGCTATAGGAGCCACATCGCACACACCCTCACGATACCATGGCGCAGAACCGGCGATAGACCGGTTCTGAGGTGACTCGCTGTGAGTGGCTGTAACTCGTTTCAATTGTTGTTGTAGCCACTGGGTTTGTGCTCGGCGATAGGTGACTGCACCGACCCATGCACAGTGACCCACCAGACCACGGGAGGGAAGTGGTTCGAAAACGGGTCAATTTAAACGTGCCGAGCACGTAATTCGCCGGTATGGCACTTGAGTCGGTGGTCCGCGAACTCGTCCTCATCGTCGGGACGATGCTGGCAGTGACCACGTTGGTACTCGTCGGACCCACCCGACTGGCGGCCGCCCTACGTGGCTACAAGTGGCGAATCCGAAAGGTTACTCTCGCACTCGGGCTGTTAATTGCAGTGTTGCTGGTCAGGCTGGGTGGACAAGGTATTATACCACGCTTGCAACTCAGCGTCGTCGGCCTGAATATCACGCCACAGATCGACCGAGTCGAACGCGCTATCTTTCCCGAGAACCCGGTCGTGTTTCTGCAGGGATTCGAATCCGAGCTGGTGACGTCGTTTTTCGTCTTCATCTACATCCACGGGTATGCCTTCCTGTTGTTGTTTCCGTTCATCGCGTACTTTTCGCTCCGGTCGATGGACCGGTTTTCCTCGCTGGTCGTGGCATTCACTGCGAACTATGCGATCGGCCTGGTCTGTTACGTATTCTTCATCGCCTACGGACCACGTAACCTGCTCCCGCTGGAGGTTGCACCGTTGCTCTACGATGCGTACCCACAATCCCGGTTCCTGACCAACGAGGTTAATCAAAACACCAACGTGTTCCCGTCCCTGCACACCTCGCTATCGATGACAGTCCTCTTTCTGGCGTGGGTCACCCGCAAGGAGTACCCACTCTGGTTCCCAATCGCCGCCGTCTTCGCCCTGAGCGTGGTCGTCTCGACGATGTTTCTCGGCATCCACTGGTTCTCGGACGTCGTCGCGGGAACGATTCTCGCCGCAATCAGCGTGTACATCGGCCTCAATCTCGACCTCGAGGGGCTGCAGCGGTCGACCGTTGCCTTCGTGCGGACGCACGTCGATCCCTTACTCGCCCGAACGTAACTCCTGGGACCGCCGGCCCTCGTTCAGGTCCGCCGCCATCCGGACATTTTACCCCCTCGACTCAATAGAACACGTATGCGACTCCACTGGCACCGGCGGGACCTTCGCTGGGCCGACAATCGAGCACTCGAGCGGGCGGCAACCGCATCCGCAGCTGCTGAGGAGGTCGTCCCTGTCTTCGTCTTCGATCCGACCGTTCTCGAGCACGCCGCATCCGTGCGCGTTGGCTGTCTCCTGGATGCCCTGCGCGGCCTCAGAGCGTGGTATCGCGAGCAGGACTCGGACCTGGTGATCGCTCGGGGGGAGGCAAGCGGCGTGATTCCCGACCTCGCAGCTGAGTTCGACGCCGACGTCGTGCACTGGAACGAGGACTACAGCGGCCTCGCAACCGAACGCGATCGGGCGGTACGGGCGGCACTCGCGGACGATGGCGTCGACTGTGTCACCGACCACGACGCGATCTGCCACGAACCCGGTTCGATCACGACCAACGCCGGCGACCACTACTCCGTCTTCACGTATTTCTGGAAGAAATGGCGCGATCGGCAAAAGGACGACCCGAGCGAACCGCCAGCGGCCGACGCACTCGCACCCGTTTCCAGCGATCCCTTGCCAACACTTGCGGCGCTTGGCTTCGAGGAACCACGGGCCGAGACGCCGCGGATCGATGCCCGTGCCGCCCGAGATCGAGCGGAACGGTTCTGTCTCGAGGACGGCAGGATCTATCGGTACGAATCCGACCGCGACTACCCTGCAGCCGACGCTACCTCGAGGCTGTCGATCGACCTCAAGTACGGCACCATCGGGATCCGCGAACTGTACGCGCTCACCGAGCAGGCCCACGAGGCGATCGACGAGTCGCTCGCGATCGACCCCGAGACCGCCCGCGAGGGCGTCGAGACATTCCAGGAGCAACTCGCCTGGCGAGAGTTCTACGCCCACGTCCTCGCGTGCAATCCATCGGTCGTCAGTGAGAACTTTTCGAGCTACACCCACGGCATCGACTGGCGCAACGACCCCGAGGAACTCGAGGCCTGGCAACGCGGTGAGACGGGGTATCCGATCGTCGATGCGGGAATGCGCCAGTTGCTCGCGGAGGGATGGGTGCACAACCGCGTGCGGATGATCGTCGCCTCGTTTCTCACCAAAGACTTACAGATCGACTGGCGCGAGGGCTACGACTGGTATCGGCGGCACCTGGCCGATCACGACACCGCCAACGACACCGGCGGCTGGCAGTGGGCAGCGTCCACTGGGACCGACGCCCAGCCGTACTTTCGGATCTTCAATCCGATGAAGCAAGGCCAGGACTACGACCCCGAGGCCGAATACATCACGACCTACGTGTCCGAACTCGAGGCTGTCGATCCGGCCGACATCCACGGGTGGCACGAACTCGACCCCGATCGACGAACGGAACTGGCCCCAGCGTACCCCGACCCGATTGTCGATCACGGTGAGCGTCGCGAGGCGACACTCGAGATGTTTCAGGCCGCCCGCGGTGAGTGAGTCTTCGAATTCTGGCTCTCGAGGGACTAGCAGCCTCGCCTCACGCCCAGTAGGCCTCCCCCGGCTGGTCCGCGAAGATGGCCCGCTGGAGGAGTTCGATGGCTTTCTCGAGGCCCTCGGTCGAACTCGTGAGCGAGTCCTCGTGTTCGATACTCAGGACATCGTCGTAGCCGACCATTCGGAGCGTCGAGACGATATCTTTCCAGTGTTCCTCGCCGTGACCGTAGCCAACAGAGCGGAAGAGCCACGACCGGTTTGGCTCGTCGTCGTACGCCGTCGTGTCGAGAACGCCCTTCACCCGTGATTCCTCCTCGTAGACGCGTGTGTCTTTGGCGTGGACGTGGTGGATCGCGTCCCCCAGATAGCGGATGGCGTCGGTGATCGAGATCCCTTGCCAGTAGAGGTGCGATGGGTCGAAGTTCGCCCCGATTCGGTCGTTCGTCGCCGCTCGAAGACGTTCCATGCCGGTCGGTTCGTACACCAGCATGTTCGGGTGCATCTCGATAGCGACGTCGACATCGTGGGCCTCGGCGTGGTCGGCGAGATCGCGCCAGTACGTCGTGGCGACGTCCCACTGGTACTCGTGGGCGTCAGCGTGTTCGGCCGGCCAGGGGGCCGTCACCCAGTTTGGCACCTGGTCGGCCGGTCCCCCCGCGGGAAGCCCCGAAAAGCAGGTGATCGTGCCAACGTCGAGCTGGTCGGCCAACCGGATCGCCTCCCGCAGTTCGGTATCGGCGCTTGCGGCCCGGTCCTCGTCCGGATGGAGCGGGTTGTTGTGTGTCGCGAGCGCGCTCAGACGAATCTCGTGGTCCTCGAGCAGTGCGTGGAGTTCGGCCTGGGCATCCTCGTCGTCGAGATACTCCCCTCGGGGAAGATGCGTATCTCCCGGGTAGCCGCCGACACCGGGTTCGATCGCGCTCACGCCCTTGTCAGCGAGATAGCCCAGCGCCTCCTCGAGCGGTTCACCGTACAGTGGTGGGGTGTGTACGCCAATGTCCATACAGTTGAACGAACACCACAGGGGCAGATAAATCGCCGGGTCACCGTCAATTCGACCGTCTTCCACCCCTTGTGGAGTCGCGTTGTGCGTTGCAGGAACCGATAGCTTCCAGACGGTCGAGGTCCAAGCGACAGCCATGAGTGACGAACAGGGGTCGAACCCCGAATCGACAGCCCCAGCGACCCACGAGGCACAAGCGAATAACATCACCGCAACCTACCGCGAGACCGAAACCGAACGGCTGCTGACGTTCGAGCGAGATGGGGCCACCGCCGCCATCGCCCAGAACCTCGATGGGTATGCCATGCTCAAGGTCCGACCGACGGCCGATGGCGACGAACTCGAGCGGTACTACGGCTTCGACATGGCACTCGACCACGCTGGGGAGGTACTCGGCGTCGACCCCTACACGTTGCCGGTTCCCGAAGCAGCAGACGACATGGGAATGTAGGTGGGGTTCGGCCGCAGGTCACCTGGCTCGAGCACCGGAGATTCGACGGCGGGGACTGCGGTGAACTCGTCCGCCCAGCTGGTTGGTGATGTCGTCTGAAAACGCCGAGAGGGAGATTTGAACTCCCGTGTCCGTGGGGACAGCAGATTTCGAATCTGCCGCCTTGGCCGGGCTAGGCTATCTCGGCCCACCTCACTCTACCCGGGTGACGATTTTAGCCGTTTCGGTTTGGCGCGTCCATGGCACGGCCCCACGTTCACCACGCCTCTTCCAACCCTCGAGCTGGCACTCGAAAACGTGACAGAAGCAGAAGAAATATGCCCGGGGGATTCGACGCACTCGGCATGGACGTCACTCAGGCCAGCGAGGAGTGCGAAGCCGTACTCGATGCCATTAGCGATGCGGTCATCTGTGACCGCGAATTTCTCGAAACCGTGCTGCTCGGCGTCGTCGGCCGTGGACACGTCCTCCTCGAGGATGTTCCCGGCACGGGCAAAACCTTGACCGCCCGCAGCGTGGCCGACGCACTCGGGCTCTCGTTCTCGCGGATCCAGTTCACACCCGATCTCCTCCCCTCGGACGTCACGGGCACCCACGTGTTCAACGAACAGGACCGGGAGTTCGAGTTCAACGAGGGGCCCATCTTCGCCAACATCGTCCTCGCCGACGAGATCAACCGGGCGCCACCGAAGACCCAGGCTGCGCTGCTCGAGGCGATGGAGGAGGGACAGGTGACGACCGACGGTGAAACCCGACAGCTGCCCAAGCCGTTCTTCGTCATCGCGACTCAGAACCCCGTCGAACAGGAGGGGACGTTCCCGCTCCCGGAGGCCCAGGTCGACCGCTTCCTGGTGAAAACCTCGATGGGCTACCCCGACGAGGCGGGTGAAATCGAACTGCTCGAGCGGCGGGCCGGCCGTGACGAGATGAGCCCCTCGGTCGAGCGCGTATTCGAACCCGAGCACGTCACCGAACTCCGTCAGGTGTCCGAGGACGTGACCGTCGATCAGGATCTGCTCGAATACGTCGTGGCGCTCGCCCGCGAAACCCGCAACGACGGTCGCGTCGACGTCGGCGTCTCCCCGCGTGGGACTCAGCGGTTCTTCGAGGCCGCTCGCGCCCATGCGACCATCTCCGGCCGTGACTTCGTGACTCCGGACGACATCAAACGGGTGGCCCACCCCGTGATGGCCCACCGCCTGGTGTTGACACCCGATGCGACTGTCAACGAGGTCAAGAAGTCACAGATCGTCGACGCCGTCCTCGACTCCGTGGTCGTGCCGACGGTGGAATAGGTGTTCGACGTTCGAGACGCTCTTTCGGCCGGTCTGAGATGCTTTGTAGTCACGGTTTACTGGCCGGCCCACCCTTTCACAGCGGTCCGTGATACCTACAGCAAATCCCTATGGCTGCTCGAGGGCGATGAGGTCGCGGCCCGCTGCCCTGGATTCTCCGCCAACCCACAGCCGATCGCGGTAGCCAGTCAACGTGGTCACGGCTGAGAGATCACTGACGGTGTCCGTGCCCAATTCCGAGCCATCCGATGGGTCGAGTGCATACACTCGAGCGTCTTCGGCCAGATAGAGCGTCACGTCGGTAACGAACGGTCCAGCGCTGACCTGGTTTTCCAACTGGAACGTCCAGGCCACCTCACCCGTTTCCCCATCGAGAGCACGGTATCCTTCGTCAGTAGCACAGTAGAGTCGATCACCATCGGTTACCGTCGTCTCAGGATCGAGTTCGTCGCTTCCAGCCACCGACCAGCGGTGGGTTCCATCCGCCATCGAGAGTGCATGGATTTCGGTATCCGCGTCGACACCGCCTGGTAGCTCGAGTCCGTAAAGAAGCTCCCCGCCGACGAGCATCGACTGTGCCTCGAGTTCGGCCGCCCAGCGTGGCGTCTCCTCTCCAATGTCGATGGCGCGCACTCCCGTGTGAAAGCTTCCCGTTTCCCGGACGACGAGGGTTCCGTCAGTGATGAGTAATTCCTGTGGCTCTTCGTCAACCTGGTCGCTTTCCCACGTCACTTCGTCGTTCGCAATATCGTATTCCCCGGCGACGTAGTCACTGGGGCCTCGGCGTAGCAGTCCGTACACTCGACCGTCGACAACGGCAGCGTCAGCGTACTCCCAGTCGTCCGGGGCTGGGCGTATCCACTCTTGATCGCCAGACGCGGCATCGAAGGCAACGAGTTGGTCATCGCTCGTTATCGCGTATACGACATCCCCCTCAACATATGGTCCAACCGCCACGTCACTGGAGCGTTCCCAGTGCTCCTCGCCCCCCGTGTCGTACACCCGAACCGTGCCGTCACCGAACGCCGAATACAGCCGCTCCCCCTCGAAAACGTATCGTGGGTACGCCGTCTCGACAGCCGCCTCTATCTCGAGCCCCCGCTCGAACGATGTCATCGATTCCGTGGGTCCGGGGAGATACCCACTGTTCGAGTGGTCGGCCAATCCCCGCGGCCAACTGGTCGACGAGTCGCCGAAGTGCAGGGCGTCATCCAGTGAGGCGTCGTCATCTCCCTCCCCGTCGGTCATCCCGGATTCTTCCGCGTCGCTGTCGTCATCGACGGTATCGTCCGTGGCATCGGTGTCCGCTGATGACTCATCACCGCTGTCGTCAGATCCGAGACACCCCGCCATCATCGTTAGCGTCCCGATACTCCCCAGGAGCACCGTTCGTCTATGCTGTTTGTCAGACAGTCGCATCCAGCGGAGGATAGGACACGCTCCGCATAACAGTACGGGAACCGGACATTCACCGTATAACGCAGGTAGTACTCGTAAAACGGTCCCAGACACGGAATGGGGACGGACCGCTCTCACCCAGTGTTTTTCATCCCCGCGGCGATCCCCTTGACCGTCAGCCGTAAGGTTCGTTCCTCGACGTCCGTTCGGTGTGTGCGATTCAAGAGGTCCGTCTGGAGGAGGTTCAACGGATCGACGTACGGGTTGCGTCGCTCGAGGTTCTCACCCATCCAGTCGCGGGTGTGCAGTTCCTCCCGTCGCCCGATCGTCGTGATCAGTTCCACGACACGGTCGTACTCGGTACTGATCCGCGGAAAGAATCGTTCGCGCAGGTCGGCCGTCGCGAGGTCGGCATACCGATTCGCGATCTCGAGTTCGGTCCGTGAGAGCGAGAGCGCGGCGTTGTCGAGGGTTGTCCGGAAGAACGGCCACTCGTCGTACATCGTCTGGAGCGTCTCGACGTCGCCCCCGTCCTCGAGATAGGCGTCGATGCCCGCCCCAATGGCGTACCAACCCGGCAAGATACACCGGGCCTGTGTCCAGGAGAACACCCACGGGATCGCCCGCAAGTCCTCGACGGTACGCTCGCCACTTCGCGAGGCCGGCCGGGACCCGAGGTCGAGATCCTCGATGACCGTGATCGGCGTGGCCTGCTCGAAGTACTGAACGAAACCGTCGCTCTCGAGCAAATCGCGGTATTCCCGGCGAGCGGCGTCGGCCATCCGGTCCATCGCCTCGACCCACTCGTCATCGACGCGCTCTTCGGGGGTCTCGATCGCCTGCTTGCGCGATCGCAACTGTGCGTTGAGCATCTGCTCGATGTTGCGTTCGGCGATTCGCGGATTACCGTACTTCTCGGCGATGGCCTCACCCTGTTCGGTGAACTTGACCTGCCCCGTCACGGTACTGTTGGGCAAGGCGAGCAGCGCCTCGCCCATCGGTCCACCACCGCGGGAGATCGAGCCCCCACGACCGTGGAACAGGCGCATAGTAACGTCGTGGTCGGTGCAGATTTCTGCCAGTTGGCGCTGGTTCTTGTAGAGCGACCAGTTCGCCGCCAGAAAGCCGTTTTCCTTGTTGGAGTCCGAGTAACCGAGCATGATCTCCTGGGTGCGGCCACGGGCCTCGAGCACCTGCGAGTAGGCCTCGTTCTCGAACAGCGTGCCCATGATGCGGCGGGCACCCGAGAGGGCGTACTCCGTCTCGAGCAGGGGGACGATGTCGATCCCACAGTGTTCGGGGAGGTCGACGATGCCGGCCTGATCGGCGAGGAAGAGCACCTCGAGTGCGTGGGAGGGTTCGTTGTTCATCGAGATGCAGTAGGTGTCGATGGCCTCGACACCGTACTCCCGTTGCCAACCCGCGAGACTGTCGAACAGGGTGACGACCCTGGCTGAGGTGTCGGTGAGATCCGCGGTCTGGCTCAGATCGACGATCGGTTGCTCCTGCAGGACGGCATCCGTGAGCAGCTCGACCCGCTCGTCCTCAGTGAGGGATTTGTACTCGATGCCCTCCCGAGCGAGGACCTCGTCGATTGCGTCGGTGTGGTTTTCCCGGTGGTCCCGGAGGTCGAGACTTGCCAGTGAGAGCCCGAACGTCGCGACCTGTCGCCGAAGGGGGTCGACGTGGGCCTCGACGACCGTTTCGGCACCGTTCTCGCGAAGGCTCTGGCCGATCACCGTCAGGTCCTCGACGAGTTCGTCCCCGTCGTCGTACCCCCCGGGTCGCACGTCGCCCACGCGCTCGAGGCGCTCGCGCATGAGCTTGAGCTTCTGGCGGTAGGGCTCGCCCGGATAGCGCTCGGTCGCGGTCTTCGCACTGCCTGGAAGCCGTTCACGGTCGCGCTCGAGGGAGACATCGAAGGAACTGCCAGTGGCGATGCGGCTACCGTCCTGGCTGAGGACGCCCGAAAGGCGCTTGAGTTTGTCCCGGTACCGGTCGATGACGACGTCGCGCTGTCGCTCCAGCGTGTTCGCGGTGACGTCGGGCGTCACGTAGGGGTTGCCGTCGCGGTCGCTGCCGGCCCACGAGCGGAACTCGAACAGTTTCGGCACGTCGAGCGTGGTGTCGAACTCCTCGTCCAGCGCGTCGGCGAGTTCGTCGTAGACCTCGCCCACGACGTCGAAGAGCGTGTTCTCGAGGTACCACTGGACGTTGCGCGCCTCGTCTTCTGGTTCCGGTTGTCGCTTTCGCACCTGTGGGGTCTGCCAGAGACTCGTGACCTCGGCGTCGACGTCACGCCAGACCTGCTCGCGCTCTTTGTCCGTTAGCAGGTGTTCGTCGAGCGTCTCGAGGTGGGTCGCCACCGAACGAAGCTTGGCCTTGACGGTCTTGCGACGGGCCTCGGTCGGGTGAGCGGTGAACGTCGGTTCGATCAGCACGTCCTCGAGGATACCCTCGACAGTCTCCGGGTTAGCCTCCGACAGTTCGGCTGCTGCGGCCTCGAGGCTATCGTCCAGTGTTCCCTCCTGGGAGCCAGTGCGAATCGATCGGACCCGTTCGCGCTCCTCGGCGAGATTGATCAGTTCGAAATAGGTGGTAAAGGCACGGGCGACCGTCCGCTGTTGATGTGGAGAGAGTTTCTCGAGTTCAGTCTCGAGTGGTTCACGCGACTCGAGTTCCCCGGACCGGTAATCGATGGCGGCCGTTCGGCAGGATTCGACCGTTTCGAAGGCGCTTCGAGACGTCTGATCCTCGAGGACGTCCCCGAGTAAGGCCCCGAGTTCGCGAACGTCCTGGCGAACCTCCCTGTTGTGCAATCGCATACCCATATACTCTACCGGCCGCGTCAAAAACCCCAGTACCCAACGAATGTTTGCCAGAGCAATTGTCTTTCGTGAGGGATGATCCGCTCAATAAGGCAATCGCCCCACTCCATCCGTCCCGATCAGACCACTAAACGTCCTCGATGGCGTAGTAGAGGCCGCCCAGGATCGCGCCGTAGACGGCGTGTCCGACGGCGCTCATCGGGTTCACGTCGGGTACCGGCGGGTCCATCGGACCCATCGCCCCGACCCACGCCGGCATGACGATCCATGCGAGGACGACCGTGAGGATGAGTCCGTAACCGATTCCGACCGCGACGAGTTTCTGCGCCGATTCGTTTTCGAGGCCGGTGAAGCCCACGACCGCGGCGAAGACGACCCCGAGGATAGCGGCGTGTGCCATGTGAATAACCCAGCCGATTTCGCCCGCTGGGCCCTCGATCCCGTACATGACCGGGATCGCCATCTCGATGATGTTGGTCATCTCCATCGTCATCATGGCTCCGAAGACGAGTCCACCGAGGAGTCCGGCGGTGACGCCGGCTTTCCAGTTTCCGGGGAGCGATTCGCGTTCGCCGACCGTCGAAGTGGCCGTGTCTGTTGACATACAGGGTCCCCTTCACTGAGCCATCAAAAGGAGACTTGCCGGGTGTGTATCCAAGGATCACAACCCCCTCAATGTGAGGTATTCCCAACGATCCAGTTCGCTCGAGATCTCGTTCACGGGAACAGTGGGCGCGTTGCCGGCTCAGTTGTACTCCCGCCAGCGATACCCACAGCCGGTGCACTTGAAGAACCGCGTCGGTGGTTCGTCGGCCGAGGCGGTCTGTTTGATCGTGTACCAGGCCTCCTCGACCCCACATTCGTCACATCGTACGTCCGTGGCCTTGGGCTTCCCCTCGAAGTTGGCGTCTTCGTCGGACTCGATCACGTCGTCGAACGTCTGGGACTCCGTCGTAACGAACGCCGCCTCCTGCTCCCGATCTCGAGCCGTCGCGACCTCACAGGCCTCGTTCGTACAGACCATGACCTCGCCGTCGGCCTTCATCATCGAGCCGCAGTCGTCACAGAACTGCATGGTCAGCGGTTCGATCGGGAGGGACAAAAGCGATACGCACGGGGATGGAACAGACGTGTGCGTGGTTCGTCGGGATTAAACCCGGTGCCTTCCTACCCGAGGTATGGACGCCGATCAGGGCCGCTTTCGGGTCTATCCCGGTCGCAACGACGACGAGTGGCTATTGCTCGAGGCCGAATCTGCCGCGCCCACCTACGTCCCACACGAGGAACTCGCCACCGAGATCGAGCCGGGAACGCTACTCGAGGCGACGATCGACTGGGACGGCGAGGGCCCGAGTCTGGCCGATTCGAGGGTCCTCGAGACCACCAGGTTCCACTTTCATCGGACAAACGAGCCGGTGTTCCAGGCGGCTCAATCCTGTTTCGAGGCGGCTCGACGGACAGGCGAGCCGATGAACGCCCATGTGACCCAGGACACCGACGGCCGTCCCAACGGCGTCGTCTACACGTTCGCGAAACAGTCAGGCCAGCAGGACCTCTTCGCCGAGTTTCGCGACGGGAAAAAACCGCTTGAGCCACTGCTGAGCCGCACCGCCGACTCCGCATCACCACCGTTTGACGTGTGGGTCCTCGAGCCACAGGAGCCGTTCGTCGCCGTGACGATCGTCTTCGATCAGTCGGGGGTGTTCGCCGACACGATGGCCGACACGTACGGCGATGGTTGATACTGGTTGCGGCGTCCCGTTTCCGGTGTGTGCGACCCGACACGGGCAATCGACAGAAAGAGACGGCAGTGAGGCGACGACAGGCATGCCATACTAACAAGTGAAACGATTTACACACCCTCACAACGAGTTGGCTCAGAACCGGTCTATCACCGGTTTTGCGCGCTGGTATCGTGAGGGTGTGTGCAATGACGTTCAGTGGCTACTATAGCGTCGCGTGCCGCGACACACCCACAGCTGATACGGTTTAGTGTCGTCTCTTCCCGGTGAGTGCCAGGCACGTATCGGCGCTCACTGGTAATCAGTGACACTAAACCGTGTGAATCGGTATTCGTCGGGAGATTCCCACTACAGTCCCCCGAGGAGTGGAAGGCACGCCCGGCATTCGTCGGTCACTGGATCGAAACCCCCTGTTTAAGCGGGCCGCGGTTCCTTTTGGTCTCATGAACGAGACGCGACGAGCCATTCTCGAGGCACTCGCCGACGGGCCGGTTGCTGGCCCAGACCTGGCGACGAGACTGGACATCTCCCGAGCAGCCGTCTGGAAGCACGTCGAGACCCTTCGAGCGGCCGGGTTCGACATCGAGAGTACCGAGGACGGGTACGCGTTGGACGGTGACCGCAGGTCGATCGACGCGTTCTCCGCACCCGCGATCGAGTTCGGCCTCGAGGCGCCTTACGAGGTCGAGTACCACGAGACGATCGGGAGTACGAACGATCGAGCGCGAACGCTCGCCGGCCGTGGCGCGTCCGATCAAGCGGTCGTCGCCGACGAACAGACCGGTGGCCGGGGTCGACTCGAGCGCGAGTGGACCGCCCCCTCGGGGGGTGTCTGGATGAGTGTCTGCTGTCGGCCGACGATTCCACCGGCTCGAGCCCCACTGTATACGCTGGCGGCGGCCGTGGCCACCACCCAGGCGGCTCGCGATGTGGGCGTCGATGCGGCGATCAAGTGGCCAAATGACGTGATCGTTCCGGAGGCTGACGGAGGGTATCGTAAACTGGCCGGGATCCTCACGGAGATGGAGGGTGAAACCGACCGCGTCGAGTGGTTGGTGGTCGGTATCGGCGTCAATGCGAATATCGACCCGGAGACGCTGCCAGTGGGCGCGACGAGCCTCCAGGCCGAGGTTGGAACGATCGATCGACGAACGTTCGTGCAGGACGTCCTCGAGCGATTTCACCACCAGCGGTCGGCTCTCGGGTCAGTCGTGGATGACTGGCGGGAGTTGACGGCGACGCTCGGTCAGCGGGTTCGTGTCGATGTCGGCACAGCGTCCATCGTTGGCGAGGCCCTGGACGTCACGGACGCTGGGGCGTTGGTCCTCGAGACTGAGGCGGGGCGACGAACGGTCAGCGCCGGCGACTGTGAACATCTGCGGCCAACCTGAGCGGTGTGGGCTGGTTCTATTCGACCGTCGCCTGAGCGTTCTGTTCGGCGGTGCTCTCGGATTCGGATTCCGCGCTACGCTCCCCGGGTGCGGGCACGGAACCGTCGACCCGGACAGTCAGGACGGGAACACCCGCTCGTCGCACGACGCGCTCGGCCACGCTGCCCAGGAGGAGTCGGTCGATGCCACCGCGACCGTGTGTCCCCATTACCACCAGGTCACAGGTTTCGGGTTGGGCCTCGGCAACGATGGCGCGACTCGGCGATCCCTCGAGCACCGCGGTTTCGACCGTGATGTCGTCGGGAGCCAGTTCAACCACGCGGTCGACTGCCGCCTGCCCCTCCTCGCGAAGGGCGTCGCTGATCCCATCCCAGGCGGTCTCCATGGGAAGGCCCCCGTAGTTCGCGGCGTTCACGACGTAGATCGCCCGAACCGCCGCCCCGTGCACCCGCGCCACCTCGAAGGCGTGTTCGACCGCGCGCTCGCCCTGTTCGGAGCCGTCCGTCGGGACGAGGATTCGATCATACATGCGGTATCATGACACATACACCCTCCAGCGACAATAACGTTGCCCCACGGTCGACACCTCGAGGTGGGCGTGACAGCCCACGATAGGTCGCGTGGCGTCCGTCGACACCCGACATCGGGGTGTCGACTGACCAGAGTCGATGGAACGAACCGACGAGGCCGGGTTTCCTGGCGGTGGATTGATGTCCCCGGCCGACCCCAGCCTCGAGCATGGACGAGACGCGGGTGTTGCAGGTGGACGCCTTCACCGACGAACCGCTCGCTGGCAACCCGGCCGGCGTCGTGCCGGACGCAGACGGCCTCGAGGACGAACAGCTGCAGGCCATCGCAAGAGAGATGGCCGTGAGCGAGACGGCCTTCCTCCAGTCCGAGCCCGATTCGGAGGCCGACTGGCGGATTCGGTACTTTACACCGAGTCAGGAGGTCGACCTCTGTGGGCATGCGACCGTCGCGTCCTTCGGCGTGCTCCACGAAGAGGGGGTCCTGAGTACAGGGACGACCACGTTCGAGACAAACGTAGGGGTGCTCGAATGCAGGGTCGACGAGGACGGGACGGTCTGGATGACCCAGGACGCGCCGACCATCGATGCTGTAGAGGTGGAATACGGCACGGTCGCTGACGCACTCGGGGTCGAACGGGAGGCGCTGGAGGGCGCCTCGGCCGACCTCCCCCTGGCCGTGTCCTCGACAGGCTTGCCCTTCCTGGTCGTCCCGATCACCTATCTCTCGGACGTGGGAAACGCCCAGCCGGATATGGCAGCCGTCGAGGCGCTGACGGACCGAGTCGACGCCGCCGGCGTCTACCTGTTTACGTTCGACACCCTCGAGGGCGACTCGACGCTCCATGCACGGATGTTCGCCCCCGGTGCGGGCGTCCCCGAGGATCCCGTGACTGGAACGGCGAGCGGGGCTGTCGGTGCCTATCTCGAGCGATACGGGGCCTTCGATCCGTTCCCCGAGGAACTCCGCCTCGAGCAGGGCCACTACCTCGAACGACCGGGGCTCGTTCGGGTTCGAGTCGACGGCGCGGCCGTTCGTGTGGGGGGACGGGCGGTGGGCTCACTCGAGGGCACCATCGTAGTACCCCCAGCGCCTGATGACGATATTCTCGAGGTCTAATCCGAAGGACTGGGAGGTCACTCAGGCGAGGGGATCCTCACTGTCAGTAGACTGTTGACGGCCCTGGGCTCCTGACTGACTACCGGTTTCGCCCTGGTGCTCCGATCGGTCGGAGTGGCTGACCTCCGACTCCTCGGCGCCGTCGGTGGCTGGTGACGTCGTCTCGCTGGCGTCCGTCCGATCCAGGGGTCGCCGGCCGACCACTCCACCGGTCGATGACCCAGCCTCGAGCGAGGCGGATTCCGAGACCTCGGATTCGTCGAACGCCGCTGCGTGTTCGGCGCGCTTGAGTTCCTGTACCCCCCGTCGCGTCTCGAGGACGTCCTCCTCGAGTTGGCCGAGGTGATCGTTCAGCCCCTCGAGCAGTTCGCTTCGAAGGGCCTCCCTGTCGAACTGGGTCGCTGCCTCGGCACCGGCAGCAGGCGCCAGCGTGTAAAACAACGCGTAAGCCTTGCCGACCTGCCAGACGAGCACCCCAATGACGACGAACACGCCGACGAGGACCAGGTTCGCCTCGGCCAGAACGGTTCCTGCATCCATCGGATTGCTCACGAGGGTCCACAGATCGCCCCCGATCCCGGCGACGACGCCGGTGGCAATCACCACCAGTCCGCCGAGAAACGAGCCGATCACGATGGCCCGATACACCAGCGCTCGCTTGAACGCACTCGCGTCTTCCATACGGCTATCCTGTCACTCGAGGAGTATAGGTGGTTGGGATCCTCGACCCAGTCTCGAGAAGGCCAAACCACGACCATCCTGACATGGCCTCCCGTGTTCCTCGGAGTCCGGCTCGGTGACGTTTCGACGAGTCGGTTCAACTCCCCTCGATCACGGGGACGGCACAGTGTCGATCGTCCGAACGAACGTCGACCAACTGCTCTGTGGCCCGCGAAACCGTGCCGGAAACGCTTGCCACTCGCGGAGAAACTCATTCGATCTCGAGTTGGTAATTTTCACGATCGTTCGGAACCTTCTTTATTGGATACGGCGTCCATTCCGATACAGATGGCAGTACTCTGGCTGGACGAGATCAGCGCCGACGATGTCGAGACCGTCGGCGGCAAGGGAGCCTCCCTCGGGGAACTCACGGGTGCCGGGTTGCCGGTCCCACCGGGATTCGTTGTCACCGCGGGGACCTACCGACGATTCATCGAGGACGCCGGCATCGACGAGGAGCTGATGGAGCTCGTCGACGTCGATGTCGAGGATTCGAGGGCCCTGGCGGCGGCCGCTGAGGGTGCACAGCGGGCAATCGTGGAAACGCCGTTTCCCGACCACCTTCGAGAGGAGGTTCTCGAGGCGTATCGTTCAATCGGGAGCGGTGAAGCGTTCGTCGCCGTCAGATCCTCCGCGACGGCAGAGGACCTCCCAGACGCCTCCTTCGCCGGCCAACAGGAGACGTTCCTGAACATCACCGAGGCGGACCTCCTCGAGCGCGTCCGCCGGTGTTGGGCCTCGCTTTTCACCCAGCGAGCGATCTACTACCGGCAGGAACAGGGATTCGATCATTCGGCCGTCAACATCGCCGTCGTCGTCCAGCAGATGGTCGACGCCGACCGCTCGGGTGTGATGTTCACGAGTCATCCCTCGACGGGCGAACCAACCATGATCATCGAGGCCGCGTGGGGGCTCGGGGAGGCCGTCGTCTCGGGGGCCGTCTCGCCCGACAATTACGTCGTCTCCCGGGAGGACGGCTCGATCGACGTCACGATCGCGACAAAGAAGGTGATGTGCGTTCGTGACGAGGAATCCGGTGAGACCGTCGAGCGACCCGTACCAGACGACCACCGCGACCGACGCGTGCTTTCGGACGAGGCGATCGACCGACTGGTCGAACTCGGCGAACACGTCGAGGCTCACTACGACACCCCACAGGACGTCGAGTGGGCGATGGTCGACGACGAGGTGTTCATGCTGCAGTCCCGCCCGATCACGACGATCGACGATGGGTTCGATCCCGAAGCGGCCGGACCGACTCTCGGAAGCCAGGGCGGCCTTGATTCTGGAGTGACAGACGGGAGCGGCACCCATGTCGACGCCGGAGGAACCGACGGCGACAGCACCTCAAGATCGAGTGAGTCGTCGGGGTCCGGTTCAGGATCCGGCGAGTTGCTGGTCGATGGCCTTGGCTCGAGCCCTGGAAAGGCCAGCGGCGCGGTCCGTATCATCCGGAAACTCGACGAACTCGACAAGGTCGGCACAGGCGACATCATCGTGACCGAGATGACGACGCCCGATATGGTGCCCGCGATGAAACGTGCCGCGGGCATCGTCACCGACGAGGGCGGGATGACCAGCCACGCCGCGATCGTCTCCCGGGAGCTCGGCGTCCCGGCCGTCGTCGGGACCCAGAACGCGAGTACCGTTCTCGAGGACGACCTGCTGATAACCATCGACGGCGACAAGGGCACCATCTTCGAGGGAGCCGCAGGGGCGGAACGCCAGCGCGAACCCGTCGAGGAGGTGCGCCCCCAGTCGCCGGTCAAGCCCATGACCGCGACCGAGGTGAAAGTCAACGTCTCGATTCCCGAGGCAGCCCAGCGTGCAGCGGCGACGGGGGCCGACGGCGTGGGCCTGCTCCGGATCGAGCACATGATCCTCTCGCTGGGGAAGACCCCGGCGAAGTTCATCGAGGACGAGAGCGAAAACGCCTACGTCGGGGAACTCATCGAGGGCATTCGAACAGTCGCTGACGAGTTCTACCCACGCCCCGTGCGGGTCCGCACGCTCGACGCGCCCACCGACGAGTTCCGCGACCTCGAGGGTGGCGAGAGCGAACCCATCGAACACAACCCGATGCTCGGCTACCGGGGAATCCGGCGAAGCCTCGACCGCCCGGACGTGTTCGCGTACGAACTCGAGGCGTTCCGCCGGCTGTACGACATGGGCTATGACAACGTCGAGATCATGTTCCCGCTGGTCAACGACGCCGAGGACGTGTACCGAGCCAAAGCGGAGATGGAAAAGGCCGGCATCGACCCGGTAAAGCGCAAGTGGGGCGTCATGATCGAAACGCCAGCCTCCGCACTTTCGGTGGGCGAGATGGCCGAGACCGGCATCGATTTCGCCTCTTTCGGCACGAACGACCTGACCCAGTATACACTCGCCGTCGACCGAAACAACGGAAACGTCGCCGATCGGTTCGACGAACTCCACCCGGCCGTCCTCTCGCTCATCGGCGACGTCATCGAGACCTGCCGTGAACACGACGTGGACACCAGCATCTGCGGACAGGCTGGCTCGAAACCCGAGATGGTCCAGTTCCTCGTCAATGCCGGCGTGAGTTCGATCTCCGCGAACATCGACGCCGTTCGTGACGTCCAACACGAGGTCAAACGCGTCGAACAGCAGCTTTTGCTCGATTCGATCCGATAACTGGCCATCGTCGGGATTCCACACTCGCCACCGGAATCGAACCGTTTACCCCCAACCACCCGATAGGGTCGCCCATGGCACGCGACGGGACGGTCGCTCGGGCGGAGACCGACGACGGCGACCAGGCGGTGATCACCGTCGAGGGCGTCGAAAAGCGGTACGGCAACACCGTCGCCCTCGCGGGAGTGTCGCTATCGGTCGAACACGGTGAGGTCTACGGGTTGATTGGCCCGAACGGAGCGGGCAAGACAACGCTCGTACGTGCCGTCACCGGCACGACGACTCCGGACGCCGGCGTCGTTCGGATTCTGGAGACCGCCCCCACAGCCGTCGATCGAAATCGGGTGGCCGTCCTCCCCCAGAACTTCGCACCACCGGCCCGGCTCACCGCCGCCGAACTGCTCGAGTACTACGCGGGCCTGTACGACGACCCGCGGGACTCCAGGGGGGTGCTGGCCGACGTTGGCCTGACCGATGCGGCCGACACCTGGTACGAGCATCTCTCGGGCGGGCAACAACGGCGGGTTTGCGTCGGGGCAGCGCTGGTCAACGATCCCGAGGTGTTGGTCGTCGACGAGCCGACAACCGGTATCGACCCGGCGGGTCGGCGAACGGTCTGGGGGTTGCTCGAGGCCCTCGCTGCCGGAGGGACGACGATCCTTCTGACCACCCACGACATGGCCGAGGCCGAACGCCTGGCCGACCGCGTCGGCCTGCTCGCGGGCGGGGAACTGGTCGCCAGTGGACCACCGGCTCGATTGGTTGCCGAACACGGCGGCTCGAACCGCCTCGTCGTCTCCCTCGATGGCGACGACACCGAACCCACTGCCGTCGATACCCTCGAGACGGCTGGCTACGCCGTCTCCACGGGTCGCGGGTCGGTGACGGTTGCAGACGTTGCGCCGACGGACATCGGCGACGTAGTCGCCCACCTCGAGAGCGTGGCCGTCGACTACGCGGGTCTCGAGTGGACCCAGCCGGGGCTCGAGGACGTCTATCTGGCGCTCGCGAGCGACGTCGAACGCGATCACCGTCGACTGGCGACCCAGCAGTCACGGTCACTCGAGGAACTGGCTGACGGCGGGCGGCCCGAAGACCGGGGCGACGGGGGCGGTGGCGGCGGAGACGAGGTCGTGACCGGCTCCAACAGTACCGATCGCCACGATGGAGGGGATAGGCCCCAATGACCCGCTTCGACCGCCTCCAGGCCGAAATCGGTGCCGACTGGCGGTCGTTCGTGCGCCGACGGACGGCCGTCTTCTTCACGTTCTTCTTCCCCGTGATCCTGATCGTCATTTTCGGGGCACTCGTGCGCACAGATCCTACCGGTGAGGGACTGTTCGCCGAACCGGCGGCGTACTACGTGCCTGGCTACCTCGCCGTCGTCGTCCTCTTCACGCCGTTTTCTCGGCTGGGAAGTGAGGTCGCTCGCCACCGCGAGGACAACCGGTTCGAAAAACTCGCGACCACGCCGCTGTCCCGGGTCGAGTGGCTCTTCGCCCAGACCGTCGTCAACGCGGTCATCATCGGCCTCGCGAGTCTGTTGATTCTCGTGCTCGTCGTGGTCCTGACCGGGGCCGAGATCACCTACTCACCCTGGCTCGTTCCGTACATCCTGATCGGTGTCGGTTGCTTCTGTGGCATCGGTGCCATGCTCGGCAGCTACACCGATTCGCGAGATGGTGCGGTTGCTGCCAGCAACGCCATCGGCCTCCCGCTGCTTTTCCTCTCGGAGACGTTCATCGCCCTCGAGCAACTGCCCGGCTGGTTCGGCCCGCTGGTGAACCTCTCGCCGCTCACGTACTTCGCTCGAGGCGTCCGAGCGGCGACGAATCCCGGAGCCGAAAGCGGCGTTTCGGGCATCGCCGGTGTCGATCCCCTCGTGTCGAACCTTGCCGTCCTCGCCGTCCTCGCGGTGGTAACCTTCGCTCTCGGGGCGCGCTCGATTCCCCGGACGGATTGACCGCCAGGAACCGACCCCAAGGGACTCAACCCGACGCATCCGCCATCCGGTCGCCGTAATCCCAGCCGAAGACGACCTCCGGTTCGATCACCAGTTCGACCTCCTCACGGTCGGGGTCGAGCAACCGCGTTGCGAGCGCCGAGTCGGTCCCGCCGAGATACCGCTCGAGCAGTCCACGGAGTCGTGCTTTCTCCTCATCTGGACGAACCGTCGCCGTCCCCGAACCGCGGACGCCGATGTACGGTGGTTCGTTGTCGGAGACCTCGAAGGCCACGCCGTCGTCGTGCTCGAGGTAGGCAACCACGTCGGCATCAGCGGCGGTTGCGCAGCGAAAACACGTTTCCTCGGCGTCCCAGAGGAACCACAGTGAGAGCATCCATAGGCGACCCGCCGGGGTTCGACAGGACAGTCGAATGGGGATTCGGGCATCCGCGAGGTAGTCGTCGATGGCGACACGGGAGAGCGAGCCCCGAATGTTCATGGCGGTGGTTCACCACGGGTCCACAAAAAGCCGATGGCGATCCTGATTTGGTCGATTCCCGGGCACCTCAGCCGAGGGCGATGAGGAGGACCATCCCGAACTCGTAGGCGTAAATGTGATCGAGCATGAGGTAGGTGACGACACCCAACACGAGACTCAGGAGCCAGGTGCCGGCGGCGACACGACCGACGCGTGCGTGATTCGACTGGCGTAACTCGTGAGGTGTCCGCGTGATCCCGAGCAAAAATGCATAGAGAACCAGCGGGACGGCCAGGATCGACAACAGGATGTGGATCCCCAGCATGATCTGGTAGGCCGTCGTCACGAGTTCTGGACCGACGAACACTTTCGTCCCCTCCCCGCCACCCACTCTGGTGAGGTAGACCACGAGGAACAGGAGTATGAGGCCGAAAGAAGCAGTCATCGCCTTCCGATGGCGATCGACCTGGCCGGCGCGGATGAAATACCAGCCAGTCGCGAGACAGATCGTCGTCGCGAGATTGATGAGCGCGATCGCGTGTGAGAAGACGTTCACCTGTGGCTCGCTCAACTCTGGATAGATCGGCAAATCCAGTACGAACGTTCCGATCACCAGCGCGTACCCGACGATCGAGAGCGCGATGGTGGCCTCGAGGGTGTTGTCTTTGAGCCCGCGTTTCACGGAGACGGTCGACATTGCTCGAGGGTTGGGACGGATCGGCTATTTGTCTTCCCCTTCCGGACGGAGATGACCCGACTTGCGTCGAACGCCAACCTTTTGACCATGGCTCGCTCAGTCGGAGGTACATGGTCGCACAGACGATGGATCGAGTTCCGCGTGGGTTCTAATTGTATCGCTTATCACCTGGGTGATCGCTCGTGTTGACCAGCACGGCAAGTAGCCTCGAGCGTGCCGGTCTCGACGCCGTGGCGCTCAAACCGACCGAGTGTGACGTCGAACGAGCCGCCGAGTTGGCTATCGACACGGTCGCGATCGACTACGAAGGTCGGGAGTCCTTGCCGGCGGCCGAGGTCCTCGAGGCACTCGCTTCGGAGGTGGACATACGCCTGACGACCCCTGTCAGAGCCGACGGCTTCGACCCCCTCGGTGACGATTCGTTGCTCGAGGCGCTCCCGGAAACCGTCGGTCGGGTCCTGGTCGCGGGCCACCCCGCGTACCTGACCGAGGACGAGCGTGCCCGTGCGGTGGCACCCCGTCTGGGGGCCGCCCTCGAGGGGCTCGCTGACGCCTGGGTCGGCACCGAAAGCGTCGAACGAATCGCGATGGCGACGGGAGCGACCCAGTACGACCTCCTCTCGCGAACCACCCCGCGAGAGCTGGCCGCGATACGGGCCGCGGGCTTCGACGGCGACGTCGCCGTTTACGCCCCCACAGTGTGCAGTGAGGACGAGGATACCATCCTCGAGGCCGTCGGCGACTACGTCGCTCGTCGCCAGCCGGTGGCCTCGGCACTGCCCGACGCTGCGGCCACTGACGCCTCGGCCACAGGCCGGGCCCGTGAGGTCCTCCTCGCTGCCGCCGAGGACTACGCCCTCGTGGGCACCGAACGCGCCGTCAGCGACCAGGTCGAGGTCCTTCACGAGGCGGGCGCGACGACCGTCGTCGGCTATCCGGCGGCGGGACTCGAGAACGTCCTCGAGTAGTTCGTCACTCACAGGTACCGGGTGATGGGTGCCACTGCGAGCTCGATGCCACCGACGGTATCGAGGAACTCCTCACCTGCCGCTTCGAGTGTCAGCGGTTCGGGCACCTCGCCACCGACCGGTGCAAGCATGACCAGTGCAGTTCATCGACGTGGCGTGGTGGACAGCCACCCCACCGGAGTGGTCGGATTGTGGTTGCCACTCGTGACCGCTTTCGAGGTGTTCGTCGACGTCGATCGGGTACAGTACCACCTACACGTCGTTGCACCGCTGATCGCGGCTCTCTCGGCGACCAGGGTGTGAGTCACTGGGTCGTTGCTCGCTTCGGTCGCCTCCCGAGCATCTGGGGCCCGAGGGTCAGAACCGCTGATTGCCGTTCGACGTATTGAGGTGTGTTTCGAGCCGTCGTGCCGTATCACGCAGCAGTGAGACGTCGTCGGTGAAGACCTCGACAGCCACGGTCCCGTCGAAACCGGCCAGGTGCGTGGATACAATGTCGTAGTCGATCTCCCCAGCCCCGATCGGGATGTGCGTGTCACCACGACTTCGCACGTCGTGGGCGTGGAGGTGGGACACGAGGTCACCGTATCGCGAAAGGAACCGTTCGACACCGTCGTCGCCGTCCTCCATGTAGGCGTGGCCGACGTCGAAACAGACGGATGTGTCCGTTTCCCGAGCGATGTCGCCGAGTACGGTCAATTGGAGCCCCCGTTTCTGGTGGCCCACGTTTTCGACGACCACCTCGACGCCAGCGTCCTGCCCAGCGGTCGCTATCGCCTCGAGTTGCTCGGCGAACACCGGGCGGAGGTCCGTATCGTGTGGATTCCGGATCGTTCCGTGCAGGACCGCTTTCTCTGCCTCGACCGAACCGGACCATTCGAGAAGGTGCGCCAGATACTCGACGATCGCCTCGTTAATCTCCGGGACCGGCGTGGCGACGACCTGTTTGAACGGCAGGTGAACGCAGAGGTCGGCACTTGCGGTGGCCAACGACGCCTCGAGGCGATCCGTATCGATCGCCTCGAGGTCGGCACCCTCGGCGATGGAGAACTCCGCCAGGTCGAAGCCGTCGATGGTCCGCTCGAGGCGGTCCAGTGAATCCCCAACAGTGAGTCCGATATCCATACGAACGATCCGGATGGCAAGCCTGAAATTCCTATCGCCTCACGGGCACGATCGAGTATTCAACGATCGTGTACGTTGGTGGGCGTTTAATCCCCGTTCCGATCCAAGTCGTTGTATGTACCGGACTGTACTCGTCCCCACTGACGGCAGCCCAGGGGCCCAGGCGACGATCGATACCGCGATAGACGTTGCTGAAGCGTACGACGGTGCCGTACACGCTCTCTACGTCGTCGAGACCACTGTCGAACCGATGGGACTCGATACAGCTCACGCCGAGGAACTCTCCAGGATTTCGGAGCAACACGGCCGTGAAGCGACGATTACGGTGGCAGACCGAGCCGAACGGCGAGGCCTCGGGGCCACAAGAGAAGTCCGCGAGGGGGTGCCACATCGAGCCATCCCAACCTACGCCGCCGAACAGGGCGTCGATCTGATCGTCATGGGAACGCACGGCCGCACCGGTGTTGATCGGGCCCGACTCGGGAGCACCACCGAACGAGTCATTGCTCTCGCCGACGTGCCTGTGCTGTCGGTTGGGCTGGTCGATGAGACCGACGACACCACCTCGAGCGGTGCTGACTGGAATCGAATCCTCATCCCGACGGACGGCAGCGACGCCGCCGAACGCGCCGCCGAACGTGGCGTCCGGATCGCCGAATACCGCGACGCTGACGTGCACGTCGCCTACGTGATCGACACGTCCACGTACGCCCTCCAAGACACGCCACAGAGCATCATTGGACTCCTGACCGAGGGAGGACGCAATGCGGTCGAGTCGGTGGCTGCGATGGCTCGAGAACGCGGTTGCTCTGTCACGACGACCGTGAGACGTGGCCATCCCGCGGCGGAGCTTCTCGCGTACGCCTCGGCGATCGATGCGGATCTTCTCGCAATGGGTACGCGAGGCCGAAGCGTGGAATCACATCCGCTCTTGGGGAGTACAACGGCCCAGATCGTGCGACGGTCACCTGTCCCCGTGTTGACGAGTCGATAGGTATCGGCCCACCCCGGAGTGTCGGGTGCACCGATCCGGTATACTGCTCGAGCATCGCTGGGATTGTGGCCACTGAACCCGCTGCTCATGCCCCTCCCATACCGTAGCTCAGAACTGATCCATTAGCGGTTCGGAACCAACTCGCTGTGAGGGTGTCTCCATCGTTTCAGTTGTCACTATAGACTCCTCGGCCACCACGACCGAAACTGGTGGGTCGGGTATTTTCTATCTCTGTCCCGTTCGATACACCATGCAAGGATTGCGCTGGCTCCAAATGACCGACGAAGAGATGGCCGAATTTCTCGGCCGGGGGGGAACGGGAGTCCTCTCGTTTTCGACAGAATCGGAGTCGTCGCCCGCCTCGATACCAGTCTCCTACGGATACAACGCGGACGACCAACGGTTTTACCACCAACTGTCCTTTCCGCCGAACAGCGCCAAGGAGTCGCTCGTCGACAGACGAGTCACGTTCGTCGTATACGGGCGGGAAGACGGGCGTTGGCGAAGCGTCATCGCCACCGGGCAACTGGAAGACGTGACCGACGCACCGTACGAATCGAACGTCATTCAGGGAATGTGGGCGATTCAGCTCCCCCACGTCGACATATTCGAGCGTCCGCGCGAGGAGGTTTCGTTTCGGGACTTCTCCCTCGAACCGGAGACGATGTCGGGCCGAAAAGAAGTCCCGTCTCGCTCGTGAATGGCCCCTGAGGGCCACAATAGTAACAACTGAAACGTTTCACATACTGATCACCGAGACGTGTGGTGACCAGGTGTGTAATGACTATCGGTGGCTCCGATAGCTGGATCAAACCCCTGGTGGGCTCGTAGGCATGCTACCTGCGTACAGCTTGGGGCTCGTTATCTTCACGACCCCGAATACCTGCCATGCAGTCCGTGCTCGTCGGCCCAGTGACCCCCTCCTCGCGTTTACGAACCAGATACCCGTGACCCGGAACCTCCACAACGGTTCCCTATAGTAGCCACTGAACGTCATTGCACACACCGTCACGACACCAGGGCTCACAACCGGTGCCAAACCGGTTCTGAGGCGACTCGCTGTGAGGGTGTGGAACTCGTTTCAATTGGTACGATAGAGGGGCCGCTGCTCCACGACCCGTCATTGAGACGTGAGTCATTTATTTGCCCGGCCGTCCTGTCTCGCCCATGGGCAAACGATTACTCGTTCCGGTCGATGGTTCGGCGCCGTCGCGGGACGCATTGACCGCTGCGGCAACCGAATTTGACAGTTCGTCGATCGTCATCTTCCACTCGCTCGATCCGTTCACCACGCCGTCGGCGTCCGACGAGGGCGTCATGGATCGTGAGTACATGGCCGAACGGGAGGAGGCAGCGAGGGATCTACTCGAGGAGCATCGAGAACTCATCGACGAGTACGACGTTTCGGTCGAGACGAGGATCGCCCATGGATCCCCCTCCCGTGCCATTCTGGGTGCTATCGACGACCTTCAAATCGATCACGTCGTCATTGGGAGCCGTGGACGAACGGGCGCCGGTCGGGTGCTCCTTGGGAGCGTCGCCGAGACGGTGGCAAAACGAGCGCCCGTTTCGGTGACCATCATTCGATAACACGGGTGCTGCGGGCAGCACCTCCAGGTCGACCACCTCCTGTCGAGGTTCTCACGTCCTCGGTTGCTGTTTCGTCGAACCTAACGCCCTGGGTTCGGTCTACTGCGTGTTACCCGTCGCCAGTCGGTGACTCGAGCTATTCGTCTCGAGGCTCTGGTGTGTCGGCGTCTGGCTGTGGGCCGCCGCCAGTCTGTGCTTCGTGTGCATCTCCCCACCCACCCGAGTCGACGAGTTCGAAGAGCTTTCGCCAGTTTTCGTCGTGTTGGCTCTCCGGGAGCGCGTCACGGAGTTGCCGGAAGTCCGACGGTGGGACGATCGTCTCCACGAGGTCGACAATCACCCGAGCATGATAGGCAGCCGCTGCCCGATCGACGCCCTCACCCTCGATCTCGCTGACGCGAGTCAGGAACTCCTGCCAATCGAATCGTTGGCCGTGTTCGTGGACGGCACCAGTCATGTACCACTTAATCTCCAGTGGGAGGTTTGCAGCGAGGTCCTCCGCGTTCTCCTCGCCGATCCGCTGGCCAAGTGTCATAAGCGTTGCCCGGATTGCCCGCACGGTGCGACCCGTGTCGGGTAACTCGAGTCGATGTTGGACTTTGCCGGTGAATTCGTCGAAGTTCATCGTGGTCGTAGGCAGGTCGAGCAACACCGTGAAACCAAGGGGGAGGTGACACGCCCTACGACCTTCATCGGCGGGTGAATCATCGCTGTGTACGAGCGTGTCGAGGGACACCGATCGGCCGACGCTGTGATGTGATGGCCCAACCACGGCCTGGGGTCGTTTCCCCGCCCCTACAGCCGAACACTCGTGTATTATGTGGGTGCGCGATGACGGGTGACAGATAGTCATGCAACCCTCTCGACGCTTCACTGACCGCAAGGATGCCGGCGAGCAACTCGCCGACGCGCTCACGGAGCGAGCCATCGACGCTGACATCGTACTGGCGATACCGCGTGGGGGGTTGCCCCTCGGACGGGCAGTCGCTGACGCTCTCGAGGCACCCCTCGACGTGGTGATCGCGAAGAAAGTCGGTGCACCTGGCAATCCGGAGTATGCCATCGGGGCCGTCGCAAGCGATGGCAGCGTCTGGCACAACGAGGACGCATGCGGTGCGACAGGAGCCGACGAGGACTACGTTGAGGAACAGCGAGCGGTGGCAGCGGCGACGGCCAGGGAAAAAGCTAAACGATACCGTGAGGGACGAGCCGAGCCCGATCTCACCGGGAAAACCGTCGTTGTCGTCGACGACGGCGTCGCAACTGGTTCCACGGTGCGGGCGTGCCTCGAAAAACTGCAGCGTGAAGCGACCGAACGGATCGTCCTGGCGGTTCCAGTCGGGCCACCGGAGACGATCGACGAATTGGCGTCGACTGGTGTCGATGTGGTGTGTCTCGAGACCCCGAGGCCCTTCCAGGGCGTCGGTCAGTTCTACGAGGATTTCAGGCAGGTCTCCGACGAGGAGGCGCTATCGTATCTCGACAGCTGATGGGTAACGGTGTCACGGGGCCCACCACGGATCGATTCAGTTGTGGAGGCTTGGACTCCTGTGACCATCGCTTCGATGGCTGTCTGTACAGTCGCAGACCCCCTCCCGTGCGGCCTATCATGAGGCGCGTTGACGGGGCCACCCACCCCAACAGGTACATGGGCCCCCGTGGTAGCGACCGAGACCACCGATGCACGCCCCATCGCTCCCGGATCGCTCGTTCGAGGACTACGTGGCCGTCACGGACGACGATCGAATTGATCGATTACACACGCTTGCCGAGACGCTCGAGAGCGTTCGAATCCTCCACGTCAATTCGACGGCAACCGGCGGAGGCGTCGCTGAACTACTCCGATCAATCGTCCCGGTCTGTCGTGATCTCGGTATCGACGACAACTGGCTCGTCATGGACGCCACCGACGAGTTTTTCGACGTCACCAAGAGCATACACAACGGCCTCCAGGGTAGTGGTCCACCGTTGACCGAGGACATGAAGGCCACCTACCACGAGGTGAACGAGGAAAACGCGGCCGAACTCGACGGTCCGTTTGACCTCGTCGTAATCCACGATCCACAGCCCCTTGGGATGATCGAGTCGGTTCGGCGGAAGCTACCCGACACGCCCATCATCTGGCGCTGTCACATCGACCTCACAGATCCCGACGAAGCGTATCGATCCTTCGTTGAAGCGCCTGCCGAACGAACCGATCACGCCATCGTCAGTCAATCGGCATACGGTGACTCGATAGCGTTGCCATCGACGAGCGTCATTCATCCCTCGATCGATCCCGTGACCGAAAAGAACAGGTCGCTCGATCAGGAGACGATCGCCACCGAGTGCGATCGCCTCGATCCACTGTCGTTCGAGAAACCGCTGGTGACCCAGGTATCCCGATTCGATCCGTGGAAGGATCAGTTCGGGACGCTGGAGGCCTTCCGCAAGGCCGGCGAAACCGTGACCGACCTGCAACTCGCGCTCGTCGGGGGCATGGCCGGAGACGATCCCGAGGGGCTGGAACTGTACGAACGCGTGGCCGCGCAAGCAGTCGAGGACCCTGCAGTCCACGTGTTGACGGATCTACCAGATCTGACTGTAAACGTCTTGCAACGACGATCCGACGTCGTCGTTCAAAAGTCACTCCGTGAGGGGTTCGGGCTCGTCGTTTCGGAAGCACTCTGGAAGCGAACGCCGGTCGTCGGGTCGAACGTCGGGGGGATTCCACTCCAGATTCGGGACGGAAAAACCGGCTACCTCGTGGAACCGGACGACGTCGAGGGTGTCGCCGACCGACTGGTCACCTTGCTCGAGGACGAGACACGACGGAAGCGCTTCGGAGAGGACGCGCGAGACCACGTCCGGAAAGCGTTCCTGCTACCGAGGCAACTCGAGGAACTGCTGGCGGTTTTCGTCGACGTACTGGAGCTCGAGGATTGACACGGACTCCCGCTCATTGGCCTTGTCTGACCCCCCAGCATTAACCCGAGGGGCGGTGAAGTCCGCCACCCCACATGAACGATTTCATCGAATCAATACTGATACCGACCGACGCCAGCGAGGGGGCCCTGGCGGGAGCAAAACACGGCGTCGCCCTCGCTTCACAAACTGACGCCGACGTCCACGTCATCTCGGTCGTCGAAGAACCGACATCGGTCGGGATACCCGACGAGGACACGATTCAGTCCCTCGAGTCAGCGGCGCAGGAAGCGCTCGAAACGGTCGTCGAGATGGTCGAATCCGTCGACGAACGCGTTTCGGTGACCACGGCTGTCGAACATGGGACGCCTTTTCAGTCGATCCGAGCGTACGCCAACCGGCGGGAAATCGACGTCATCGTCATGGGGACGAAGGGGCGCACTGGACTGGACAGGATGTTGCTTGGCAGCGTCACCGAGAACGTACTCAGGACCGCCCGTACACCAGTACTCGCCGTGCCGCCCGCCGTGAGTGGCTCTGGAACCGAGGAAATCTCCTTTGAACGGTTCCTGTTGCCAACCGATGGGAGCGATGGAGCGCAGATCGCTGCCGAATGGGGTATCGCGCTCGCCGACAGACTGGACGCGATGATCCACTCCCTGTTTGTCGTCGACACGAGTCCCTTCGCCGGCACCCAGAGCGAGGAGGAACTGTTCGAGGCCTTCGAGGATCAGGGACAGGCGGCAATCGACGACGTCGGGGACCGGGCGAGAGCGGCTGGTGTCGGTGTATCCGGGTCGATCGCGACCGGCTCTCCCGCGAAGGCGACCCTCGCGTCGGCGGCCGACATCGACGCTGACCTCATCATCATGGGCACACACGGCCAGACGGGAATCGGTCAGTGGTTCCTCGGCAGTGTCACCGAGAACGTCGTTCGGCAATCGCCACGCCCGGTGTTTTGCGTTCCGGTCAGTGCCGAGGCGCCAAACTATAGTACCAATTGAAACGAGTTCCACACCCTCACAGCGAGTCGCCTCAGAACCGGTTTGGCACCGGTTGTGAGCCCTGGTATCGTGAGGGTGTGCAATGACGTTCAGTGGCTACGATAACCCTCATCGGGTGTCGACACGGATCAGGCTCACACGACACCGGATGTAGACGGCGAGACTCGAGTAACAACTGATACGTTTGATATACTGATCACTCATAGGTCCGGTGATCAACTGTGCACTGAGATTCGGTTGGTACCAGAGTTCATCACTCTGGACCCCACATCCGTGGGGCTTCTATTCTTGGGCCACTGCCAACTCGAGGATGAAACTCGAGGAAGAGACGACGTCGCCGATGCCGACCGTCCCGGCAGGATCCTCGACGACCCGGTTCGGACAGGCGACGACCGACGGTGTTGCGAGTCGTCCGGCCTCCGTCGATGCGCCGACGTGTGCCCCGAGGCGGTCGATCGCCTCGTGGCCCTGTGCAGATGGCGCGTACTCGAGGCCGGTCCGGAGGTCCGCCGGGGACGTGATGTCACCGAGTGCCGCTTTGGTAGCCGCGTTGACGGCCGAAAACTCCAGACCGCGCAAGACGGCCGCCGCGTCGAGGTGATCGTCGGTGACTGCCAGGTGATAGTCCATCGCGTGTAACTGGATACAGTCCACCTCGAGTTCAGAACGGATGGCCGACAGCATGCGGTAATGAGCGATGCCATCCGATGGGTCGAACGGGGTGGCTTCCGACGGGACCTCCTCGACTGCGGTACTACCAGCATCGTCGTGCAGGAGCCCGAGTTCGTGCGTATCGACGCCGATGACATTGGCCTCGGGGAGAATCCACTCGTAGATGCTTTCGCGGAGTTCCTCGTCGTGTGTGACGGCGTACTCGACGTGCACCTGGAACCCGCCACCCGCTTGCAATCGCCCCATCACGTCTCGTGCGTGTTGCATCGTTTCGTCGTACCCTTCCTCGACGTGATCCGGGGTCAGGTTGTGATACCCCGCTAGCAGGGCCCCGTCGACGTCAGCACCGACCTGATCGATAGCCGTATCGAGGTCCCCGGCATGCAGATCGAATTCGGGGGGTCTCGAGGCGGCGATGAACCGGGTACCCCCGCTGGCAGTCACGCCAAACATCTCGTCACCAGGGCCAAACTCGAACACCCAGTTGATCTTGGTTCGTTCGGTATTGACTGCCGACTCCAGCGGGACGTAGGAAACGGTTCCATCCTCGACGAGCGGATACCGAACCGCCCCTGGGTGGGTGAAAAGCGAGCGCTGTCGATCAGACAGCAAGTACGTGTACGTCACGGGTGCCGCCCCCAGCGCAGTGAGTACGTTCGTCATGATCCCTGCTTGTCCACCCATCTGCTGGGCGTCGGGGGTCAGCGTCGATTCGAGCGTGGCCGCGAACTCGTCAGTCATGGCGACCTCGTCCCCTCGCCCCTTTGCCATCGTGTGCGTGAGCGCTGTAGCCAGGTCCGCCGTCGAGGTCAGTGGACTCGGCGGCGGCGTGTTTCCAGGGTCGGCGGGCCGTTCGAGGGCGGACTCGAGTTCGTCGTCCACTCGCACGATGGCGTCGACGTTTGCATTGTAAGCGACGAACACTGGAAGTTCCTCGAGTGCGGCAATATCCGCCTCCAGCCTGTCGGAATCGTATGGATCTGGTTGCATCGGTCCGCCACTCACCACACGATGCAGCGACTTAACGCTGGCACCACGACGCCTCGATCTGGACGGTTCTGGTGTCCCAAAGTCTCCGACGGTGACGGCTCACACCACGCCCTCACGAATATCTGTTCGAGAGTCGGGGTTGCGCCACCGTGGCGCGACCGTCGTCGTTCGAGCCTGATTCAGTCGAGCGTCCTCGCGTCGCGGCGTCTTCGCCGTGCATTGGACACGAGGAGAAGAATGCCGAGGCGGAGACAGATCGACGTAGATGTTTCGATAGACACGTGAGCAGCGACGAGTCGGGGCCACAGCCGGGGTTGTCTGGGGCCGGTATCCGGAACTCGAGAAGGGCAGGCGTCGTTAGCTTTCGGCCGCCGCAGGGCGTTCGTCGACGCGTTCGTACTTGTCTTCGAACTCCTGAATGAGTTGCCCCATCTTCGCGTACCAATCGTTGAGCTTTCGCTGCATGTCGTTTGCAATCTGGGTTGGATCGGTGGGATGGTAGACGTGGTAGTACCCTCCCTGATCGTAGTTCACTTGCTCTTTCTGGATGAAGCCTGCCTGCAGCAGTCGCTGGATCGATCGATACGCGGTCGAACGCTCGCGGTCGACCTGTGCTGCCACCTCGTCGATAGTGAGTGGATCGTCGCTTTCGACCATCACACGAAAGCACTCCTTGTCGAGTTGCTTGAGCCCATGGATACACTCCAGCAACCCTTCACACTCGATGTCCTGCTGGAGTTGTTCCACCATCGAATTTGCCATTAGTAGCCTGGTGTAGGGGGGCCCAGCGTATAAGAGTTGTGTGAATCGTGCACAATCTCGAGAACGCGCCGGAACTGAACCCCACCGCCAGTGTGATACCACCACAGTGAGTGGGTCGACTCGAGTAGCCTCGGGCCTTTTATTCGGTTACTAACCGTCCAACTGACAGCTGATTTTCAGCTATGGGGACGATCAATGGATGCCTCGGTCGGTACTACCGCATGGATGGCATCCAATTGACCGCTCGTGATCACCCACTCGGCGGCCTATAAAACTCCAGAGTGCACACCGTGGGGGCTATCCGGATGTCTCGATAACAATGCTTTGGGGCTCGCTGTCGTCTCATCGGGCACCGAGAATCGAGAACGCCTCGAGCCGTGGGAAGCAACGATGCGCCTCCCCATCAGTCATCGCTCCCCGTCGGCGTGACCTGCCCCCTGGGGTTACTCCTGACTGCCATCGCCCCGTAGTAGAGGATTATCGACGTCACGAACGCCGACGAACCGACCAACAGGACGAAGCTCACAGTGTCCAGAATCGGCATCCCGAGCCACTCTGCTGACTCGCCGATCGCCACGGCGGCACTCGCGAGCAACAGCATAATTCCAAAGTAAATTGTCACGTCGTTCTCGTCGACGTAGGCGGTCGATGCCGATCCGATCCGCGCACCCAGTGCACTTCCCATCAGCAGGGCCGTCACGACCCCGATGTCGATGACACCCGAAAGGCCGTAGGTGAACGCGCCCACTGCCCCGGACATCAGGGCACCGAACAGACTCGTTCCGACGGCCGCAGTCAGGGGAATGCCAATGAGATAGTAGATGGCGGGCATCCGAATGAAGCCACCCCCAACACCGAGGAATCCGGACACGATGCCAACGCCACCGCCAACCCCGGAGATGGTCCACATCGATGCCTTGCTTCCGTCGGTCAAAGTCACCATCGGGGGAATATTGTAGGACTTGATTCGCTTCGCGATTTCGGGGATCTCCGTGTCGTCAGTCGCTTCATCCTCGTCGGGGGCGTCCCGATTGATGGCGCTGCGAATAAACAGTCCACCAATCGCGGCGAGCAACAGGACGTATGCAATCCCGACGACGACCTCAGCGTGGCCGAGTTCCTCGAGGAAGAACACCATGACTTTGCCCCCCTCTATACCGAGGGCGATTCCCACGAACATCAGTGCCCCGAGTTTGTAATCGACATCCCCCACATCGTGGTGTTTCATCGTCGCGATCACCGCCGTTCCGAAGACGAAAGCCATCGAACTGCCTATCGCCACGGGTGCGGGATAGCCCAGGATCAACAGGGCAGGGGTGATGAGGAACGACCCCCCCATGCCGAAGAATCCAAAGAACACCCCGACCATGAACCCGAAGACAATGAACAGTGCGAGGAGCGCAAGCCCCAATCCCAGTATTTCCATGTGTTAGGCGTTTTCGATGGTTTCGATGAGTGGCGGCGCGACCACCCGTTCGACGACCCCGTATCCGACGTAGAGGACGACTGCCTCGATGAGCACGAGAATCACGAGGGCGAGTGCCTGGACCGCGGGTGGGAACGCGAAAAAGTCGATCATGTCGGTCGACCGTCTTCAACGTTTGATAGTGTGTGGATCATGGATTACTACTCACTACCATCTACCACCACCGAGCGTATAACGCTTTTGGATGTTACGCACAATATTACTGCTGGATATCCATTTGCTATCCAACGGAGATATTCCCATAGGATATGCAAATATATCTCAACCGTTGCTCGGGTAGCCTGCCTCTCCCGACCGCCTGAAACAGACATCGAACCACTCCAGATTAGTGATCGATGCGGTCCATCGTGATGATTCGTCGAGACCAGCCGTCGAGGACCGGTCATCGGAGATGCGTCCGTCTCAGGGCCGTGAATCTGTACGAACCCGGAGCATATTGGGCAATCCAAACAATATTATACCGTGGAGCCCACACTACTGGTATGAAAGCGGTTTGTGCAACGGACCTATCGGCCGCGAGCGAAGCAACGATCCAGAGCGAGACGTGTCTCGAGTGTCTCGGCCGAATTGGGGTCGATACGATGCACCTCGTCACCGTTGTCCCGGCGAACGTTCACGCGGGAATGCCCGGCATCGATTTCGAAAAACGGCGCAAACGCGCACTCGAGCGATACCGACGTGTGATAGTGGATGCGGGATTCGACGTCGAAATGCACGTCGTTCGGGGAACGCCACACCGTCGCATCAACGGGATAGCCGAGACCGTCGGGGCCGACATGACCATCGTTGGCTCCCGCGGAAAGAGTCCACTGGAAAATCGCGTGATCGGTTCGACGGCGCGCAATCTCGCCCGCACGTCGTCCGTCCCGTTGCTCGTCAACCGTATCGAACGCAAGGCGGACGATCCCGAGGTGCTGCGGGAACACCTGTTCCGGCGAATGCTGTTCGCCACGGATTTCTCGACGAATGCCGACCGCGCCTTCGAGGCGTTTTCCTATCTCCGTCACGCAACGCGTGAGGCGACGCTAGTTCACGTCGAAACGCCCAAGGACCCGGGATTGCCGGAGGGCCAGAAGCCCACAGATCGACTCGCAGAGCTGGCCACCACCCTCGAGGACTGGGGCATCGAGTCCCAGACAGCGGTCCGACAGGGTGATCCCGCCGACGAAATTCTGGCCGCCGAAGATGCCGCCGACTCAACAACGATCCTGATCGGATCGCGGGGTCATAGCAGACTGCGTCGACTGTTGCTCGGGAGCGTTTCCGAAGACATCGTGACTCGAGCGACGGCCAATGTCCTGATCGTGCCGCCGGAGCGGACGACCTGAACCCGGGACACCGCATATTAGTTCTTAGAATAGTGGATGGTGCACAAGACTTATTCCTCGACTCACCGAACGAACACTCACATGACGGAGCCGAACGATCTGACGAGATACGAACTGTCGGGTGAACGACTCAGCCCCAAACGAATGCGGGTCGATACCGGTGACGCCGAGTTCGTCATCGGCAAGGACGTCAATCCGGTCGAGTACTTCCTGGGCGCGATCATCGGCTGTTTAAATTCGACAGGGACGATGGTCGCCCGTGACATGGACATCGACATCGATTCCATGCAGGTGACGATCGAAGGCGGGGTCGACTATGCCCGGTACCGCGGCGAGACCGCCACGGCCCGTTCCGGATTGCAGGGTCTCGATGTCACGCTGGACGTGGAGACCGACGCTTCGAAGGAGAGGCTCGAAGAGTGGCGCTCGGCGGTCGAAGAGCGCTGTCCCGTCACCGACAACGTCGAGCACGAAACGGCCCTCAACGTCGTCCTGGAGTGACGGTTACGGGGTCGGTTGGGTGTCGTCTCGTGTCGGCCTCGAGATCGGGTAAAAAAGGGATTTGGGGTGGTTTGACGGATTTCTTAGATTTAGTATTGGGTCAACCACCCACAGCTGGCATGTGCTCAGGGGTCGTACTGTCCACCGACGGGCAACTCACTCGATGAAAAGGGGTCTATCGAACAGGAGACGGGTCACACGTTCACCGCAGCCGGTGACGAACGTGACGGAGACACGTCACTCGATTAGGACGTACCGAGCGAGCCGATCGAGAACCAGGCCCACCTTCAGTCGGTCGTAGCGTCTCCCCATATCGCCCTGGTGTCTGGTATGCTGACTGGTGTGGCCCGTGTCAGATGCTCGAATCGACGATAGCAGCCCTGGCGGCCGACACCGATGTCGCCGTCACAAGAGTTGCCGTCGATCATCACCAGCGACCCGCCCACCAACTCGGGATCCGGGACGTACCGATCCCGTTGTTTTAGGTCGGTGGGGAACTCGCCGAACGGACGTCCGGGTTGCAAGACCAGGCCCCTCGAGGAACTCATCGACCGACATCGCGACTCAGAGGGGGTGCTGTCGCTACTCAGGTGTCTCCTGACCCCTCACACGGCGCTCTGGTATCGTTTTCCAGGGGGGACAGTAAGAACTCCTCGGGCCCCAACGAGTTCACCGATTCCAGATTTCTCCGTTGGGTGCTGGTCAACTGGCGATCTACTGGTGATCGACACCAAACTCACCTGGTCCGACATCGATCGACGTGCCGTCTGAGAATGAGACGGCGCGGTCTTCCTCCCTCGAGTTGTACGCAACGTACGTTCTCCCGTCGTCGACACTGAAGACGGCTGCCAGCGGCGTATCAGCAGTAATCGTCGGTTCGGGTGAGCCCATCTCTCCAAGCGTTGCGATCCAGTGATAGGTGTAGGCCCGCGAAGTGCCGAACTCTGGCTCGTACTGGTCACCATCGGCCTCGAACTGCTCCAGCGCGTCTTCTGGATCCGAGAGCGCCCGGTACTTCCACATCAGGTCTTCCCAGTGAGAGAAACTACCGTCGACGGCATTTTCCACGATCCGGTAGTTGCTATCAGCGTAGGTCGTATCGAGTCCGAGATAGAGCGAGTGGCCGCCGATTGGTAACCAGTTGATGCCGTAAATTGCTTCGGGCTCGTCGGTCCACCAGGTCGTGTACGCCACGCCGTTGTCCCAGACGATCGTCGCTTGGTCGAACTGCCACCCCTCCAATTCCGGGAGGCTATCGCCATCTTCGTCGAACCAGTACTCGCGAGCGCCGGTTACTTCTCGAGTATACAGGAACACGCCGAGGTCACGGAGCTCCTCGTTGTCCGTGTACTCGCCCCATTGAATGATCGAAGCGTAAGCATTGATTGCCTCGGAACTCGACTCCTGATTATTCCCGAAGGCGTCACCGGATGGACCGCCGGCCCATGAGTGGCCGCTGTAAGGGTCGAACGTGCGTAAGAACGGGAACCTGTCGTCGTCACGGTCGGGGTTCGCAAAGTCCCGAATCAAGCGGTCAACCATCCCTCCCCACTCGGCTTCGGCAGCCCAGTCCGGATCGTTCCGCGCAATTTCCGCTGCTGCACGGACGTAGTAGCCGTAGTGGAAGTGGTGGTCGTTCAGGAGTTCGGGCGCGCCATGGAGGGCTGGATAAGCAATCAGCGTCCCCCATAGCTCGTTGTAATAGAAGACGCGGGTGTTTCCTAGCCGACCGTCTTCATCAGTGGCCTGGAACCAGTCCTCGAGGGACGCTCGCATTTCGTCGAGGAGTTTTTCGGCTCGATCCTCGTCGCCGAGATGCTGTGCGATACCGATGAGGTCGCTCGTGCGATTAAAGTTCTTTCCTGTCCAGTACGCACCCTCCCCGTCACCCTCTTCCCCCGGTCTGATGATCTGTTTGCTTGTCTCCTCGGAAAGATACGAGGCGAGACGCTCGCTATCGTATCCACCGACATCCGGTAGGTGAGGGAGGATTCCGGGATACGTATGCGTGATGCGGTACGAGCTGGTCTCTATCGTCTGCATCATCCCGCGTGGCGATTCGTACGTGTACCCGAGTGACTGTTCGTCGGTGTACTTGTGTTGGTGGGGGAACATTCCCGAGATCGTGCCTGACTGGTCGCCCTCCATCGCTTCGGTCTCGAAGTGGTAGGTAGTGTGAACCTCACTCGCTTCTTCGTCGTACTCCCACTCGAGCCGTGTATCGACGACGTGTGCGTGGGCGTACGCACCGAAGGTCTCGAGTGCTTCCTCACTCTCCTCGGGTAACAGTGTGATCGTCAGGTAATCGCCGCCGTCGAGCGACGAGGTGACCGTTTCGTCGCCATCGAACGACCACTTCGCGTCGGAGGGGGCATACAGTCCATAATGGGCGTTGTCGACACTGAGACCGACCGTTGAGCCACGATCTGCCCACACGGTGGGATCAGCAGCCGTCTGGTCGAACTCGACGGCGACGTCGTCGCCATCTGCACGAATGTATACGTACGGCGACCCTCGGACCAGTGTCACATCGATCCGCCCGTTGGGACTCTCCATTGCGAAGGAGACTGACCAGTCCGTCCAGTCGGTCACGACGGACTCGTCGAAGGCCACCCCCTCGAAGCCGACGGTCCCCGCGAGTTCGATCTGGCGCGTCGCGAAGTTCGGCCCGGCGGGACCCTCCCCGACCTGCCAGTCTCCCTGACTGCCGAAGACGAATCCTTGTTCGCCCGTCGAACTCACGAGCGGATGGCTCCAGAGATACGTGTCGTGTTCGAGCAGGTGCCCGTCCCACATGAGCGACCCCCACCAGTTGTTCGTCGGGAGTGGGTCACCCTGTCGCCCCTCACTGACGTAGAGGTCCGTCGGGGGCTGATTCCTGTTCGCTGGCTTCGTCGTCCGATAGCTGGCGTTGCCCACCGATACGATCTCATCGGCACTGGCCCGCTCAGACTCCTGTTCGCGTGGTTCGTCGTCTTCTGTGTCGGTGCTCGAACACCCTGCAATCGTCGCCGCTAGACCCGTAGCACTGGCCCCAATGAGATACCGCCGATTGATGTTTCTATGCATCTACCAACATGTGTGTCTTCAAATATAATAAATCGTTCGGAACAGCACCTTCGCTAACCCGATTGGTAGTGGAAATAGCCCGGTTGCCCGAGCCAGGGTCACGCACGGACTCTCGCGTATCTGATCGATTTTCCGAATCGGCAACAGCTATAGTAGTCACTGAACGTCATTGCACCCCTCACGAGAGCCTTGCTCAGACCTGTTCGTCAGCTGATCCGAGCCGACGTGCTGTGAAGCTGTGTCACCAATGATAATTCAAAGACACTATCCCGTCAAAGTGAAGCGACAAAACAAAATGCCGACACTCCCTACGAACTCCCAATGGACACTGCCGACTCATTCGGCGACCGTTTCTGGAAATACGTCTGTGCATACAAACCGATCTGGTTTGGACTACTCGCGGTGAATGTGCTACTGCTCAGTCTGGCGGCGTTCTCGTACGGTTTTGGATCCTTTGACGAATACACGAGCGGGGTTATGATTTTCAACCTGCTGATCGTCGGCTCCACAACCCTCCTCTGCTCGTACATCGTGTACCGCTGTGGCACTCGGTGAGCCGTCGGTTGTTTCCACGGTGTCTGTAGGCAACCCGGTAGACAGTTGCGGGGAATTACTGTGTTGTGCTTGCTCACAGCCATCGAGAAATCGTTGCTCGAGGCGGGAGTACATGAGTGGTAATACATAGAACTTTCCCACCCCGAAACAACAGTCAGATATGGAGCGTGAACTCGTTCGGCAAGCACTGAAGTACGCCGGATTGACCGAGTATCAGGCGGATGCATACCTGACATTGCTCGAATTGGGTACGGCTCCAGCCGTCGAAATTGCCCGGAAGTGCTCCGTTCCATCCTCTCAGATATACGACGTCCTTCGTGATCTGGAGGACCGTGAATATATCGAGACGATGGACCAGGAGAAGTTGTACGCGCGACCGGAACCACCGGAAACGGTATTTGACGATCTGACATCGCGGGGGGAACTGTTGGCGGACGCAGCCGAAGACATCAAAGAACGGTATCGAGAGCCGGACACCGTTAATTATCGAATCAGCGTCACGAAACATCCCGAAAGCGCAGTCGAGCAGGCGCTCACCGGGATTACGGATGCAGACACCGTCGTCGAAATCGCGGCAACTCCCGCACAATTACGGGAGTTGCTCCCGGAGCTGCGAGTTGCTCGGGACAGAGAGGTCATCGTCAGGACGACACTATACCTCGAGGATCACGGCGAGGTACCGATCGACGACGAGATGCTCGATGGGGGCGTCTCCGAACTGCGTGTGTGTTCGATCCCGGGACCGTTTCTGGTGATTCTCGACCGGCACCGAGTCTGTTTCGCACCGAATACTCGTTCCGACGAGACGTACGGAGTATTGATTCACGACCGGATCCTCCCGTTTATCTTCCACTGGTACTTCCTGACCTGTCTCTGGAACCTCTATCCAACGGTGTATCGAGACGACCCAAAAACGGTTACGTACGTGAGTCTCAAGGAGTTCTTCCGAGATTTCTATTCGATAATTCAGGCCGACGAGTTCGAGGTGGTCATCCAGATCAGGGGTTCTGAAATCCGGACCAACTCCGAAATCAGCATTGCGGGACGGGTACAGTCGATGACCTACCCACAGCGACAGCACGACCACCGCCCGTCACTTACAGAACTAGCGACTTATGCGACAATGGTCGTGGACACTGGGACGGAGTTACTCAGCGTCGGCGGCTGGGGAGCGGTGTTCGAGGATATCATCGCGCGACGGGTCGACGTCCTCAGCATCGAGTACACCGGTTGTTAGCGAGCCGTCCTCGACGAGGACACCGTCCCATTGATACGACCGTGGAATCGATTCTTCCCCGGAGTTATTCGATTTCGAGCGTGCGGGTCATCTCACCACAGGACACCTCGACGCGCCCCGGTTCGAGCACGGCCCCTCCGTCCGTCCCCACCACTGCGAATTGCGCTGCGTCCACCGCCAGCGATGTCGTCCGTTCTTCGCCGGGAGCCAACGCTACGCGATCGAATCCGACAAGTTGCTTGGCTGGGGTGACGACGGAACTCACCGGATGGCTCGCGAAGAGGTGTACTGCAGTCGAACCGGACCGGTCGCCGGTGTTGGCGATACTGACGTCTATTGTCACTGTGTCGCCACTACCAAGCGTGGTTCGGTCGGCCTCGAGCGACCGATACTCGAACTCCGTGTAGGAGAGTCCGTGTCCGAAGGGCCAGAGCGGATCGTACGAGGACTCGTGTTCCTCAGCACCGATCGGCGTTGGCCCGGGGAGGTAGTTGTGCCGTACCGGAAGATGGCCGGCCGAGCGAGGTACTGAGACTGGCAATGAACCGCTCGGGTTCACCTCCCCAAACAAGGTCTCTGCCACTGCTCGCCCGCCCAAGCTACCGGGATAGTACGCCTGCAAGATTGCGGGGACGTGTTCGGCCGCCCAGGATATCGATAGCGGCCGGCCAGAGATCATCACGAGCGCCACGGGAGTCCCCGTCCCGACGACCGCTTCGAGCAACTCACGCTGAGCCGAGGGCAGGGAGAGCGTGCTCCGTTTGGGGAACTCCTCGGTCGGCCCGGTCACTTCCTGTGGACCGAACTCGTGAAGATACCAGTTCTCCCCGAGTACGACGACTGCAGCGTCGGCACCAGCAGCTGCTGCTGCGGCCGCGTCGATGTCAGCCTCCGCTCTGATGCCAGCGCCGCGTTCGTAGGTTACCGTCGTGTCGTCGGAAACGACCGACGAAATTCCGTCGAGGACCGTTTCACCGTCCAGGCCTTCGTCCGGCTTGAGGCTCCACCCGCCGACTTGATGTGAGAGCTCGTCAGCGTTGGGGCCAGTCACCAGAATGTCGTCAATTTCGGGCGAGAACGGGAGGGTTTCGTCTTCGTTTCGGAGAAGCGTCATGGACTGACGCGCAGCCTCGAGGTTGATCTCCTGGTGTGTTTCACACCCAAGCGTCGTCGTCACTCGGTCGATATCGACGTATGGATCGTCGAAGAGGCCGAGTTCGGCTTTGAGCGAAAGGACCCGACGAACGGCCTCGTCGACACGCGCTTCGTCGATCTCACCGGATTCGACGAGATCCACAATGTGTTCGACGTGTGTCTCTTCACCCAGCGAGTGAACGTCGACACCGGCCTCGAGCGATCGTTTGATCGATCCACGACGGTCACTCGTCACGCCGTGGCTCTCGTGCAGCATGTTCACACCGTTCCAGTCCGAAGCGACGTAGCCGTCGAATTCAAGCTCGTCGCGGAGGACGTCACGGAGGAAATGCACGGACGCGTGGGAGGGTACCCCGTTGATCGAGTTATAACTCGGCATCACCGCATCGATTCCGGCCTCGATCACTGGCTCGAACGCACGAAGGAAATCTCGTCGGATCGAGGACACTGACCTGTCGACCGGGGCCGCATCCTCGCCCCGACTGGGATCGCCGTACGCCGGGAAGTGTTTCGCCATCGCTGCGACCGGTTCGCTCGCTGCCGAAACCCCTCGGGTTTTTGCCGCGGCCAGTTCACCACACAGATACGCCGATTCGCCGAAGCTCTCGAACGTTCGGCCCCAGCGTGGGTCCAAGGCGACGTCACAGGTCGGTCCATATGTGACCTTCCCACCGGTTGCTGCCACTTCGGTCGCGGTCAGTTTCCCCACCTGGGTGATGAGTTCTCGGTTCCGCGTTGCAGAAAGCCCAGCGTTGTGCGGGAGGATCGTCGCCTGCTGAAGATACGCGTTGCCGTGAATCGCGTCAACCGGCACCGCGATCGGTATGCCGTGGTCCGTTTCCTCGAGGGCAATCCGCTGGAGCCGGTTTACCGTTTTGGCGGCCTCAATGGGGTCTCTAATCGGCGAGGCACCGTAGCCAAACGGCGTCGCGAACCCGATTCCGTGGTTTCGTACCAACTCGGCAACATCCTCTACAGTCCGCGTTTCCGCCATCGTCCCGACGTACGTCCCCGCGAGCTGTCCGGCTTTTTCTTCGAGACTGAGTTGCTCGAGCGTTCGTTCGACATCGATACCGTCTATTTTTTGTTTGTTTTGTGTATTCGTATTCATTATGTTAGTATCGCGAGTGGCGTTCGTGAGGCTGTCCGCTGGGTCGAGCGAACCGACTGACAGCACGCCTGCAGCCGGGATCTGAAGTGACGCGATTATCGATCAACGTGTGCGCCCTCCAGGGGTTCCGCGTCCCAGTAATCACTGTGTTCGTCGATGCGATAGCATGCGGTACGGTGCTCGGGAACGTCGGCCGATCGACTTTCCGGAGCACTTTCACGACAGTGTCCAGTCGCGTACGGACATCGTGTGTGGAACCGGCAACCCGAAGGCGGATTGACGGGGTCCGGAATATCGATCTTCCGCACTGGTGGCTCCGTCTCGTCGGTGATCTCGAGTGATGGCGTCGCCCACCGTAACACCTTGGTGTATGGGTGCTGTGGATTCTTCAGGACCTCTTTTGCAGGTCCGAACTCGACGAGTTCGCCGAGATACATCACGCCGAGATAGCCATCCGCGTGCTCGGCAACGTACCGCGCGTTGGAGAGGTCATGGCTAATAAAGAGGTACGACGTATTGAACGAATCCTGCAGATCGAGCATCAGATCCATCATCTCTACTCGCAGGGATACGTCCAGTGCCGACACTGCCTCGTCGGCGAGAATGAGATCGGGATTCATCAACAGCGCTCGGATGAGTGCGACACGCTGGGTCTCCCCACCGGACAACTGATGGGGATACCGTTCTGCGTAATCGTGCGGCGGTGACATGCCGACCTTCTGTAGCATGGCCAGAATACGGGCCTCTCTGTCTTCGGGTCCGAGTCCCTTTTGCCACTTCTTGAGTGGCTGTTCGAGCGACGATCGCACAGATTTGTGCGGATTGAGGGACGACTCCGGATCCTGATGGATTATCTGTAGTGATCGTCGGATCTCTGAGAACGGGATCTCGGGATTCGAAAAGCGCTTGCGTGCTTTCCACACGTCCTGTCCCCGATAGCTGACCGTTCCGCTCGTCGGCTTCTGGAGGCCAACCGCAGTCTTCCCGAGTGTCGTCTTCCCGCTCCCTGACTCCCCGACGATAGCGATGACATCCTTTTCATCGATTTCGAGATCGACATCATCGACCGCACGGACCGTCTCTGAGTCCGTAAACGGATTGATGCCGCTTTCGGTATCGAAGTGGACATCCACGCCGGACAGGGAGACGACCGTCTCGTGGGTGCTCATTGGTCGACCTCCGTGGTCAACGGGATCTCGTCTATATCCTCCCAGTGGTGACAGGCGACCGCTTGCGTGTCAGTGACCTGTTCAAAGATCGGCTGATCACGACAGATGTCGGTGGCCAGCGGGCACCGTTCGTGGTAGGAACAGCCCTCCGGCACGTTCACCGGATCGGGAGCGGATCCCTCGATCGGACGCATTTCCTCGAGTGGCGCATCGAGGTTGGGAGTCGCGTTCAATAGCGCTCGCGTGTACGGATGTGCAGGCTCTCTGAGGATCGATTCGGTGTCTGCAAGCTCCACAAATTCGAAGGCGTACAGAACGCCGATTCGATCCGCAAGCTTCGTCACGAGCGGGAGATCGTGGGTGATAAACACCATCGTCAGGTCGTACTTGTCACGAATATCCGCCAGCAGGCTCACGATAGAGCGTTGCATGAGCAGATCCAGCGCTGCTGTCGGCTCGTCCATCACGAGCACCTCTGGCTCCAGTACGAGGGCTAACGCGATCAGTGCCCGCTGTTTCATCCCGCCGGATAACTCGTGAGGATACGAGTCCAGCACTCTGTCCGGATCGAGATACAGATCGCTGAGAAGGTTGGCCGCACGCTCCATTCCAGACCCGACGGGGTATCCGTGTGCTTCGAGCGTCTCCTCGAAGTGCTCGCGCATCGCCATCGTCGGATTGAACGAGGAGAGTGCTCCCTGGAACACCATCGAAATTTGCTCCCATCGAAACTTTCGAAGGGCCTCCTCGGAGAGATCGAGTACGTCGATCGATTCACCGTCCGGTGACCGATAGATGATCTCACCAGTAGTGACGCCGGGCTCCACGACAGCATCGAGTAACGACGAGGCGAGCATCGACTTCCCCGACCCCGACTCACCGACGATACCGATAATCTCACCGCGGTGGATATCGAGGTCGACATCGTCAATCACGCGGGACGTCCCGCGGTCCATCTCGAACTGCACGTTCAGATTGCGAATCTCAAGAATCGGGTCTGTACTACTGGCCGTGGGGTCGAGAGCCTCTTGATTACTCATACGTTATCACCTGGGGAAGCGGACGGCGCCCCGTCGTCGTCGCTGGTCTTCGTCGTCGTCGAATGACGGGCACGAACGCGCGGATTGAACATTCGATCGGTGCCCTGTGCGAACATGATCAGCCCGAACGAGAGCAGGGTAATCGTGATCAACGGGGCGAACAGCCAGTGTGCCGCCTCCATCGACTGGAGCCCACCGCCCTGGTAGGCCAGGTCGATCATGACGCCCCAGTTAACGATGTTGTCGTACGGGAGCACGCCGATGAAGTACAGTCCCACGGAGGCGAAGATGACGTTCCGTGCTGCAGTGACGAAGTTGATCAGCACGTACGGCATGATGTTCGGTAGAATGTCGCGTCGGACGACCGACATCGTCGACATCCCCATCGCTTTCGATGCTTCGACGTACGAACTCCGGCGGATGGTCAATACCTGAGAGCGAATAGCACGGGCCAGCCCCGCCCACGCATTAATCGTCAGAATTACCCCGATGACGAGAGGGTTCGTCGGTGTCAGCGCTGCGGCCAGAATAACGACCAGGGGCAGCCCTGGGATCGTCATCGCGATGTCGGTAACCGACATGATCGCTCGATCGGTACTTCCGCCGAGATAGCCCGACGTCGTCCCGACGGCGGTCGCCATTACCGTAGTGAACACGCCACCAGCGAGGATCATCAGCAGCATGTTCGGCGTGGCGTGGACGATCTGACCGAGGACGTCACGCCCGACACTGTCCGTTCCCAACGGATGGGCGAAACTCTGGAACGCTGGCTCGAGACGCTCTCCCTGATTGGTTCGTGGTTCGTCGACGATACGAGTGCCGATCACGCCCATGGCGACGAACAGAGAGAGGATGATGATACCGACACGAGCCCGCAGATCTGCCCAGACGATTCGAGCAGGAGCGAGAACGCCACGCTCGATAGTGAGGACCCACCGTTCGCGCCTTGACAGGGTTTCCTCAGCGACTGTTTCGATCGCCTCGCTGCTTTCCAGTATGTCGACGGAATCCATCCGATTGCTCACTGTGAATCACCCGCACTGGCGCGTGGGTCGATCAGGCCGTACGTGAGATCTGCAACGTAGACACCAATCGCGACCGTGATCGTAATGATCAGGAACACGCCCATCATCAGGGGGTAATCCCGTCGCGTTAGGGCTTCGATCATGTAGTAGCCCATGCCTGGATAGCTAAACACCTGCTCGATAATTATCGAACCGCCGAGCAGGAACCCGATCGTGATCAGCATCGACGTGTACATCGGAAGGATCGCATTGCGACCGACATACCGTAATGCAATCCGTCGCTGTGGTAATCCGCGGAGACGCGCGACCCGGAGATAGTCTTCACCGAGCACCTGGATGCTGTTGCCACGCATTCCGAGTGCCCAACCGCCCCAGGCAACGAACACGATCGCGGTGATCGGCAACGCCGCGTGATAGAGGACGTCACCGAAGAACGTCAGGGTCTCTACCGGCGCGAGCGGATTGACCGTCGGCTCCGTCGAACTGGAGTAGCGCCCGCCCGTCGGGAAGACACCCAGTTGATACGAGAGCAACCAGAGGAAGATCAGTCCGTAGATGTAATCCGGGACGGAGTTCATCAAGATCGCCGTGACGGTCGAGTTGTTGTCGAATCTCGTCCCTTCGCGGTAGGCCATGATGGCACCGGCCGAAATCCCGATTACGAACGCGATCATGACGGCCGTTCCGATAAAGAAGATCGTCCAGGGAGCTGCGTTTGCGATGATTTCGGTCACCGGAGCACCCTGTGAAATCGACTGTCCCATATCTCCTCGGAGCAGGTCAGAAACGTACGAGACGTACTGGACGTGTAGCGGGTCATCGGGCATGATGTTCAGCTGGGCCTCGACCCGCCGGTTGATCTGATCAGTACTCATCTCCGGGTTGTTCTGGATGAGGTCAGCACGTATCGCATCCGCAGGCCCGCCCGGAAGGAGCCTGATCAAAAAAAACGTCAGTGTCATCACTGCAAAGACAGTGATCACCAGTTGCCCGGTGCGTTCCAAGAGATATCGTTTCATACTATCTCTCGTTGTGCTGAGTGTTCATTCTTCTTTGGCTACCAGTTTGCCTTGGCGCATCAAGTACGTCGTCGGGAAGTCAACGTGAGCGTCCGGATCGTCCGTGGAAGCGGCCTCGAACCGGTCAGTCGAAATGAACGACTGATCCTGTTTTTCCATCACCGGCAACATCACGAGATCCTGGTTGACTACCCAGGCCAGTCGTTGTACGTACTCGCGTTCATCCTCTTCGTCGGTTGCCACGGCGAGGTTCTGCAGATCCTCGGCCGGGACGAACGTTTCGGAGCCACTCTCCTCTCCGACTGGTGGCAACTCGATCTCGCTTGCGTCGTAGTTGCGAACGTTTTCGGTATCCCAGCTGTCGAGGAGCCATTCAAGACTGAAATACGGGTGACGCTGCACGTTCGCCCACTCGTGGAGCGCAACGTCGAAGCCTTCGTCCCCGTAGATATCCTGCCCCCAGTATGCGGCTTCGTCCCTGGAAACGAACTCCGCTTCTATTCCGAAATCGTTGAGTTGCTCGTTGAACGTCTGAATCGCGTCGACCCAATCACTGTACCCAGCAGGCGCTTTCACTGGGAACTCGAGAACGTCCCCGTCCTCGTCGTACCACGTCCCATCGTCACGCTGGAACCCAGCGCTTTCGAGGAGGTCCGCTGCACGATCAGTATCTTGCGCATACTGGTTGAAGTTGTCAGCGTGGTCCCCGAGCCACTCGTCGGCCGTCCCATCGTGATTACCGAGAATACCTGTCGGCGTGCTTACTGGCTGTTCGGTGTCGGGTCCGGCGTTCATCGCTGTTGTCTCCCGATCGATGACGTGTGCGATCGCTTGACGGACCTCCTGCTGCCCGAAGTGTTTGTGATCGTGGTCCCACATGATGCCCATCCCGTAATTGGCTTCGATGCGGTACTCACGGACCTCGTCCGGGAACCCATCGACGATGTGTGGTGGCGTGAACACGACGTGGAGCCCATCGATTTCGCCCGCCTCGATTTCCTGCCAGCGCCCCTCGTTCGTATCGAGGAATCGGAAGTGATACCCGGAGAAATTGATGTTATCGGCGTCGGGATGGTCCTCGAACAGCTCGAGATGAAGCTCCTGTTCGACAGCTTGTTCGAAGGCGAACGGCCCGCTGCCGATCGGCTCTTCGATCGTAAATTCACCGAGAGTGTCACCATCAGCGTTCTCACCGTCGCCCCCATCTTCGAAGTCGTCCAAGAACTCCTGATAGTGCGTCGCTGGTGTATCCAGTGTGATCTCCATCAGGAAGTTGAGTAACATTTCCTCGCCAAGCGGCTCGTCGAACGCCATCTCGACGGTGTGATCGTCAGTGTCTTCGATAGACTCCACGTCGATGTAGTTCCCGAGATTACTCCCGTCGTAGAGTTCGATTTTGAGCTTCCGGACCACGTCCTCGGCCGTGATGTCGGTGCCATCGTGCCAGGACATCCCCTCGCGAATCTCCAGTGTGACGTCGTCCTCGGTAACCGTCCAGTCCGTCACGACGCCCGGCTGGAAGGTGTTCTCGAGTTTCTCCTGGTAGAGGAAGTCATCGAAGAGGACCAGACCGGTTCGCCAGGCGTAGTTATTGTCGTTGTATGGGTTGAACTGAATATCCTGTGGTGGGACGACTACCGGCGTCACGAACTCCGTATCGACAAAGTCCGCCTCAGAGGGGTCCGAAACTCCATCATCCTCCGCTGGCTCGCCCTCGTCGTCCCCACCACCCAAACATCCTGCGAGGCCTGTTGCACCCACCAGGCCGGCAGCTTGGAGGACTCGCCTCCGTTTTTTCGATGCAACCACTCTATCGGCTGGTATGCTTTCATCTACCATTGCATATAATGCTTTAAATCCTTAATATATAATCCTTTTCCTTAGTGGGGTGTTCACCGTGCATCGGTGCCCTTGCTACTCCTGGACGGCTTCGATCCTTCTCGATAAGACCGGAAACTATCTGGGCTGCACATTGGTCGCCTTCAGCAGAATTCGAGGTTGAGCCTTCGACCTCAAAGACTGAGGCGCGTAGGGCTGCTGGAGTAGGGGAGGGCAGGTGGCGGGGCGAACAGAATCAGTAGCGGTCGATCATATATAAGATAAGATATAGTTGCTTTGTTACGATCGGAATTAGTTCTAAAAACGCTATCTCGACACTCTCTACCTAACTTTTCAAATATTTAGTCATCTTACCGGTATTTAAACTACAATGTCTAATACTGACCAACATATAACCTTATAGACAGTAAGATACCGTCGCTGTCAGGCGTATTCTAGTTTGAGACTAATCGTCTGAAAAGTGGCGGTCTAAATATGTAATGTTCATTGGCAATAATGAGGTTGGCGAAGCAAAACTATAGTAGCCAGTGAAAGTCATTGCATACCCTATCGCATGATTGCGTCGTGATAGGCGTGTCAATCGTTTCACTGGCTACCACAGCTCGGACCAACGGGAAACCAAGCACGAACCGTAGCGAACAGTGGTTCCGATGGGGAGAGATCCCGACGAATCTAAATCGATCGGGAACTGTAGTAGCCATTGAAAGTCTTTGCACACATTCTCACGATACCATGGCCCAGAACCGGTTTGGCGCCGGTTGTGAGCCCACTCGCTGTGAGGGTGTGTAAATCGTTTCAATTGGTACTATAGCCGCGTCTCAACACCATCACGAGTTGGTTTGGAACGGGGTGAGACCTAGGTGTCGAACACAACTGACAAGAACATCGATAGACCCAATCAGTCGTTCCCGAACCTCCACGAACAATTGGGGTGCGTGCCACCCGTCGACGTGCGTTTCACCAGATAGGTGCCACCATTACGGACTTAGGCTCGTAATAGGTAGTGGGTGCCGATCGCTGCCTCGCCAGCAACTCAAGTCACGTACTTGCGCAGTTTTCACACCTGCTCAGCAGGGAAAATAACACTGATCGCCGTCCCAAATTGCCTGATTAGACTACGGCTCGGAATTCAAAAAAGTTCAACAGCATCTTTATATAGGGTATATACATCAATCCTGATCTTACTGTACTCACGCACACAATGGAGTCGTCTCCAACGCCGACGCATCCAGTAATTATCAATTGGTGCTTTCCACTATATATTCTCTTTCTTATATTCTTAACGAACGGCAAACCAACACCACTGATATTGTTTTATATTCCCAAGAACCTAACCAATTAGTCGCTTCATGAGTCCCGGGTCACAGCTGGGCCTGGACACTACTCAGGGCACATTGAGTCACTTTCTCACTCACGTTACTCCCAAAGTCAGGCGACGTTGCTATCGTTGTACTGTGGCCGCTTCCAAACTATAATACCCACTCAGACGGCCCAACAGTATTTTTGAACAAAGTTTCATTTCAGTTCGGCCCTGGCGACCCCTTCCAATCGATCGTACTTGCGGTACATCCACCACTATATATTGTGTGAACTTTACAAAATTGGTCAACAAAAGCTGTCTCATAATCAGGAGCATGAGTCCATAGACCAACCACCTATAATTGAAATTTTATATAACTCATTATACCACTTCTTCTCGGTTTGAGGGTCCCGGAAGTGTACGGGTCGACTCGAAGGGTTGGTAACTCACTCCTGCACTCATACATCGATGGAGTTGGATATATCGTCCCCTTCGCAGTTCGGGATTTATCGAAGGATCGATCAATATTATCGGGAAGTCTGCCCGATTACCGTACGTACTCCGTCACTCGTGGCCGACTACGGGTTGCGGTTCGTACGGTTCCTCCAGATACCGTACGTCGGACTTCGAGAGGTCGATCGTGAGCGCTTCGACAGCCTGCTCCAGATGGTCGATTGAGGTCGTTCCGACGATAGGCGCATCGACATACTCGTTCTGGAACTGCCAGGCGAGCGCGATCTGTGCCATCGTGACACCGTACTCCTCCGCGAGCTCCTCGACGCGTTCGTTGATCTCCCTGCCGCCACCACGAACGTACTCAGCAGTCGGATTGTGGAAGTTATCGGGATCGCCCCGATCAGTTCGTTCGAGTGCATCGATCGGTCGCGTGAGGAATCCTTGACCGAGGGGCCCCCACGGGATAACGCCGATATCTTCACCATCGCACAACGGCAACATTTCACGCTCCTCTTCCCGATAGGCGAGATGGTAGTGGTTCTGCATCGTTTCGAACTGTACCAGGCTTTCACGTTCGCTGACCCGTAGACGACGGGCCAGTTGGTGTGCCCACATCGAGGAGGTCCCGACGTGGCGAACATCCCCACGTCGTACCGCATCGTCGAGAGCTCGTAGCGTTGTTTCCGGTGGGGTGTTCGGGTCCACACGGTGGGTTTGATAGAGGTCGATGGTCTCCATACCGAGCCGATCCAGACTGGCATCGAGTTCCTGCTCGATCGTCTTTCGCGAGAGCCCAGCCCCGTTCGGGTGGTCGTCACCGACGGGGAATCGGACTTTCGTCGCAACGACCTGTTTGTCTCGGTCGTACTCCGAGAGGACCTCACCCAGAAGCGTCTCGGACTCTCCATCGGAGTAGGCGTTGGCGGTGTCGAAGAAGTTCACCCCGAGATCAATCGCTCGCTCGATCAATTCGCGACTCTCCTGCCGATCGAGCATCCATGGTTCCTCACTCCCGAAACTCATGCATCCGAGACAGATCTTCGAGACGGTCATTCCCGTGGAACCGAGAGAAGTGTATTCCATGAATGACCATTCGAGTTGTAACTTATAAAACTGTCATCCCTTTATTCGTCAATCTACCGGTATTGGCAACGACAAGTTGCCACGCTATCACTGAATGTCTGCCGCGGCACCTTCGTAAAATCGGTCGATGGGTTCGTCACTGCCGGTTTCCTCGAGCGTTTAGTCACGGTTTCCAACCTGGCATCTCGATTACCGTAACTCACTACGGCAAGTCGCCGTCTATTGATGCGGATGCATCAAAGCCAGGTAAGTTATATAATTCGAGGATAACCGTCATGTATGACAACCACGGTCGTCGTTACAGGCGCGCTGGGTGGTGCAGGTAGATGGCTCGTCGACCGGCTCAAAACCGAGTACGAGGTCGTTGCACTCGACCGTCAACTACCGGCCGTAGACACGCCCGAGGGCGTCAATTTTCAGAAGATCGATCTCACACGGCAAGGGACGGTCTGGGAGGCAGTACTGGACGTTGATCCATCCACTGTCGTTCATCTTGGCAATATCCCAAACGAGGAGCACCACGCTGGCGGTGAGGTCTACGAGAACAACGCTGTGAGTACGTTTCACGTGTTAGAGGCCGCCGGACGCGCTGGGGCGGATATCGTCTGGGCCTCGAGCGAGACGGTCTACGGGACTCACTGGCCGGAACCGATGCTCCCCGAGTATCTCCCCGTCGACGAGGCGCATCCTGTCGCACCCTGGAACGCCTACGAGACGTCGAAACTCGCTGGCGAAGCCGCTGCACAGCGAGTTTCGAACGCGTTCGACGTCTCGGTCACTTCGATGCGACTGAGCTGGATTCAGTATCCGGGACGGTATCAGATCACTCCGATCAGGGAATCGTTCGACTTCGAGAGCGCAGGCCGGTTCGGAAACTTCTGGTCCTACGTCGATATCCGAGACGTCGTCTCGTTCGTCGAAGCTGCTATCGATGCAGCACCTGAGGGTCACGAAGTGTACAACGTTTTTGGGCCAGACAACTTCCTGGGGGTCGATACGGCGGACGCGATCGAAGCGGGATACGGTTCGCTTCCGGACCAGTGTTCGCTCGAAGGAGACGAGTCAGCGTTCACGAACGCCAAAGCGGCCGCGATGCTCGATTGGGAACCGCACCACTCGTGGAGGGGCGCAACCGACGAGGAGCTTTCAGCCCCATCATTCGACGACTGAAAACGGTTTGACAAGCGCGTTCCGGTTGCTAACGGTGCCCAACTGTCGGTCGTGGCCGCGTCGCCTAGCCCAGGACGATGACCCGTGGCCCCTGGTGTGGCTCAACCCGCTCGTCATGTGAGTTATTCGAACCCGTAAGGATGCTTTCGAGGCCCGCTCGGTCGGCGATACTGAGATCAGAAATGGCTCGAAGGTGGCCCCACCGACGTGCTCGAGTGATAGTGACTACTGACGTCATTGCCCACACCTCGACGAAACCATCGGTCAGAACGGGTTCCCAGACGTCTCGCACTTGTGGGGTTTGGTACTCGTTTCAACTGGTGGGATGGCGCGGATACTGTCACACGATCACCAGTCAGCGACGGCATTCAGCAGTGGCGTGAATCAGGTCACTCGAGCACAGAGTCAGTCGGCACCGGTGGACGCAGCATCGGACGGCACGCGATGGCTACGCCAGCGTCCTTGGAGATACGCGCCGAGAAACATGCCACCGATCGCCCACAGAATCGTGACGTTCCCGACACCGAGACTGGCGTACGCAGCACCGGGGCAGATCCCTGATAATCCCCACCCAACCCCGAAGATGGCTCCGCCAACGAGGACGTTCCGGTCGAACGATTTCAGGCGACGCCCGTATGGCTTCCGGGTGAGAGGGGCCCGCGTGCGATATCGCGGCATGACGGCGAAGGCGACACCCGAAACGATGGCCGCGCCGAACATCACGAACAGCAGCCCGAAATCCTGAAACTGCAGGAAGCGTAACACGATTTCAGGTCTCGCCATGTGACTGAACCCGAGTCCGAACCCGAAGATCAGTCCACCGAGGAGAATCACCGGCATGAACAACGGGTGGCGTCCATCAGCCGTCGATCGGTCACCACTCCGGTCGGCGTTTCGAGTCCGGTCGGGAGATTCCGACCGGGAATCACTCGACTCACTTCTCTCCTGGCTCATGCTACGGACTCACCCCGAGTGCCATTACCAATTGGGCAGTGCCAATGGCGACAACGAGGAACGTCGCCACGCCGATGATCGACGTCTTCGACGCTGATCCGACGCCGCAGACGCCGTGACCCGATGTACACCCCTTGCCGATACGGGTTCCGATCCCGACCAGCACACCGCCGACCAACAGTCGCCACGGCTGCACGTCGGTCAGCCAGATCGTAACGCCACCGACGTCTCGGAGTTCGCCGGTCGTTCCTGGTTCGTATAGTGAACTCGAGACGAGCCCAGACTGGAAAGTGAGTGCATAAAGCCCTGCGCCGGCCACGATGCCGATGGTGAAGACGACACGCCAATCCCTCGAACTGCGGTATCGCTGGAATCGTGAGCGGTCCGAAACGTACGACAGCGTTGACTCGAGGAAGGTGCTGGCCCCCGCTGCGATTCCCGTCCCGAGATAGATCACGGCGGCTCCGAGTCCGACGAGTAACCCACCCACAGCGTACCTGCTGATCCCCCGCGGGAAGAGTGCCTCGGACACTGACGGATCAACGAATGCAGAGAACATTGATCGTGGAGATGCCGTCCTCAGTCACCTGCCAGCGACCCCTGGCTGGCAGCGCAGTTGTTCGGCCCCAGCTCGAGGGTGAACGCCTCGTCGTCGTCGACGTCCTGCTGGCCGAGGTTCGTGGGAATGATCTCTTCGTAGTTGGCCGGTCGGGGTGGCATGTCCGAGAGAATCAACTCGACGAAACTGTCTTTTTCCATCGACAACGCATCCATCCTCGCCTCGAGTTCGCCGATTGTTGCCGTATAGGTGCCGTCTGCCGCTGGCTCGGCTGCCTCGCTGTAGTGGGCACCGCCGATGAGGGTTGCATCGGGTAGCGACAGGACGCGATCCTGGAGCGAATCGTACAGTTGGGACGCGGCCTCGGGGGCACCGTCGTCTCCCTCCTCGAGGTCCGGCCGGGCCACGCTCTCGATGAAAAGGCCGTCACCCGTCGCCAGCAACGATTCGTCGATCAGATAGGAAGTCATGCCGGAGGTGTGGCCTGGGGTAGCGACGGTTTCGATGGTCACGTCCCCGACCTGGAACTCGTCCCCGTCGGCGGCCAGCGTCATCTCGTCAGCGTACGTGACCCCCCGGTCGACCGCGGCCTCGGGAATAACGCCATCGACGCCTCGCTGATCGAGCGTTCGAACGCCCGAAATGTGATCGGCGTGAATGTGCGTGTCGATCGCGTAGGTCAGATCGACACCGAGGTCCTCGGCATCCTCGAGATACCGGTCTGCGAACGCCCGAAGTGGGTCGATCACGGCCGCCTCGCCATCGTGGTGCACGAAGTAGCCGAGACAGCCACTGGATGGGCGCTGGTACTGCAGGAGGGTGCCCGCCCCGTCATATCGCTCGACTTCGACGGCCTCGTAGATACGTGCCCAGCCGTTCATGCCCTCCTCGAGGTGATCGACGTCGTAGCCGCGTTCGGTCAGTCTGCCGGCGACGTATTCGCTCGCTCCGCCTTTGGCACAGAGGACGGTGAAGTCGCGACCGTCCGGGAGTCGATCGAGTACATCCTCGTCGATCTCGTCGTCGAGGAATTCGAAGTAGGGGACGTTTATCGAGTCGACGGTATCGCCAGTGATTTGCCACACGTCGTATTCAGACTCCATTCGCGTGTCCAGAAGTGTGACGTCTTCCCCGGCGTCGATGCGTGCCTTGAGCGACTGGGGCGTCACCGAATCGACCGCAACGTCCGGCGTCGGAAAGTCCATCGTGTCCATGTTGTACACGAACTCATACAGTCTGCGTGCACTTAAGGGTTCGGCTAGTATTTCCCAATACCCACAATACAACCACTCCGCCAAAACAGCCTTCATCTGCTCAGAGCATGTACGATAGACCACCGATCCTACGGTTCCACAGTGATATCATCTCCCTGGGTCTGTGCCAGGAATACAATAATCGATACGTTTATACGGACAGAATTAATATTGTGTACTACGTCCAATATAGGGCACGTACAATACATGAGCACGGAATACGACACTACAGAGACGCTCGACGTGAAAGGACAGTCCTGCCCAATGCCCGTCGTCAAGACCAAGCAGGCGATCGACGACCTCGCCGTTGGGGACGTCCTCGAGGTCCTCGCGACGGATTCGGGCAGTATGAGCGACATCGAAGGCTGGGCGGCGGGAACGGAAGGCGTCGACCTCCTCGAGCAGGTCGAGGAGGGTGACCTATACGTCCACTACGTCGAGAAGACCGCGTAACATGAGCACGGACAACCCATCCACAGCGATCGACGACGGTGAGTTCGACGCTGCGGAGTTGCGGGCACTGCGCGAGCGAGTCGACGAACTCGAGGAATCGATCGCTGATGTTGGGACGGAAGACGACGACCAGAAGATGACGATCATCTCGACCAAGGGCAGTTTCGACATGGCCTATCCGCCCTTGATCCTAGCGAGCACCGCCGCCGCCTTCGACTGGGAGGTCGTCGTGTTCCACACGTTCTGGGGGCTCGATATTCTTCACGAGGAAAAATCGAAGAATCTCAAACTGAGTGCCGTGGGCAATCCGAACATGCCGGTGCCTAACGCCCTCGCTGCAGTGCCAGGGATGGACGCCATGGCGACGAGAATGATGCAAAAGCGGATCGACGAGAACGGAACGGCCACGATCGAGGAACTCATCGACCTCTCTCTGGACTTGGGTGTCGATCTACAGGCGTGTCAGATGACGATCGAACTCATGGACTACGAGGACGACGCGTTCTACGAGGGTGTCACCACCGGCGTCGGCGCGGCGACGGCCCTGCAGCACATGGCCGAGTCCGACGTGCAGCTGCTGATCTGAGATCAGGAGACGGATAGCAGGACCGAGGTCTCTTTCCCGAAATAGAGGGGGTTCCCCTGTCACCGAACTTGTCGCCGACGCGAATGGTGTCACCCGTAGAGCACCTACTCCGGGAACAGTTCCTCAGTGGTATCGAGGGAGCTAATCCGTTGGCGCTCGCTGTCATCCAACGTGATATCGGCCGCGGCCAGATTGGCCTCGAGATGCGCGGAAGAACTCGCTTTTGGAATCGCAACGACACCCTCGTGAGAGAGTACCCAGGCAAGCGAGATGACGGCTGGATGGACGCCTCGAGCGGCCGCGATTTCGGTGACGGGCGGTAGCTCTTCGGCACGACCCGCAACGAGCGGTGAATAGGCAACCAGTGGGAACCCGTGTGCGCGTGCCTGGTCGAGCACGTCGCTCTCGTGATAGAGCGGGTGAAACTCCACCTGGTGTGCAGCGATCGGCGACTCGAGGCACTCGTGAGCCGTGTCGATCGCCGCCGGGGTGAAGTTGCTGAGGCCGATGTGATCGATCAGCCCCGCCTCGCGGAGTTCCTCAAGCGCCGAGAGGGTCCGGGGCGGATCGTACGTCTCGATAGGGCGATGGACGTACAGGAGGTCGACCCGATCAAGGCCGAGCCGCTCGAGGCTCTCGCGGGTCGACTCGTGGACGGCAGCTGGTTCGAGGCTGTCGGCCCAGACCTTGGTGGCCACGACGAGATCGTCCCTCTCGACCGCACTTCGGGCGATTCCCTCGCCGACGACGGCCTCGTTTCGATATATCTGGGCGGTGTCGAGATGACGATACCCGAGGTCGATGGCGTTCGCGATGACGGCTGGGTCCTCGACACCCATGGTGCCGAGTCCGACGGGTGGAAGCTCGAGAGACATACCCCACCCTTGATTCGCTTCCTCAAGTAGTCGGTGGTCGGCCTGGATAGTACAGGGCCATCATCGCGGAACTGGGCGGCCACCGCCAGACAAAAAATCAGGGCTTTCAAGACTGTTCGCAGTCTCGACCGATCAATGAGTATTCCGTCGTTCGTCGTCGGCATCGCTGGCGGGACCGGTGCTGGCAAGACGACCGTCTCCCGGGCTGTCGCTGACACCATCGGGGAAGCCGTCACCAGAATACCACTCGACAACTATTACGAGGACCTCTCTCACCTCAAGTACGACGAGCGAGCCGAAATCAACTACGACCATCCCTCGGCGTTCGAGTGGGAGCTGCTGCGTGACCACCTCAACGCACTCTCGATGGGGCAAGCCATCGAAATGCCTCAGTACGATTTCGAGATTCACAATCGGAAAGACGACACCGTTCGTGTCGAACCCACTGATGTCATCGTCGTGGAAGGGATCCTGGCGCTCTACGACGATGCCATTCTCGACATGCTGGATCTGCGCGTTTACGTGATGACGGACGCCGACGTGCGGATCCTCCGTCGGATCGACAGGGACGTCATCGAACGGGGACGTGACTTAGAGGGCGTCATCAACCAGTACCTCGAGACGGTAAAGCCGATGCATGAACGATTCGTCGACCCCACAAAGAAGGAGGCAGACGTGATCATTCCCGAGGGAGTAAACCGGATGGCGGTCGACTTGCTCACCGACAAGATCGAGGCGGAACTCGAGAACGATCACCCCGATGATCGCGAGTTGGGATCGTACGAACCGCTCGAAGACGACTGAGTGACACCCGTCCTATGCGTCTCGGAAGCCGATTCCTGCCGTCGGGCCCGGTGCTGGCAGAGCACCCGACAGCGACTGCAATTGCACGTTCGACGGCCTGTCGGCGACCAACCCGAGACCGGCAACGCAGGCTGTCACTCGTCCTCGAGATGTTGCTCCGCCGCCCGGAGTCCAGCCGGCGTATCCACACTTTCGAACGCCCAGGAAAGCGTCGACGGGGAGATACCGGTCAGGTCTGACTCCTCGAGGACGACGCAATCGATCGCCTCGATTGCGCGAAGGATTCGACCACCGCCATCCCCAAGGACGGCTGCACAGGCCTTCGCCATGGCGGCCGACCGATAGACGGCGTGCGTGGTCTGGTACCACCCATCCGACAGCCGAAGTACTGCGCCATCGCGGTTGACAGCGCGAGTGGCCAGTTCGGAGAATATGGCCGGCGAACAGAACGGCATATCACACGCGACGACTGCCCCGTAGGGCTGTTCCGTCGCCTCGAGCCCAGTCTTGATACCCGCGAGAGGTCCCTGGTCTGGGATCGGGTCGACGGCGTACGTCAGCGCATCCGAATCGACCGACGATTCAACCAGCGCATCCTCGAGGACTGCTCGTTGGTCTGCCCGGCAGTTGATTACGATGTCCTCGACGACCGGCTCAATTCGGTCGACCACGTGACCAATCATCGGCCGTCCCGCCAGGTCGGCGATGGCCTTCTCGCGATCCCCGAAGCGAGTCGAGTAGCCTCCGGCGAGGACCACTCCCGACAGCGAAACTCCGTCGTCGCCCCCATCGTCGTCGTCCATACTCGAGTGTTTGCGAGGATCGGCTTAACATGTGGGGCCACGGCCCCTATGTACCTTCGAAGTTCGGTGGTTCCTTCTCGAGGAACCCCTGCAGTCCGGCCGCGTAATCCTCCGTGTGTGCCAGCCCGGTGATCCGCTCCTTTTCGAGATCGAGGTGTTCGTCGAGGGCGTTCGTCGAGGCCAACCCGAGGAGGTCCTTTGCCACCGCGTAGGCCTTCGTCGGCCCGGATCCGAGCGTCGACGTGAGCGTCTCGAGTCGCTCGTCGAAGTCGTCGACTGGAACGGTCTCCGTCGCGAGCCCCATTTGGACTGCTTTGTCGGCATCGATGGCCCGATCGAGGAACACCAATTCCTGGGCGGTTCGCCGGCCGACGAGTCGGGGTAACAGCCAGGTTGCCCCGCCGTCCCCGGAGAGTCCGATTTTCGGGTAGGCGTACTCGAATCGGGCATCCTCGGCAGCGAGCACAACATCGCCAGCAAGTGCGAGGCCCAGCCCACCGCCGGCAACGACGCCGTTGACGCCGGTGACGACCGGCTTCGGTGCATGCACCAGTGTCGACACTGCCTCGTGCAATGGCGTCGCGATGGCATCGAGGCGCTCGGCGTCGCTCCCGTCACCCTCGAACGTCGAAAGGTCCGCACCCGTGTTGAACACGCCTCCGACGCCCCTCAGTACCAAACACCGGACGGTGTCGTCCGCAGCCAGTTCCTTGAGTCGGTCCGCAAGCCCGCGAGCCATTCGTTCGTCCATGGCATTGTGTCGGTCGGGCCGTTCCATGAGGACGCGGGCGACCCCGCCCGACCGGTTCACTCGCACGTGTGGTGTGGCTTCCATGGTCGGAGAGAGGGGTCCTCGCGAGAAAAAACCGCCCGTTCGTCGGCGTGAGAGCGCCAGGTGAACGGGTCGTCTATCAGTCGCGTCCACCGGGTCGAAACCTCGGGGTTCCCCCGTCCTATCGCGACCGGGATGGAACGACGGTCATCGACTACGGTCGGGGGAAGAGTCGATCGGCCAGTCGCCCAAAGAACCCACTGTCGTCCGTGAGTCGGTCGCGGTCTTCCTCTGCCCACCGATTGCGATCTGCCAGAATCGATTCGTAGCGCTCGATGACCATCTGGCGCGCTCGATCTTGGGCCTCGATCCTCGCCTTTCTGTCTCGAAGTCGCCGCTCGAGATCGGCCACCGTCTGCTCGAGGTCGTCGATTCGTGCTTGCCGATCTGCGTCGGCGTACATGACGACGATTTCGGTGTCCGTCGATGGTTGTTCCACCTGCTGTACCAGTGGTTGCGATTCCTCGTCGACTTCGACCCACTGCCAATCGGTGCGCTCGGTTCGCTCGTCGGTGCTGTCCACCCCACTCCGGTCGTCGTCATCTCGACGTCGCCTATCTGTTCGGTTCGTGCTCGAGGACATCACTGGGGACCGGTATGTGTGTTACCAGGACGTATATAGTTCAGTCAGCCATTTGTCAGACGTCCGTCGGTCTTTGGTGGTCGGCTTCGAACGCTCGAGGCCACTCATGGGCGCACACACTATGATTGCAAGACTGACCTCTACACCGGCGTCATAGAGGCCGAAGACGAGTCCGACCTGCCGTCGATGCCGGCGGTGAGTGAATTCCATTGGCTCCAGTCGGTCGATAGACTCGTGTCGAAGGTTCCCGAGGCTCGGGTAGACTACCTGGTGGTCAACACCGACGATGAACGGTGACGGATCACAAACAGCGTGCCGTCGAACTTCGACATGGCGGACAGGACATCCAGTCCAAAGAGCGATACCGACTGTCAACAGCGCCCGTTGATGAGCTGACCGACGGGGTCGTCACTCTTTCATCGGTTGTCGCTGACAAAGATATCGAGAGGATCTACAGGTCGAGTTGAGACGGTTTACTCCCATCAACCCACGGTGATTGCCCGACCCGCGTCGGCAACCTTCGCCAACACATTACAGCGGACCGTACGAATTGTGACCGAGCGAACGCCCCGTGGACCGGCCTTGGCAGGGTGGCGTCCATTTTGTCTCTGTCCTGGATCCGGATGCCGGTTTTGGGTACCGTGCCCCGCGTACCACCAGCCACGTATTATTCGCCGCCACATCGATGACAGTGATCCATACAACGCCGGGTTTCAGAACTGTTTTGTCCTTCCTTTGTGGCCAGATATGGTAGCCACTGAACGTCATTGCACACACACTCACGATACCAGGGCCCAGAACTGGTTTGTCACCGGTTCTGAACCGACTCGCTGTGAGGGTGGGCAAATCGATTCACTTGTCACTATAGATCGGGGACATATCGGGTGTTCAGGTGTGTAATGGCGTGTTGAAAACCATAGTCGCAGTTCTCCGGTATTGCATTGACAGAACCGTCGCTGGCGTCCGTACTCGCGACGAAAACGGTGAGGATGGGATTTGAACCACGCCTGCGAACCTCTCTCCGGAACCGCAGTCTGATTCAAACCCACCGTCGTCTCCGTCGCTCGCGTCCGTGCTCGCGACGAAAACGGTGAGGATGGGATTTGAACCCATGAGGCTTGCGCCACCTGCTTTCAAGGCAGGCGCGTTGGGCCGCTCCGCCACCTCACCTCAAGCACTCTTTTCGACGGACTCCAAAAGCGTTGTCGGTCGCGGTCTCCGACCGTGTGCATCCAACACCCACCTAACCGGTCATCGAAACACATCGACCGTCTCGAGGACCTCCGCCGTCGCCTCTGGAATCGCCGTCCCGGCTGCTCGTCGGGCTATAATCTCGGCTGCGGTCCCCCGAATGCCGGTTCGCGAGGCCACGGTCGGCACTCGCGGCGCAAAGCCAACCGCGAGGTCGGCTGCCACACCGGCTTCGGCGATGGTTGCCACCGGTCGGTCGGCGTACACCGCCGTGAAGTCGATCGGTTCCGCGAACGCTGCCACGTACACGTCACCGGTCAGGGACGGTCCGAGCATGACGTCGTTCCGTCGCAGGGCCATGGCCAGTCCATCGATTTCCGTCCGGCCGACGAGGGCCGCCGTCGGCTCGAGGACGCCCACCGTCTGGACCCCCTCGCGCTCGAGCAGGTGTGTCACCGTGTTGCCGACCCGAGCGCTCTTGTTCGAGCCCACCTGGCGTTCGAATCGCACGCTTTCGGTCTCCCCGAGCGCTGTCGAAACCAGTTCCTGGACGCGCCCAACAGGGTCGTCGACGGTCGTCCCGGCGGGCAGCGTTTCCTCGTCACGGTAGTTGATCAGGAGGTCGCCGCCACTCGCGGCCACCGCTCGAACGACGTCCATAGCCGCGCCACGATAGAGGTCGGTGGCGACTCCTGGATTGAGGTCAGGTTCGAGTGCCTCGAGCGCAGCCGGTGGGTTCTGAGCGTCCGGGGGATCGAGGGGAACGACGACGTGCATGAGTGGTGATCGGTCGGGATCGCCCTTGAACGCGTCGAAGGCCTGTACGTTTATCACGAAACCAGCCTTCAACACGACCATGAACCGCTTGCTCGCAGGCTTGATGACGACAGCGATCGTCGCCGCGCTGGTACTCGCCGGATTCTGGGCACTGGTGGACACCTACATCGTGACGTCGTCGACGACCTATCTCATGCCAACCATCGGTGTCGGGGTCGTCGCTTTCGGCTTCGTGTTCGCGCTCTTTGCGCTCGGGGCGCGGTCGGACTCGTGGATCAGCAGTCCCTACTGGTGATTCGTCGTCGCAGAGGGCCGACCCGATGGTTGCCGCTCGAGGAAGTGTAATTCCAACTATCAGTAACAGACGGTTTACCGTCGGCGCGTTCCAGTTATCCCCAATCAGTTACAGTAGCCACTGAACGTCATTGCACACCCTCACGAGCCGACTCATTGTGAGGGTGTGTAAATCAGTTCATTTGTTACTGTAGCGGATCAGCCGTTGAACGGGGCTGCGAACCGTCTCATACGGATTGCTGTAACTCTTTACCGGTGATTGCCGACCCGGTATGGGCAATCACCGGTAAGAGACTACAGTAAACCGTATCAGTCCGTCTCGTCGTGGGAGGCGTCCAACAGCGATCCAACCGGTGCCGTGGTTCGCTCCCTTGCGCGCTCGATTCCATCGGATCCGGCAGCGATCAGGGCGAACACGCCAGCCAGTTCCGCATCCGCCGCGTCCACGATATCGAGCAACAGTTCCTGGGTCTCTCCAGATCGGATGAGGTCGTCGACGACCAGTACGCTGTCGTCGGCTTCGATGGCTGCTGCCGGGAGATAGTAGGTGAGTTCGATACCGGATTCGAGGCGCTCACGGGCCTCGATGAAGTCCTCGACGGCCGTCTCTTTACGCTTTTTCGCGTATGCACAGCGCGTGCCGTAGTACCCGGCGAGCGAGGCAGCCAGGGTGATGCCGTCGGTGGCAGCCGTCAACACGACATCGGGACGCTCGAAGTCGAAGCCAGCTGCGACCACCGGTGCGACGAGGTCGAGAAACGGTTGATCGAAGACCGCGCCCGAGTTGTCGACGTACCCCTCGTCGTCGACCCGGATCCGGGCCTCGAGTTCGGCGCCCAGCGCGTCGTGACCGAGGTCCTCCACGACGGCCCGAGCACGTTCGGGGCCGGGAAGGACGTGGCCGTTGACGTACCGGTTGAGGTCACCCGGGGGAAGCCCCGTTTGCTCGGCGAGTTCGTCGTACGTTCGGGTCCGTTTGAGCATCCGCAATACATCGACGGCCCGAAGCTGGAGCGTGGCTTTCTCGGCTCTGTTCATACACCTATGCACGATGCTGCAACCATGGGTATTTCGATCGACGTTACACGACAAATGGCCACGAACGTGCCAGCGTCCGATCGGCTCCAACCTCCGGGCTACCGATGGTAGTGGCCGATCAGCCGTTTCACCATTCGAGCCTGCCCCTTCTGCACGAGCAGTGCCGCTGTACTGGAGGCACAGCCGAGTTCGGTTGCGACGTCTGTAACGCCTCCCTCGCGGGGAACCTCGAAGTAGCCCACCTCGAGTGCGGCCTCGAGCGCTTCGAACTGGCGGTTGGTGAGCGCATCCGCGATCGGCGCGTACCGCCGGTCGTACTCGCCGATGGCGTCGACGCTGACGTCGATCGCTTCCGGCAGTCCCTCGAGCAGTGTCCGCAGATTTTCGCCGGTGCCAACCACCGTCATCGAGAAGTTCGCGTGTTCGTTGTACACGATCGGGGGCACGACGACCAGATCCAGCGTGGAGAGTCCGTCACGCCACTCCAAATCCTCCTCGCGGGTCTCCTGGCAGACGTAGAGGTAAAACCCGCCCTCGTCGATCTGCGTCAAGTCGTACCACTGGATCAAATCGACACGCTCGAGCGCTCGCTCGTACGGCTCACGATCGGCTTCGACGTAAAACAGCTCGTACTCGAGTTGGGGCGCCCCTGTCTCGACGTTCCAGGCCTGGAGCTCCTCGTAGCGGACCACGTCCGTCTCCCTGATGAACCGTTGCATTGGGTGGAGCATCCAGTCGGGCTGAGACAGTTCCAGACTGCAGTACTTCATGGAGTGTGACTCGAGACGACCACCGCGTCTATATAAAATCACTAGTCTATCAGCAACAAGGCGGAGTAATTTACGCGTTGACGGTCGAGTATGCAACGCTGGTTTCCACCGGAATCTCCCTCCACACTCGCCGTAGCGGTCGCAGCGGTTGCGGGCGGCGCATTGCTCGCGAACAGTTTCGGCGTGATCGCGACAGCTGTGGGTCGCGCGAGTTATTGGCCGCCAGGAGAACGTGATTGGCGGTTTTACCTCCAGTGGACGCTCGCCCAGACGGTTACCGTCGCGGTGCTGGTCGTGGCCGTCCTGGATTGGAACAGCCTCGGGCTCCCTCGAGTCCCGTCGCTCGCCATTGGGCTGGCGCTGTTCGTCCCCGGTTTCGCCGTCGCGATCGCCGCAGGCTTCGATCTGGGTGCCGAGGAGACGGCTGGACTCTCCGGTGAGTTACGAACTGACGGCTGGTACCGGTACTCGAGAAATCCCCAGTACGTCGGGTATCTCGTGGCGAGTGTCGGCTTCGCGCTGGTCGCGAACTCCGTGCTGGTCACGACTCTGTGTGCCCTGTACGTCTGTTGGTGGGTCCTCTTGCCGTTCGTCGAAGAGCCCTGGCTGCGGGCGGAGTACGGAGCGGCGTACGAACGATATGCTGACCGGACGCCACGCTTCGTTGGCTGGCGAACGATCCGAGCGCTGACCACGCCCGACCGGCGACGGTCAGCTGAGGGTGAGTAACTCGCACGGTTCACTGTCCACTCCGCCCGCGGATAGCCGACCAGGTCTGGACTGCAAAACGTACAGCAGACCGTATCAATCGGCCAGGAAGTCCGGCTCAGAGGCCTTCTCCGCGCGTTCGGCCTCGAGGTGCGTTCTGAAGTCGTCGATGTCCACGTCGAATGCCTGGTCCTCGAACCGGTCACGAACCGAGATAGTGCCGTCGTCCGCCTCATCGTCGCCGACGATGATCTGGTAGGGGACGCGGTCGTCGTGCGCCGCTCGAATCTTGCGCTCGAGGGTACTATCTCGCTGATCGACCTCGACGCGGAAGTCGTCGAACTCGTTTTTGACGCGGTGGGCATATCCCAGATTGGCGTCAGAGATCGGGAGGATTCGAACCTGCTCGGGCGCGAGCCAGAGTGGGAAGTTCCCCTCGTAGTGCTCGATGAGCATCATGAAAAAGCGCTCGTAGCTGCCGTAGAGCGCGCGGTGGATCATGACGGGCTCGTGGGTCTGATTGTCCTCACCGACGTACTCGAGGTCGAACCGCTGGGGCATGTTGAAGTCCAGTTGGACCGTCGGGCCGTCCCAAGACCGGCCGATCGCGTCTTTGAACGCGTAATCTATCTTCGGCCCGTAGAATGCCCCGTCGCCCGGCTCGAGGTCGTAGTCGAGGTTGCGTCGCTCGAGCACCGACTCGAGTTGGGATTCTGCCTGCTCCCAGATGTCGTCGCTCCCGACGCTCTTTTCTGGGCGGGTCGCGAGGGCGACCTCGTACTCGAGGTCGAACGTCGAGAGCACCTCGTCGATGGCGTCCATGATGGCCTCGACCTCGCGTTCGATCTGGTCCGGACGGACGAACAGGTGGCCGTCGTCGATGGTGAACGCCCAGACGCGCGAGAGCCCGGACAGCTCACCGCGTTGTTCCTTCCGGTAAACCTTCCCGTTTTCGGCGTACCGGATCGGGAGGTCGCGGTAGCTCCAGGAGTGATCCTGAAAGATGGCGGCGTGTCCGGGACAGTTCATTGGCTTCAGGCCGAACTCGTCGTCGCCGACCTCGAAGAGGAACATGTCCTCGGCGTAGTTCTCGTAGTGACCCGAGCGTTCCCAGAGCTTCGTCTTGAATACGTGGGGCGTCTCGACGTAGTCGTAGCCGGCGTCCTCGTTGACGTGCTCGACGAAGCGCTCGAGTTCGCGCAGGATGGTTTTGCCCGGCGGATGATAGAGCGGAAGCCCTGGACCCGTCACGTCCTGAATCGAGAACAGGTCCATCTCGTTGCCGATCTTTCGGTGGTCGCGCTCTTTGGCCGCCTCGCGGCGCTCGAGATACGCCTCGAGGTCGCCCTCGTCCTCGAAGGCCGTGCCGTAAATTCGCGTCTGCATCGGATTCTCCTCGTCACCGCGCCAGTACGCGCCCGCGATCTCGAGAAGTTTGACCGCGCCGATGTCGCCCGTCGATTCGACGTGGGGGCCCGCACAGAGGTCTTCCCACTCGCCCTGGCTGTAGAAGGTGACCCGCTCGTCTGCCGCTGTGAGTTCCTCGAGCAACTCGAGTTTGTAGGGTTCATCGGACAGGCGCTCACGAGCCTCAGCGGCGGAGAGCGTTTCGCGTTCGATCTCGTAGTCCGAGTCGATGATTGCCTCGATTTCGGCCTCGAGTGCCTCGAAATCGCTCTCGTCGACGTCAAGGTCGTCGAAGTCGTAGTAGAAGCCTTCCTCCGTCGGCGGCCCGATGGCGAGTTTGACGTCCTCGAAGTGGCGTTCGACGGCCTGGGCGAGACAGTGGGCGGCCGAGTGCCGGAGCACCTCGAGGTACTCCTCGGACTGGTCGGTGACGATCTCGAGGCGGGCCCCTTCGTAGACTGGCGCCTCCTTGGCGACGAGTTCGCCGTCGAGTTTGCCCGCGACGGTGTCTCGACCGAGACCGGGGCCGATCTCGTAGGCGCAGTCCTCGACCGTTGCATCGGCCGGGACCTCGAGTTCGGACCCGTCGGGAAGAACGACGGTGATCGGTGGCTGTGCTTCGTCGTGTTGTGAATCGGATTCTGACATTGGTGGCGAAGTGGCGTTTCGTGATCGGTTCGATCGTTGTGCTGGTATGGGGGCTGTCGGTGTGGTTAGTCTGTCGATGTACTGGTGGTGGTTTGGTTCGCGGTGGGATGATTCGAGACGGTGTGGCTCTCTCGGAACACTGGAGATCGTCCACTCGTGCCCGTTGACGGACGGGTCAAGCCCCCAACTCGAACCGGTCTGACCGATTGCTGGGCAACCGTGGGGGCCTGGGCTGGGGAGGCTGGTGGCTGTGCACGGATAAACACACGATCAGTGGACACCCTCAACTGGAGGGTGTGAACCAACAACGGAAGCGGTAGGCTAGTGTTAGAATCGGGCAGCCGGCCCTGTAAAGTGGACACCTACCATCGTGACTCGTCATACTGGGGAGTCGAACAAAAACATTGTGATGCTATGAGGTGACCTGTCAGGGGCTGCCGACCGACTTATCGGCAGATAGTCCGTCTGCTCACCCACTCCAGGTGCCGCCGAGGTCGTCGGAGACGTGTTTGCGCCACGTATCGAACGACTGGTGACATTCGTCGTTGGCCTGAATGTGGTCGACGAATCCCGCGCCAGGGTCTGCCAGGTGACCGCCACAGAACGGGCAGGTCGCGGTGTCGCTCCAATTGGTTGTTTGCGTTGCCATTGCTCACTCCAGGATGATCTCCTGTTTAAGGCTATGCCATAAATAATCCGATATATACTAGGTCCCCTAGAGATAATGACTTCCGTCGGCAAGGTGACCGTCGGCTCTATACCACCAGGGTCACAAACCGTGGACAAGATGCGTGGCCGTCGGCAGTCCTGGTCCCGGCGTCGGCTACTCGCCACGAGCAGCGTATTCCTCGGTGGACTCGGCGGATGTACGAACTTTCGGGGTAGCCGTCTCGAACGTGATCAGGACTCATTCGACCCACCCCATCTCGCCGCCGACGAAACCTATCCCCCCGAGATGGCGACGATGTTCCGTGGAGGGACCCGCCGACTGGGGTACTATCCCGAGGAAACGGTGCCCGAGTCGGTGGCCGTCAACTGGGCGATGCCCGTCAATTACATCGGCCACACCGCAGCAAAGTCGAGCCCGCTGTTGACCCCAGCGGGGGACACGATCGTCATTCCATCCGACACCGGCAGCCTGTACGGCATGACACCAAACGGCGAACAGCGGTGGTCGCGAGAAACGGGGGCCGCCCGCTCGCTCGGGTTCCACGGCACTCCAGCGATCGTCGACGGGGTCGCCTACCTCGGCGGCTACGACGGAGACGTGTACGCCTTCGACCCCGAAACCGGAGACGAGATCTGGCACACGTCGGGCAGCGACCTCGAGGACGCCGCTGCCATCGGCTCGAGCCCGGTTTACTGGGATGGCGTCGTGTACGTCCTTGCCGAGTATGTCGATCCCGAGGCGGGGACGCTGTGGGCACTCGAGGCGGACTCGGGGGAGCCACTGTGGAGCGACGACCGTCTGGTGGGAATGCCCCATCCGTCGACGGCTATCGATCCGGTTCACGAGCGGATCGTCACCGGATCCAACGACGGCCTGTGTTATTGCTGGGAGTTCCCCTCGATGGAGTTCCTGTGGTCAGTCGAGACCGATCGGGACGTCAAGGGAACGATCCCGACCTACGACGGGGCCGCGTTCATCGGGTCGTGGGATGGCACCTTTCGTCGAGCCTCCCTCGAGGACGGTACCGAGGAGTGGATCTACGACATCGGTAGCATGATCATGTCGAATCCCGGTATCGACCCCGAACGGAATCGCGTGTACGTGGGGGCACATGACCACCAGGTGCACGCGCTCGATGCCGAAACCGGGTCCGTCGACTGGACTACCCACGTCGGCGGCCGGGTAATCGGCTCACTCACGGTCACCCCTGACGCCGTGTTGGTCGGTTCCTACGATTCCAACCTCTATGCACTCGAGCCGGAAACGGGGAGCGTGCGATGGCGAGTCGAGAACCGCGGCCACGTCACGAGCGAGCCGGTTCCCCGCGATGGTCGAATCTATTACACAGAGCGCGCTGACATCGCGAACACCTTCAGTGACGGTGACGAGGAACTCCAGGCCCCTGGTCACGCGTACTGTCTCGTGGACCTGGAGTGATGCGGGTTCCCGACGTCTCTTTCCGGTTAGTGTCGACTATGGCGTCATAGAACGACTCGCACATCTGCTTTACCCCACTGTTGATCGTTCGGTACAGGCTGTGAGCTGACCGCTGAGGAAACAGACGGCTGGGACTGGCATGCAAGATGCAGGGCGCGAATGTGAGATGTCATCGGACTCGACCTACCAAAAGTAGTGATCGTTTGGTCCAGACCGTATGGGATTTATTTCCCTGCTCGAGGTACGGTGAATTCGTGTTTGGAAATGAGTAATCGACCGCCGATAGGGAGGGGGAGAGCCTAAATGTGTACGCGGTTGGTCTATATCGGGCCCGAGAATCTCGTTCTCACCGGCCGATCGATGGACTGGCACGGCGAGATCGGCACGAATCTCTGGGTATTTTCACGAGGGATGGAACGATCGGGTGAAGTCGGTCCGAACTCGATGGAGTGGACCGCCAAGTACGGCAGCGTCATCGCCTCCGCGTACGACATCGCGACGAGCGACGGGATGAACGAGGCGGGGCTGGTCGCGAACCTCCTGTGGCTCACCGAATCCGACTATCCCAAGTGGGACGGCGAGACGTCCGGGCTCTCGATTTCGGTGTGGACCCAGTACGTCCTCGACAACTTCGCGACGGTCGCCGAAGCGGTCGAGAACCACCGGAACGAGGAGTTCGTCGTCGTCTCCGACGAAATCCCGACGGAGGACCGGTTCGCTACGTTACACCTCTCGCTGTCGGATGCGACGGGTGACAGCGCGATCTTCGAGTACCTCGATGGCGAGTTGAAGATCCACCACGATCGGGAGTATCAGGTCATGACGAACTCCCCACCGTTCGACCGACAACTCGCACTCGCCGAGTACTGGTCGGAGATCGGCGGCACCGTGATGTTGCCGGGAACGAACCGGCCAGCCGACCGATTCGCCCGAGCGAGTTTCTTCGTTGACGCGATCCCACAGACGCAGGATCGTCGTACTGCGACGGCGAGTGTCTTCGGTGCGATTCGTAACGTCTCCGTACCGTACGGGATCAGTACGCCGGACCGGCCAGAGATTTCCTCGACGCGATGGCGGACGGTCGCCGATCACAGGAGCCGACGCTACTACTTCGAGTCGGCACTGTCACCGAACGTTTTCTGGCTAGATCTCGACGGCATCGACTTCGCCCCCGGTGCTGGTGTTCGATCGTTGTCACTCGG
>LKND01000064.1 GCA_001564275.1 Natrialbaceae archaeon Tc-Br11_E2g14 | reverse complement strand
TCGTTGCTGGCGCCGATACGATAGGCGTCGTCGGCGAACTTCGGCAGTTGGCCAGTCCCCTCCATCGAGGTGCTGGTCACCGGGACCGGCGGCAGCAGGTCGACGTACCCCTGCTCGCGGTGGACGTCGAGCATGAACTGGATCAGGGCGTGCTCGAGACGCGCCCCGTCGCCCTTCATGAAGTAGAAGCCGGCCCCCGTCGTCTTCGCGCCGCGAGCCTCGTCGATGACGTCCAGGTCCTCGCCGAGGTCGTAGTGCGGGACGACGTCATCGGGGAGCTCCCGCAGGTCCTCGAACCCCCAGCGGCGGTGTTCCACGTTGTCCGTCTCGTCGTCCCCGACCGGGACGCTGTCGTCGGGAATCTGGGGGAACTCGAGTCCCATTGCCTGGAGCTCGGCCTCGAGTTCGCTCGCTCGCTCCTCGACGGCCTCGATGTCGGCTTTGAGTTCCTGGGACTCCTCGATGGCCGCCTGGGCCTTCTCTTCCTCGCCGGCCTGCTTGAGTTCGCCGATGGTCGAACTGACCTCGTTGCGCTGGTGGCGAAGGTCGTCACCGCGTGCTTTCAGCTCCCGCCACTCCTCGTCGGCCGCGAGATACGCCTCGAGGTCGGCGTCGGCCCCTCGGTTCTCGAGGGCCTCACGCACCGCATCGGGGGTCTCCCGCAGGGTCGTCCGGTCGAGCATTGGTCGTCGGTTCTCTCCGCCGGACAAAAACCGTGTCGGATGTGTGTGAGTGAGCGACACCGGTCACTCGCCGCCGCCACTGGTGCGGGCAGGTCGGGGCCGGCCAGCTTCAAGTGTGCTGGGTCCAACTCCCGGTATGGTCTTGGTTCTCACCGAGGACGACGTCACCGAACTGCTCGACCTCGAGGCACTCATCCCGCACCTCGCCGACGCCTTTGTGGCCCAGCACGAGGGACGCGTCGAGCGCCCCGACCGACCCCACTATCCCATCGGTACCGGCCGCGACCCAGACTCGAAGGCGGCGTCGGGAACTGGCCTCGCGATGCCCGCGTACATCCACGGAGCCCCCTACGCCGTGACCAAACTGGCGACGGTGTTCGAGGGGAACGAGGCGCGCGGTCTCCCGACCGTGACCGCACAGATTCTGGTCCACGACGCCGACGACGGTCAACCGGTCGCCCTGCTGGCCGGGACGACCATCACCAGCGCCCGCACTGGCTGTATCGGCGGGCTCGCCGCCAGAGAGCTCGCCGCCGACCCCGTCAGCCTCGCGGTGTTCGGTGCCGGCACGCAGGCACGCTGGCAAACGCGCGCCATCGCCGCTGGGACGACCCTCGAGTCCGTGGTGATCTACTCGCCGAGTGACTCCCGCCTGACCTGTGCAAGGGAGCTGGACGGCGAACTCGAGGCCTCGGTTCGGGCGGTCGACAGTCCCGAGGCTGCACTCGCGGACGCCTCGGTCGTCGTCACCGCGACGACGAGCACGGAGCCGGTGTTCGACGGCGCGGCCCTCGAGTCCGGGGCCCTGGTGATCGCCGTCGGGGCCTACACCGACGAGATGCGCGAACTGGACGACCGGACGATCGAACGCGCACGGTGGGTGTACGCCGACGTCCCCGAGGAAGCTCGAGAAACGGGTGACCTCCGCCACCACGAGGAACTCGAGATCGAGCCCTTCGGTGGGCTGTTCGCGGCCTCGAGTGCGCCAGACGCGGACAGTGCTGGGACGCAATCCGGGGAACGACCACCCACGAACGAGGCAGGTGACGTCACCGTTTGTGCCAGCGTCGGCACCGCCGTCCTCGACGCCGCAACGGCTGCGTTCGTTCTCGAGCACGCCCCCGAGCGAGGGGTCGGACGCCGGCACCACCTGTGACACGCGGCCACGACACTCAAATACCGCCTTTGGCAACTAGTGATAACGACTGAATCGACGATGATTCGGGTGCCCACGGCCCTGGTCGGCGAGCAGGCGGCGCTGAGAGTGCCAACACCGTTCGGTGGTGATCCGCTTTGACGCTCCGCACCGTCCCGATGATCGACCGTGTTCGTGACGCATTCTTCGCCCTCGACACCGATTTCCGCTTTACGTACCTCAACGAGGAGGCCGAAGCGCTGCTCGAGCGCTCCCGGGAACACCTCATCGGACGGGTCATGTGGGACGAGTTCCCGGAGACGGTCGAGACTCAGTTCCCCGATGGCTTCTATCGGGCCATGGACGAACAGGTCGCCGTCGCCTTCGAGGTCTACCACACGCCACTCGAGACCTGGTTCGAGGTGCGTGCCTGGCCCGCCGAAGGAGGGCTGAGTGTCCACATGCGGGACGTCACCGACCGAAAGGCACGCGAGACGAAACTCGCCCGCAACAGCGCCGTCGTCGAGGCGATCCAGGACGGGGTCGTCACGCTCGACGACGACAACCGCATCCTCTCGATCAACACCACCCTCGGGGAGGCCCTCGACGTCGATGCAGAGGCCGTTCGCGGCGACCACGTCGAGGCGTTGCTCGCTGCCGGCAGCGTCTCCCCGGAGGACACGCTCCGCGTGGGGCGAGCACTGAGCGACGTCGACGTCGGCAACACGTCGTTCCGGACCCTCGAGTTACCCTACACCGACGCCAGCGGCGTCGAACGCGTCGCCGACATCCGAGTGGTTCCGATCGACCACGAGTCGGCGAACATCGCCGTCGTCGCCCGGGACATCACCGACCAGCGGGAGTACGAACGGGTCATCACGTCACTCCACGAGGTTACCCGCTGGCTGGTCCAGTCGAACGACCCCTCGGAGATCTGTGCCATCGCCGTCCACGCCGGCAGCGACCTGCTCGGCCTCCCGATCAGCGGCATCTGGTTGCTCGACGACGAACACGGCTACCTCGAGCCGATCGCTGGAACCGCTGGTGCTCATGACGAGTTCGGTGGCCTCCCCCGATTCCGTCCCGGCGAAGGTCTGGTCTGGGACGTCTTCGAGAGCGGCGAGATCGAACACTTCGAGAACGTCCACACACACGAGGGCGTCTACAATCCCGAGACGCCGATCCGGTCGGAGATCATCGCCCCGGTCGGCACCCACGGCGTGCTCATCACCGGCTCGAAACGGGTCGACGACTTCACCGAGACCGACATGGACCTCGTGTCGACACTCGTCGAGAACACTGGAGCGGCCCTCGACCGAGCGATTCGTGAGCAGGCACTCGAGGAACGAACCGACCAACTCGAGCGCAAGACGGATCACCTCGAGGCCGTCGCTGCCGTCCTCTCGAGGGATCTCAAAGGCCAGTTACAGACGGTCGCAGCAGCCCTCGAGGACGAACAAGCGGGCGGATCCGGACCGGCAGTCGGGAGTGATGAAGAGGAGACGGACGCAGCCACCGGGGCCTGGGAGTTTCCCCTCGCGGAGGACACCGTCAGGACCACCCTCGACCGGGCGGAGCGCCTGGTCGACGATGTCCGGGAGTTCGCACGGACGGCCATCTCCGTCGGCTCGCGTACGCGCCTCGATCTCGAGGCGGCCATCGAGGCGGCAATCACCGCCTCCAGCCTCGAGCGACCCGCGGTGGTCGTCGAGGCGGACGCCACCCTGCGGGCCGATCCCGACCGGTTCCAGACGCTGTTGCAGACGGTGTTCGACGACGCGGCAAGGCGGTCCGACAGCGCCGTCACGATTCAGATCGGATTGCTCGGCCTCGAGAAGCCGGGGGCGGACACTCGCGGGTTCTTCCTCATGGACGACGCCGACGAAATCCCGCCGACAAAGCGCGATCGCGTCACGGAAATCCGTCCGGAGCGTGGCGCCGATGGCCGTCCCGACAGCGGCCTCGGGCTGCCACTGGCCCGAGCCATCGCCGAGGCCCACGACTGGACACTCGAGGTGACCGGCGGCCAGCACGGCGGCACGAGAATCGAGATTCGGGACGTGACGACGCTCGAGCGTCACTGAGCAGTGGTGCTGGTGACGATCCGCCTCGACTCACGACGTACACCACGGATTGGGTGGTGCCGGAGTCACTCCACGCGTCGCTGGACCTCGTGGCGACCGAAGCCGTAGCGCAACCGGTTGGCGAGTCGCCGCGAGAACCGCCCCTCGTCTGCCCGGGAACCGAACCGTTCGCCGAGTGCGGTGTAGATCAGCGGGAGGGGGACCTCCTGCTCGAGCGCTTCCTGGACCGTCCATGTCCCAGTCGAGCCACCCTCGATCCGGTCGGCAACGTCGCCCAGATCGGTTCCTTCCTCGCCGAACGCCTCCTCGCAGAGCTCGAGTAGCCACGAACGGATGACCGCACCGTTGTTCCACACCGAGGCGACGGCCTCGAGGTCGAGATCGTACCGACCCTCGTGGAGAAGTTCGAACCCCTCGCCGTAGGCCTGCATCAGCGCGTACTCGACGCCGTTGTGGACCATTTTGACGTAGTGGCCAGACCCAGCGGGCCCCATTCGAGCGTGGCCCGCCGGTCCCGTCGCGACGGCCTCGAACGCGGGTGTGAGTTCGTCGTAGGCCCACTCGGGGCCGCCGATCATCAGCGAAAACCCGAGTTCGGCCCCGGCCGGCCCACCCGACGTGCCACAGTCGAGGTAGGCCGCCGGACAGGCTTCCGCCCGGCGAGTACTCGCCTCGAAGTGAGAATTCCCGCCGTCGACGACCACGTCGTCGGCATCGAGGTGAGGGTCGAGCGCCTCGAGCGTCGCGTCGACGGGCTCACCAGCGGGCACCATCAGCCAGAGTCGCTTTTCAGTACCCAGCCGGTTACAGCAGTCCTCAATAGAAGTCACAGGGGTCGCCCCCAGGTCCGACGCGGCCTCGGTTGCCGCGTCGTCGAGGTCGTAGGCCACCACGTCGTGTCCGGCCGCGAGCAGTCGGTCGACCACGATCTGGCCCATCCGTCCGAGTCCGATGACGCCCAGTTGCATGGCTGATGGTGTGCAGGCCGGTGTGGTAGTGGTTGCGATTTGTGTGCCCCGTCCAACACTGGATCGACTGCCAGACGCCGGAACGGTTACTGGGTCCTCACGGGCACGACTGGCGTCACGTCGACCACAGCCCAGCGGCTGGACGCCGACGTGGTACCCCCCATTCGCGGTACCCCACACAGTGAGTCACCGCTCAAGGCAATTGACCGGCCGTAGCCAGTGACCGCACCCGTCACCCCTTCCCACCGCTCGTGATCGATCTGCACCCGCTCGCGGTAGCCGGCCCAGTGGTCGGGGGACCCGTGCGATCTCGGGGCCACCCCTCCGGTGGTCGAACTGGGACCCATCGAGGTCGATCCAACGTTCGAGAGTCGGTCCGGTAGCGCTCGCTCACACGCCCGCTCCCAGCAGGATCGACATCTCCTGTTCGAAGCTCTCAGCCCCACAGAGTTCGAAGCCGACGCGCTTATACAGCGAAATCGCCGGGCCGTTCCACCGCTCGACGGTGAGCCAGACCCGATCGATGCCGAGCGAGCTGGCGTGACCGAGCAAGTGCTCGAGTAACTGGGTTCCGATGCCCCCGCGCTGGTAGTCCTGCAGGACGAAAATCGCGAGTTCCCACTCGACGTCACCCGGAGCCGTCAGCGAGGCGGGCTCGTCCGTGTCCGGCACCAGCGTCGCGTGGCCGATAACCGATCCGTCGTGACTCGCGACGACGTTCACACCGTTCTCAAGCAGGGGCTCGAGCCACCGACGAATCCGATCCTCGGACGACGGGGGAATACCTTGTGCCCGGTCGGCGGGGTCGAACTGCTGGTACATGTCGGTCAGTACATCGATGGGCGTCCGCTCACCGTCGGCAACCCCGCGCACAGTGTCTTCGGGATGGGTCACGACCGAAAGCGCGATCTCGCGGCCCTCCGGGTCGGTGTAGGTCCCGGGCGGCGTTGGAAACGGGCCACACGGTTCCTCCGGATAGACTCGACTACTGTGTTCTCGCATCGTTATCGAACCAGTTTGACCGTCGTCGTGGCGTTCAACAGGACGAACTCGGTGACTGGGCCGAGTCGGACCTTCCCCATGGGACTCCGGGTACCCCCGCCGATGACGAGCTGGTCGACGCCCTCGCGTTCGGCCAGGTCGACCAGTTCACTTCCCGGATCACCCTCGAGCTGGCGAACCTCCGCGTCGATGCCCGCTTCCTCGAGCCGTGCTTTCGCGAGGTCGACGACCGCCGAGGGCGACCGCGACGCTTCGGGTTTGTCGACGACGGCGACGAGCAAGTCGTCGCCCGTCTCCAAGACTCGCTCGATCGTCGTCTCCAGTGTCTCGACTGACTCGTCGCTCCCCTCGAGTCCTAACAGGACATGCATGGATGCAGGTGTGTGGCCATCCGGGAAAACCGTTGCGCCGCCCACTGGCCGGAGCGCAATGGCGATCAACATCCCCACTGCTGTGTGCGGGGTATCTGCGCTGCCACGGGCATAGACCGTGGTGGCGCACGGTTCGGGATCACCGGGCTGTTCGGCGGAGGGTCGACTACGCTTCGCGTACCGTCGCCTTTTGATATGCCATCTGGAGTCTTGGATCGACACCTCCATCGACCGCCAGCGTCGTACCCTTTCCCGTGTCTCACCACGCCCATCCCCGGAACCGCCCGTCTGTATGGAACCTGGTCCGCCTCGAGTGACTTCCCTCACCTTTTTTACTGACACCTAACGTCGCCTCGCGTATGTACAAGCACGTCGCGTTGCTGGTGGCGAAGCCGGGCATGAGTCACGAGGAGTTCGTCGACTACTGGCAAACGGAACACACGCCCATCGCTCGCGACATCGAGGGGGTCACCCGCTACCAGACCGTGCTTCCCACCGAACCCGACAGTGCCGAATTCGACGGATTGGCGGAACTCTACTTCGAGGACATCCAGGACCTCCACGACGCACTCGGAAGTGCCGGCTCTCGGGATTACGATCCCACGAAGGAGGTCGCCGCGAGGGCCCGCGAGGACGTGGACAACTTCCTCACCATCGAGGACCGTCCCCGGTTCATCGGCGAAGAGATCGTCCAGACGGACGAGACAGACGGGGACACCACCGGCCTCTACAAGCACTCCGCGTTCCTGGTCCGCCAGGACGACCTGTCCCACCACGAGTTCGTCGACTACTGGCAGGAGACCCACACCCCGATCGCTCGCGAGATCGACGGCGTCGTCCGCTACGCCACCGTCGTCCCCACGGACCCTGCACACAGCGAGTTCGACGGCGTGGCCGAACTCTACTTCGAGGACCTCGAGGCCCTGTACGATGCCCTCGGCAGCGAGGGGTCTCGGGACTACGATCCCGACCGCGGGAAGGCCAGGGAGGCCCGCGAGGACGTGGACAACTTCCTCGCCATCGAGAACCGTCCCCGATTCATCGGCCAAGAGACGGTTCACGTCGACCGAACGGAGGGCTGAGACCGTGTCAGTCCCCGGTCCCGACTACCGCGAGCAGGTCCGTGACGCGATCCCCGAACTCGAGACTATCGCAGACGAGGCCCTGCGCGAACAGGTGCTCGAGGCGTGGGGACTGGCGCTCGAGCGTGGCGGTTGGCGGGACATCCACGACGTCCCCTACGCCTGGAACATCCACGAGGTCGACAACGTCGAACACGTCCGTGGGACGACGAAGATCGCCCTCGAGTCCGCCGCGGTCCAGCGGGAGTTCCACGGAGCGGAGCCCGACGAGGACGTCCTCGTCGCGGCGTGTTTGCTCCACGACGTGGGCAAGTGCTACGAGTACGTCGCGTTCGTCGACGAGGAACTGGTCGACCCGAACCCGACGTACTGCAGCGAGGAGATTCCCCACTCGATTTCGGGGTACGCCCTGGCCCACGAAGTGGGCTGTCCGCTGGCGGTTCAGCGGGCGATTCCGCACTTCCTGGGGGAGGTGCCGACGCGCACGCTCGAGGCCGAACTCCTCAAGAGTGCCAATGCAGCGAGTTCGAACGCGATCACGCAGGCGACGATGGGGTTGAGTCTCAAGGAGTGGGTCGAGGAGTACTCACAGACGACGGGGTGAGTACGAGATCATGTGACCCAGGGTCGCTGACTCCGTGGGGTCCAACGCAGCGGGGATGGAGTGACGTGAAAAACGGAAGCAGATGTCGATTCGGGAGGATCAAGTCGAATGGATCGACGAAAATCACATCAACCTATCCAGCCTCGGTAAGGGGCTGCATCGACGAACGTATGAAATCCAGTTCTCCCGATTAGCGGCGGCTACGAAATCAAGTGACGCGATTTATGCTCGCGCTAAAGGGCGGGATTCGCTCGCTGTTTGAACAGAGGACAACCAGGGCTTCCTTCCTACGCGGTCGGGAGCTCGGCTGGATGACGACGAGCTGGCCCGCCCGAACGCCCTCAATGGCACTGTGTGAACAGACCGCAGATCGCTGATCGAATGCTGCACGAAACGGCTCCCGCTACAGGGTTTCCGCTGTGGTGGACTCGGCCCCATCCGTCTCGTTGCTGTGGGTATCTTCCACGTCGCCGTCGGGTTCGTCATCCTCGTCGACCTCGTCTCCCTCGCCGGTTACAGTACCACCAGCCTGGTCGTCGGCCCCGTCAACGGTCGCGTCTTCAGCAGTCGACTCACCGTCGTCGGTTTCTTCGTGGGTGTCGTCACCGACGGTCTCGTTGTCAGTGTCGCCGTCGTCGGTTTCTTCGTGGGTATCGTCGTCTCTCTCTTCGTCGTCAGTGTCGTTGCCGTCTGTCTCATCGCCCTCCCCGGCAGCTTTGCCCGCCCCGTCATCGTCGGCTCCCTGGTCGGACTCGTCTCCGTCGTCGGCCGAGCCGGTTTCCGGGTCGTCCGAGCTGTCCTCACGCTCTTCGGTGTCGATTTCTTCACCATCGTCATCACTCGAGGCCTCCGCTTCACCATCGGTCTCGTCACCACCCTCGGCCACGTGGTCCTCGTCGGTCGCAGTGCCATCTGTTTCCTCCTCTGCTCCGTCATTGATCGCCTCTTGCTCAGCAGTTTCGTCGCCGTCGGTTTCGGCGTCAGTTTCGTCACCGTCTGTTTCCTCGACAGTACCGTCACCGGCGGCCTCACCGCTCTCCTCGGCGGCTGTACCCTCATCGTCATCGTCGACTGCCTGGCTGGATTCGTTCCCGTCGTCGTCCGAGTCGGTCTCCAAACCGTCCGAGCTGTCCCCACCCTCCTCGCTGTCGGGCTTCTCACCACCGTCGCCGCCCGAGGCTTCCGCCTCGCCATCGGGTTCGTCAGTCCCGTCAGTTTCATTACTCGCTCCACGATCGCGTTTCTGATCGATTTCGGCGCCCTCGCCACCAGCACTGTCGACCGCCTCTGGTGGTCCCTCGATGGTGTCTGGGAGTGCCCCGGGGAACGACTCGTTTGTGGAGAAGGATCCGTCTACCGACGCCGTATCCGAAAAGACGGCGACTGTCGCGAGACCGCCGGCGAAGCTGCTCGTCGCGACGATCAGACAGATCAAGAGGACGGTGACTCGAGTGGCGGTCATTCCGTCTCACCCGCCGATCGTCCGCCATCGGTCGCCGGGTCGATCGACTCGGTGGCTGGCTCGAACCCATCGAATGGACCGACAGTCGGGTCGGCAGCGCTGGACTCGAGGCCCGGGGAGCTAGAGTGGGTGCTTTCGCGTGGCTTGTCGATTGCTCGAGAGGTGTCGTCACTGGCATCGTCTTCCCCATCGTCACCGACTCGAGTCCCGGCGGATCGCGCAGTGAGCCACAGTCCGCCGACGGCGACCAACGAGAACGTGGCCGCGAACGCCACCGAGATCGCCAGCGCCGTTCGCAGCTCCAGGGCGACGTAGATCGTGTACGGACTCACGAGCGCCAGGATCCCGGCCGAGAAGCTCAGGTCGGTAGCGGAGAAGGTAATGGTCCCCGGTTCGCCGACCGCTGCGCTCTCGCCACCGGTTTCGACGGGGGAATCGGGGCCACCGGCCGGATCGCCACGCTGGCTGTCGGTGGCACGGCTCGTCCTGAACAGCGTCCAAAGCTCCGACGCGACGAACAGCGCCAGGGGGACGACCACGAGTAAGGCGAATCCAACCGGACCGTCCGCTGCCTGGATGACGTACCCGATATACGGGATGGTGAGGACCACGACCCCGAGCACGTTCGACGCCGGCACTGGGCTCGCATCGACCTCGGCATTGGCGTCGCCTTTCGTCTCGAAAGTGGGTGCCGCGTCCCGCTCTTCGATCCCGATGACGCGATGCGTGACGGGAGTCTCGGCGTCGCCGCGAACGAAGGTGATCACGTCGCCTTCCTCGATCGTTGCGAGATCGCGTTCACCCACGATCACCACGTCACCCGGATCGATCGCGGGTGCCATGCTGCCGCTGAGCACGACGAAGCTGTACTCAGCGCCGATCATCCCCGGCACCGCGTAGATCACGAATGGGACGACGAGGGCGAGCAGTACCACCAGTCCGAGTGCGTTTGCGAGTCGTTTGAAGTTCATTTACTGGGTCACCCCACAGAGAGATCTGCCGTCGGTGTCGAACGCCTCGAGAACGGTCAGCGTGTGCGTTCCGTCCCCGATCACGAGCCCGGGGCCGAATGGCCGTGAGCAACTGATGTGGAACGCGCCAACGGTGGTGTCGTCGATTATGACGTCGAAGTCGGCGTCGCCCTGGATCGACGGCGGGTCGTGGAAGACGGCGGTGAACTGCGAGCCAGGGGCGACAGTCCGGGTGCCCTCGGCAGATCCCTGACCCCGGCGCAGTTCCAGCTCGACATCACCGCCGGGGCCGTCGTACTCGAACGTGGCGCTGGCGACACGCTCGCCGTCGTCCTCGGGGCAGGAAACACACTCCGGGGACACCTCACAGGGGGCCACGCCAGCGAACGGATCGATCACGTCGGCCTCCTCGACGTGTCGGCACTGTTCGGCGACCAATTCGACGGTGAACGTGGCCGTCTCCCCGGCCACAGCTAGGGAGACGTCAGCCGGGAGTTTCCAGTCGAGTTCGAGCTCGATTCCCTCTCCCGGCGTCGTACACCCTGTGTCGACTCTGCGGCCCGTCGCGAGCGCTCGTGACACGTCGCTGAGGCTGCCCGATGCAATCGGATCGCCGTCGACGCTGAAGACGGCCTCGAGTGCTGTTCCAAGGGGGTCGTCAGTGGGTGGACACAGGCTCCGCAACCAGAGCCGTGCAGGGTTGGTCTCGACGGAGATGGAGACCGCCACACTCCCCGATTCACCGCGATCGATTCCGTCGACGGCGAAGCTCACCTGATCGTCGACGAACGAACACGAATCACAGTCGATAGCGATCGCGACCGAACCCGTCTCGAGTCCGTTTGTGACTCGTTTCGCGTCGGCGAAGTACGCCGCGGTGCCAGCACCGGCGACCCCGCTGGTGGCCCCGATTCCGCCGATTGCAGCGAGCACTCGCCGCCGACTCAGTCGGGTCGACTCACCAGTCATATTAGCCCTCCACACTGGCGCGCGGTCACCACGAAATCGAACTCGAGGCCGCGACCCTGCCACTCGTTGCTGACCGACTCGTCGATCCGCCAGGCCATGCCCAGACAGCGTCGCTCACCTTCCACGAGGCAATCTCGGGTACCGTGTCGGATTTCAAGGCCGTCGGTTCCGTACCGCGAGGCGAACTCGGCGAGCGTGAGCTCGAGGTCGGGATCGGAAGGGATAGCGTCGGTTCCCGCACAGCTGCCGATGCCAAACGGGCCGGTGTCGTACCAGAACGTGAAGTCGACGACTTCGCTCAACGCACCGGCTATGGTCGGGAACAGCCGAACCCGCGCGTCCATCTCCTCGGCGATCAGCCCGATGGCGATCGTCCCCGAGTCGCCAGGAAGCGCGTTCGACACCGCGACCAGCGGGCCGTGCGTTTCCGTGTCGTACTCGTCGACGTACTCCGCCGGTGGGACGTTGTCTGCAAGTTCGGACGGGAGTTCCTCGAGCGTCTCGTCGGTCGTCGTCGGCGTCGAGTTCAGTAGCCGTCCGTTGTAGGTGCTGTACCAGGCGACTCGGAGCCGCGGGCCACCGTCGTCGGTCCGGGCGTACGTATAGTCCGTGTACGCTGGTGGGGCTCCAGTGACGGCCGTCCGTCGGAAGCCGAGACCAGCGAAACCGGCGACGCCGACGCTGGCGAGCAGCTGTCGGCGGCTGATGTCGGGGATTCGGTGTTTCACTGTCGTCCTCTGGATTGATGTTCGCGGTCGACGGCCACAGGGGCTGGTGCGTCGATAGTCAGTCTTCGATGCTAGTGGGCTGGCAGTGGGCATATGAAAGAACGCCATACCGTCCGAACGGTCCGTGGCATGGTTGTCGATACCGTCCACGCAGGTCACGGCAGGCCCGTCCTACCGTCGGTCTCGGTCCACTGGTGCCGTCTCGATCTACTGGAGCCAACTCGATCGGACCCGGTTGCGGAATCGATCGGTCGTCGCTATTCTCCCGGTCGATCACGCCGTATCGTTCGCGAAGGGATTCTCCGGGTCGGGGTTGTGGCGGCACTGCTCGGTGTAGAACGAGAGGTCGAACGACAGCGAGTCGCCCTGCACCTCGTTGCCGACGCTGATCGGCAGACACCACTCAAACCCGATAAATCGGGTGTTCGACGGTTGGAAGCAGCGTCCACCGTTCTCCAGGATCGGAAGGCCGTTCCCGCTTTCCTCCGTCACGTCACAGCGGAAGAACGTGAAGTTGCTCAGTCCGTGGCGTAGACGGTTGGGGTTCCGGTCGTTTTCCGGGGTGAACGCGGTGCCGGACGTATCACAGACGTAGGTGGTCGTGAGGGAGTCGTTCCCACCCTTCATATCGAGTTGACAGATTCCGACGGTGCTCGACCAGTCGAAACCGATCACGTCGCCGTCCTCGAGGATCACGTCTTCGATGGTGATGACGACGTCGGATCCGTCGGGTCCTTCGTCCGAGAAGACGAACGCTTCACCGCCCTCGAGGTCGTTGGGATCGTCGAGCCCGGAAACGTACTCGCCGATGTTGTCGTCGTCGATCTTCGTCAGTTCGATGCACTCCTCGACCTGACCGACGTCGGACGTGTTCATCGCTGGCTCCGACGTTTCCGCTTCAGGGAGATACGTCAGCAACTCCCCGTCGCTCAACTCCTCGAGAACCTCACGCAGCGTCCCGGCGACGATCTGAGGTTCACCCTCGTCGTAGACGTTATCGCCGTCGAGGTCGTACCATGCGCTGGCCAGAATTTCGTCAGCGAGTTCCGGTCCATCGCTCTCCGGATGGCCGCCGTCGGATTCACTCGTCAACTCGCCCTGTAACCAGATGTATCCGGGATTGTCACACAGTTTGAGCCCGAAGGTGACCTCGCCGCAGTCGCCCGGCTTGACGTCATCGAGTTCGATGAGTGAATCCCGATTCGGCGCGAACGAGGGCTCCTCGAAGATCGCGATCTCCTCACAGGTGAACTCGAGGTTGCGGCCCTCCTTCGCAGCGTCTTCGGGGTCGTCGTACTCGTTGAGATTGACGTATTCCTCGGTTCCCTCCTCGCGTTCGAACGACTGGAGGCCGTTGCCGTCGCTGTCGGGGTAGGCGTTGACGAACGGGCGCGCGGCCTCCCCGTAGTCGCCCGGACGCACCGACTGCGGCGCGCCGTAGTACAGCTGCTGCCAGGTAACGCTCAGATCGAGCTGGCCGGCGGTCAGCGTGTTGCCGTCGAACGACTCCTGATCGCTGAAGTAGGCGGTCGTCCCGATTCCTGCGCCCGCAGAGGCGATCCCGATGGCACCGAGGCCGCCGAGAAGTTTTCGACGCGAGAGTCCAATGTCGTTGTCGTCAGTCATGATTTGTGTTCCCCGAAGGGAATCCCACCGGCGGAGTCGAACCGCCGTGCTCCAAATGGGGTGTTGGCATCGCCAGATCGACCGACCGTCGTCGATCAGTCTGCCAGCGTCGGGTCCTCGACGAAGTTGTGCCGGCACTGCTCGGTGTAGAGGCCGAGATCGAACTCGACGGAGGCGTCCTGCACGTCGTTGTTGTCCATCGTTGCCGCTGGATCAACCGAGCGGATCGGGAACTCCCAGCTGAAGCCGATACAGTGGGTGATTTCGGCTTCGAAGCAGTCGATGCCGTCCTCGCGTGGTACGGCGTCGATGATCCGTCCGGGAGCGCTCCCAAGGACATCGAACACCTCGGCGAGGGTTCCACAAGCGACGACCTCCTCTGGGAGAATTTCGATCGCGACCTGGGCGAAAAGCCCGGGAATCGACGCCGGGTCTTCGATGTTGAAGAAGAACGCCGGATCCCCTCCAAAGGCGAACGGGTCGCCACTGAACTCCGCGCTCGTCGCGCCGCTGACGTCGATCGGAAGGTTGGCCGGTCCGGCCATCACGCGCTGGGTAAACTCGGCTTCCGAGAACCCCGTATCGTCGCCGATGATGAAGATGCTCGAGGGGTAGTCCTCGTGCGTACGCAGGTCGTTCGCGACCGTGAGGAGGTCCTCGTATCGCTCCATCGGAATCGAAGACGTGTCCGGCGGGAACGGTTCGCCGTCGGTAAACGTGATCGACTGTGGGCTTCGGGACGTATCGGCACGGGAATCGAAGAGGTCGATAGCCGCTTCGTATCCCTCTTCGAGAGCGGTGCCGACGTCGATGCCGCCTGCCGAATCGAACGGATCGAGCGGACCACCGACGATATCCACCAGTTGTTCGCGGAGGTTTCGAAGCGGGGCTTCGTCGTCCGAATCGAGCGTGATCAGGTCCTCGAGGTCCGTGGTGAACGGAACTTCCACCAGGTTCGGCTCGTCGAGGTCATTGTCGGCGTACCCGTTGAACAGCACGGCACCGATGCGGAAGTCACCGGGGTCGATGTCGTCGTCGCGGTCGATCTCCGAGAGCAGTAGATCGATGAACTCGACGACGCCTTGCTCGACGAGATCGATCGTGGTGGTCTCGTCGTACGAGGTTTCGCCGTATCCACCGTCGATCACGATCTCCTCGTCGAGAACGTCTACGCCGTAGCGTTCGTAGAACATCGACCCGGAGACGTCGATCAGCAACAGGAGATCGGACGGCTCCAGTTCGTCGAAGACGTTGTCACAGTCCTCGTCGCGCCAGACCTTCGCCCGGAGATAGTCCGCGAGTTGGCCCTCGCCCGCACCGGCGGTCTGGTCGGTGATCGCGCCGTTCATCCAGACGTAGCCGGGGTTGTCACAGAGCGTGAAGCCGAACGTGACCTCACCCTCGTCGCCGGGCTTGATGTCCGAAAGTTCGATTACCGGGCGTGGGGCGTCGCCGAGATCATCGAACTCCGCACAGGTCAGTGGAACGTTTCGGCCGAGCGCCGGATCGTCCTCGGGGTCGTCGACGTACTGTAGGTCACCCAGTGACTGGATGCCGTTTCGGGTGTCATCCGGAAACGCGTTGACCCAGGGGCGGCCGGCAGTGCCGTAGTCCTCGGGGCGGACCGACTGGTCCGCGCCGTAGTAGAGCTGCTGCCAGCTACCGTGTATCCGGAGCTCTCCAGCGGAGAGCGTATTGCCATCGAACGATTCAGCGTCGCTGAAGTAGGCGGTCGTGCCGAGTCCCGCACCGGCGGAGGCGATGCCGATGGCACCGAGGCCGCCGAGGAGCTTCCGGCGTGAGAGGTCGAGGTTGTCGTTGATATCTGTCATGGTTGTCCCCCTCCGGGGAATCCCACCGGCGGAGTCGAACCGCCGCTCCAGGTAGATCGGTCCACACCGAAGGTGTCACCGGGTGGGAGTAATTCAAATGTCAGTTCAGGTCGAGTTCGCGTCCTCGGAGTCGGGTTCGGGATCCACCTCGCCCATGAACGTCTCGACGTCGTTGTGGCGGCACTGCTCGGCGTAGACTTCGAGGTCGAAGCTCGAGGTCGCACCCTGCAGCTCGTTGCCGACGTCGGTCGGAATCTCGATCTTCACGCAGAGTTCGACGGGACACTCGGTGTCGTGACAGAACACATCCTCGCCGTCCTCTTCGCCGGACGGCACCGCGAGGCCATCCGCGAGCGTGGCCAGCAGATCGCCGAGGCTCCCCTCGAATACGTCGAGTTCTTCGCCCGTTGGTTCGCCAGAGTCCTCGTCACACAGCGTCAGCGTCGCGACGGCCTCTGCGGCCTCACCGAGCGTGACCATGTCCTCGTCGTCATCGACGTCGTAGAGGTCATCGGCGAAGACCATCTCGGCCTCTGCACCCGTGAGGTCGGAGACGTTGTCGACCGACACCATCGCCAATCCGGGGTTCCCTTCGAGTTCGACCTCCCAGCAGACCTCGTACTCGTCGCCGGGCTTGGCGTCCTCGATGACGATCGGGTCGGTCGTCACTACGGCCGCGCCGTCGCCGGCCTCCATCCACGCCTGCTCGTCCGGGCCGATACCGTCCTGGTCGACGGTGACGATGCGCTGGGTAACGTTCACCGCGAGCGTGCCCGCAGTCAGGGTGTTCCCCTCGAAGCGCTCCTGATCGCTGAAGTACGCTGTCGTGCCCAGTCCCGCCCCCGCGGAGGCGACGCCGATCGCGCCGATACCGCCGAGCAGGCGTCGGCGTGACAGTCCAATGTTGTCGTTGTTGTCAGTCATGATTTGCTCCCGAACGATCGAGTGAGCCCACGAGGCCCTCGTTCGCTCAGTTATCCTCACTGGGGTGAGATGCGGACGTAGTTACGAGCAGCCACGTCATCTCCGAATGGGACCATCGGCGCTACGGCGTGGCCGAAACGGCCCGTTCGGTCGGAGTAGGCCCGTCGAACCGCCGATCCGAGTCGAATGAGCGTCACAGCAAGCCAGCCCTGTTGGCTCGAGGTGGTGATATAGGAACAACTGAAACGAGTTAGTCACTGATCGCCGATTCGTCTGGCGATCAGGTGTGCAATGACGTGCAGTGGCTACTATAGCTGGACGGACCTACCGGGTCGACTCGACGACGGACAGCTGGGCTTACCGCCTGTCGCGAAACCGGGTCGGGCCGCCTTCGGCCCGGTATGATCACCCGTCGGTCGACGGTACGGACTCCATGCTGACGTGGCCCCGTGACGAACGACCGCCATCGACCCCGGACTCTGCAGCGGGGATCGATCGACCATGTTCCGAACCAACACACTCGCCCAGGGGGAAATATACGGAATCCTCGCAAACGGCCGCCGTCGCGAGACACTTCGCCACCTCACGGAGGTAGGCAACGGCATCGTGACACTCGAGGAATTGACGGCCGCGGTCGCGGCCACGGAGGCCGGGGGACCGCCACAGAAGGCCACGCGAGAGAGCGTCCGCAGCTCGCTCCATCAGACACACCTGCCGAAACTCGAGTCACTCGGCGTCGTCACCTACGATCGGGAGGCGAAGACGGTCACACTGTGTCCCCACGCCCGCGAGGTAGATCGGTACATGGACGTCGTCACCGGCGTCGGGCTTACCTGGGGTGAGCTCTACCGGAGCCTCGGCATCGGTTCGTTGCTGATCGTCCTCGCGGCGCTCTTAGAGCTGCCGCTCGTGAGCGCTGTCGACCCACTGCTGTGGGTCAGTGTCGCCCTCGGGACGTTCGCCGTCGCCGTCGGTTCCCAGCTCTGGTCGAACCGCTGGTACGTGCGTCGGGCGTTGTCGAGGAAGGGTCCGCGTCGGGGGTCGTCGAGATGAGGCGCTCGACGATGCGTTTTTTGCTGTAAAAAAGCAGTTGACAGGCAGGCTCCCGTTCGGAGACTGAAAGCGAGCCCGTAGTAGCCACTACACGCCATGCCAGACCCTTCGGACACCACGGCTCAGAATCGGTGACGAGCCGTCTCGCTGTGTGAGTGTCGAACTCGTTTCAGTTCTCACAACGTCAGGAACGAGCGGGCCGGCACCAAAGAGGGGCTCGATCGCCGACCGCAGCAGGCAGCGCACCACCGGGAGGAGGTCGGTTCGGGCCGCTCGCGAACCATACGTTCCTCACCGGTCGTCGAAGGGGTCGGTTTCCGTCGCGAGCAGCGTCGGATCGACGTCCATCTCGAACAGGCGTGCGTCACAGTCACGGCAGGTCGCGGCGACGATATCCCGGTTTCGACAGCAGGACTCGACGACCTCCTGGGAGAGCGAGACGCGTCCGTCACAGGCGGGACACCGGTCGAGGAACAATCGAAGTACGCTCAAGATGTCGGCTCTGAGTGCGAGTGGGCGCCGATCCCACGCTTGATCCCAATCGGGGAGTATCGTCGACCCAGCCACGTCGGTCACGAACGCGGCGCGTGAGGGCCAGGTTGCGAGGCGTGCACCGTCTATCCACGCGGCGAACGAACGGGTTCGATCTTCGAACTCGAGCCGATCCGGATCGATCCCCGCGAGGTTGGCGAGACTCGTCCTGAGGGCCAATTCGTCGGCCCAGTGACGCTCGGTCGCGCGTTCCCACTCCGACACGAAGCCTGGGTCGAGCGTCAGATCGTCAGCTATCGGATCGTCGATGACCACACCGAGCTCGAGCAGGAGGTTCCGCGGATCGGCGTCTTCCCACCCGGCGTGATGGGACGGCGTATCGAAGCGCCCCAGCAGGCGCTCCGGGAAATAGAGTCTAGTGATCGTGGGCGTGCCGGGAACCAGATACCCACGGAAGTAGATCAGGGCGAGCGCGACGGCGAACGTCCCGACCCCCGCACCAATGGCGAGCGTGGGGCCGCTCGGAATGAGGGTAGCGATGACGGCGGTCGAGAACACTGCCGCGATGCCGACGTTGAGAACCGTGCAGGGGATACAGCGGTTTTCGCCCGTGTACCTCGGGTCTTTTACACTGGAGACGGACGCACGGGGGCTCGTTCCTGAATGCATACGTCCCCTGCGGGCCCAACGCTGGTAGTTGTAGACTTCCTACCGCCGCTCGAATCGTCAGTGGCCGTTCACCTCCGTCGTGCAGGCCGGCTGCTACCCCGGGGTGAATGCGGAGCGATGGCTGCCTGTGCCCCTCGAGTCGGAGCCCATCGACGATTCCCCGCTCCCAATCGATCATCCCGTTACTGCCTCTGGACGGTGTAGCGGAATGGGGTCCTAAGGTGCCGCCGGGTGCCGCTTGGGTGGCGGTGGCTCGTCGGGACGTACTTTTGGGGGTCCTATGAGACGGTTTCTGATCGCCTCTTTCCATGATTGCCGACCCGGTACGGACAATCACTGGTAAACGGTATAGCGGACCGCATCAGACGATCGCTTGGACGTTTTGGGAGTCAGTCACCTGTCGTAGCCACTGAACGTCATTGCACAACCCCTCGGGACACCATCTGCAGACCTGATCACTCGAGGGGCGCTGTTGGCCGTCCGGTAGGGCCGTGCCGGGAGATCGGGGCCGGGGTCGTCACCGACGAGGTAACGTTCACGACAGAAAGAGCTATCATGATAGCTGACGTTTATCATTCGATGGGGGGAATGCGTAAACCGCGGACAGCGACGGCGCCAGGTAACGACGACGCTCGGGAGGACAAGCCAGTTTCGACGGGCGACGGATCCCTGTCGAGAGACACGGTGTTCCAGACGCTGTCGAATCGTCGTCGTCGCCTTTCACTCCAATACCTGGGTGAGTCGCCTGAGCAGCCAGTCAGACTTCGGGACCTCGCCGAGTGGATAGCCGCCAGGGAGAACGGCGTCTCGAGGGCAGAGGTGACGTACAAACAGCGTAAGCGGGTGTACACGTCGCTCTACCAGTCGCACCTGCCGACACTGTACCGGGACGGAATCGTCGAATACGATCGTGCGCGGGGAACTGTCTCGCTGACGCCGACGGCAAGCGAGTTCGAAGTCTATCTGGGCGTGGCCCCCAAGACGACCCTGTCCTGGCGTCACTACTGGATCGGATTTGGGGTGATTGCGGTCATCGTCAGTACGGTTTCGTTGCTCGGAGTGGGACCGGTTGCTTCGGTATCTGGCCACGCAGTCGCGATCGTGCTATCGATATTGCTGTTGGTTTCCGCCCTCGCTTTCGCTCGCCTCACGTGATGTGGGCCTGGTGATGTCGCGTGATGGAAAATCAACCCAGTGTCGATGCTGATGGGGAAAAGGGCACAATACGGGGGCGTCCTCCCAGGATAATTCCTATCGGTCGGCACTACAGGGATCGTTGTCGTCACGCACAGACCGAGTGCGCTCGGCGTTCCCGGAATGGGGGATTCAACGGAAGCTTCTTTCCTCAGGTCAGCCGATATTGTAGTATGGACGGTTCGAAATGCCGTAGACTCGGGGCACTATGGATGATCGGTCAGGGGCTGTTGACCGCTCTCATCCCGCAGCTCAGTGTGCGGATCATCAAGCAAATGATCGGCAAGAACTTCGAGAACGCGGACGACCTCCGTGTGAAACCAGCGTACCTCCGGGAGCTTCGGGCACTCGGGATCGGCCTGGCTGCTGCCGGCATCGCTGGACTCGCCATGGAACGGGTCGCCGACGAACCCGACGAGCCGAGCGAACCCGACGACGCTGAGACCGCCACGGAAGCGTGACAATTAAAACGGCTTATACGTAGATCGCACAGCCGTCGTACGATCGGGTCTGTACTGACGTTCGATGGAGTCTACAGTAACTAATTTGTTCGATTCGGTACAAGCAATCGTATGGAGATACTGGTACCCTTCGCAGTGAACCCAGTCAGCGAACAGGCAGTCAGGACTGCAATCGGCCTGTTCGGCAGCGACGATAGCGTGCGGATCGTCGCTGTCCACATGGCCGACCGAGAAGAGGGTCCCGCGAAAATAGCTGCCTCCGAAATCGAATCCATGGGAGCGCGAGAGGCCGCCTCCGTCGAGGCAGAAATTCATCAGCTGGGGTCCGGAGCCGATTCCAAACCGGCCCTCAGAGAGAGGATCGAAGAGATCGTCGAATCCCGTGACATCGACCTCGTCGTGATTGGATACGAAGAGAAATCGTTCTTCGAGCAGTTGTTCGAAAGCGATACGACCGAACGAATGCTCGAGACACACGACATTCCTGTCCTACTCGTTCCGTAGCTCACCACCTGAATCCGGGTGCCAGTCCCCATCAGTACACCCAGATCGTCGAACCTGTCGGCCAGTAGGGTCTCCCTCGTCGCAGTCGCCCCGATACGCCGCTCACTCGACTGCCTCGATGTCGACCTCGAGGCGACCCGCCGGGATCACGGTGCAGGCGATCGCCACGTCGTCACTGCCCCACCCCGAGTCGATCGCCTCGTTCAGATCGGCGTTGCGCAGGTGGAGCGCGTGGCCCGGAACTGAGGCCCGAACGACGTACTCCCCTGCGCGCTTGTGCCACGGGCCCAACATGCTTCCCTCGTCGCCGGTGGTGCCCGCTGGCTCGAGGTCGAGCACCCGTTCCTCGGCCTCGGCGAGATTTTCCCCGACCCACACCGACACCGACACCGGCTCGTCGGTCTCGTTGACCACGCTGAGTGACCGAATCCGAAGGTGGTTCCGTCTGCTGTAGCCGTTCAAGAAGATACCCCCGAAGACGATGGCGACGACGGTGCCGACACCGCCAGCGAGGACGGTCCGACGGTCGCGTTCGGTGGGAGCCACGTCCAGGCGTTACGGTGAAAGCCACATAACTGTTCCCCGAACGTGACTGTCGC